>DLAJ01000022.1:39758-153904 GCA_002493905.1 Lachnospiraceae bacterium UBA7050 | reverse complement strand
CGAACGAGTTTCGCAATCGCCTAACTCCATTAACCATAAAAGTTATTAAGAAGTCCTTAAGGAACTCAATCTCTAAAAGATTGCAGGAATTTTTATGACTGCCTCCAGACCGCCCGCACGGTTGCAGAGTGAAATTTCAGCTCCCATTTTCTCCGCAAGATATTTCACAATATACAGGCCCAGACCCGAACCCTGCTCGTTTCCACAATTCTTTCCACGGTAGAATTTATCAAAAATAAACGGCATATCCTCATCGGGAATACCGCCGCCATTGTCACGGAATTTGAGCGAAACTGCGTCATTTTCGCGTGTCAGGGAAATTTCAATATCGGTTTTCGCGTATTTACGGGAATTGTTTATCAGATTTTCGACAATCTGTGAAAAGCGGTTTTTATCCGCGTTCACAAGCGCGGAAAAATTCGGTTTTGTGAATGTGATGTCGTTTCGCTCGGCTGAAATGTCTTCGATAACCACACACATAAATTCGCAAAGTTCAAACCTTTCCGGCTCAATTTTCAGCATATCCAGATCAGACAGCGAATGTAAAAACAAATCATTCGTCAATCCCGCCACCTCATCGCACTTGCGCATGATCACGTCGACATAATGCCTTCTTTTTTCGGGAGAAGTGTCCATATTCGCCCCCAGCCCCTCGCAGTACGCACGGATGGAAGCGATCGGCGTTTTGATATCGTGGGAGAGCGTTGCAATCACGGTTTTATTGTTTTCTATCGCTTCTCGTTCGCAGGCGCGGGCTTTCGTGATTTCACGGCGCATACTGTCAAACGCCCATGTAAACTCGCCGAAATAATTTGTGCGCCCATAGTCCAGCGGAATATCAAAATCCCCGCGCGATATATTTGCGGCAAAGCATTTCAGCCTGTCAAACGGGCGCAACAGAGCATAATAAACGTAGCCAAAAATAATCAGGATAAATCCCGCACAGACGCAGCCAAGCAGAATAAGCCGCCCGTCGGAAGGATGCATTTCGGTCTGCCGGATCGTTTCGGCAAGAGCATCCGCTTTTGCGGACATCTCATCATATTCCCCCAGCCGCGCAAGCTGCCCGATTTCATTCAACGCGATAATCTGCCCCGATTTCATTTCATCGTAACCACAGCTTTTGTCCATAAATACCATAACCGCTGTAATGACGGCAAGTGCGCATAGGGACAATGCTGCCAGCTTAAAAATTCTTGATTTCATTCGTTGTCCTTTCATATCTCCAGTTTATATCCTACTTTGTAGACTGTTTTGATATATTGCGGCGCGGCAGGGTCGTCCTCCAATTTCTCCCTAAGCCAGCGGATATGCACCGTCAGCGTGGACGGTTCAAGCTCCGAGAACGCGCCCCACACCCCGCCAAGCAGTTTTTCCTTTGAGAGTGCGGTATTCGGGTGTTCACACAAATACGCCAGCAGGTCAAATTCGCGCAGGGACAGGGAAATGCTTTCTCCTTTCTTTGAAACAGTCCGCGCAGTCAGATTGACGCAGACATCCCCGAATGTTACGACCCTTTCCTGCTCGTCAAATCCATACGCCCGCCTCATCACGGCATTCACACGAGACAGTAATTCGCGCATGGAATACGGCTTCGGCAGATAATCGTCCCCGCCCATGTCAAACCCCGAAACACGGTCGCTCTCACTTGTACGCGCACTGGCAAATATTACCGGCACCGTCGAGACACGCCGCAGCTCCCCGCATAACTCAAAACCCGTACCGTCCGGCAGATTGATGTCGAGCAGAATGAGATGGAATTTATTTTTTGCAAGAAGTGCAAACGCATCTTCAAGCGTTTGTGTGGAAGTGACCGAAAATCCATGCCCTTCCAGCATTTCGGCAATGATAAACGACAAATCCTCGTCATCGTCAACGATCAGAATATGTTTCTCCATAGAAAGTTCTCCCTATCTGCATTTCCCTGTCAGTTACCCGCATAAGCCCGGCTATATATTCCTTTGCCTTTGATCTCATCATCTCTAAATCCACAAAATAATAGAAAATAATGCTTTTCCGAAACAGGTCGTTCTCGGATTCATCGAACAGCCCGCAATTCATAATACAGATTCATATCATCACCACCAATCCAACAGCAATAGGAAACGTGCTTTACGAGCACAAGTTTCTCAAATGTAAAAAGGACTGCTTATCTCCGCAATCCTTCCATCCGGCAAATCCGGCGGTTTTTTCCGCCTCTCTTACAGCTTCCTCAAAACTTTCATACTGTCCGGCAGAGGCATTGATCCTGCCCGGATCCAGCATATCACTGATATAGACAGTGTAACACCGCACGTTTTTATCATTGGCTGTCTGCGGCTCGTCCTCATAATCTCCCGTACCGTACAAGGTATCTCCGGCACAAATGTATATATGATATTCTTTTGTTCCGCCGTAAACGCCAAATCCCTCTTTCTGAATCATCTGTCTGATATCATCAACCGTCATCCTGCGCCCCCTGTTCCATGGAACGTACTTCTATTCCAATGGAATGTACTTCTATTCCAATGGAATGTACTTCTATTCCATGGAATGCATCTCCCTCAATACCCGTGGTCAATATGCTTCCATTCCCCGCCTGCCTCTCTTGTCAGAATCCAGTTCCAGTTTTCATAAATCTCGTTTAATGTACAGCCTTCCCATTCTCTGTCAAACAATGTGATTATCTATTATTTCCCTTTAACCGCTCCTTCCTCCATCCCGTTACTCAAACATATGGTTGAAGTAAGCTTCCTTAAACGCGGCATAGTTATTTCGGGATATCGGTATGACGGAATGGCAGGCTGTAATCACTTCCGTTTTTGAAAACCGCTCTACATTGCCCAGATTCACAATATAACTGCGGTGACAGCAGCAGAAGCCGTTTTCGGGAGAAAAAACCTCCGCACATTTTGAAAACAGCTCCCGGATCGCAATGGTTCTGTCCCCCGTTAAGTGAACAAGAACCTGCTTGTTCTGCGCCTCCAGAAAATCCACATCGGCAATGACAATCCTGCAGAAACCATCGGCGGTTTTTGCAGTAAAAGAAGCTTTAGACAGGTTAAACGTTTTTAGGAATTCATTCAACGTAAAAAACAGTTTGTCATGGTCTACAGGTTTCATAAGATAATTCAGCGCTTTTACTTCATAGGAATCGACGGCGAATTCTCTGGAGGAGGTAAGAAAAATAATCGGAACAGTCTGATTCATGCTTCGAAGCTCCCTTGCCGTGTCGATGCCGTTTAACAGCGGCATGATAACATCCAGAATAATTAAATCCATCGTTTCGTTCCGGTGCGCCTCCACCAGATCATCCCCATTTGTAAACCGGTAGAGCGTCAGCTTCATTCCGCTCTCTCTTGCCCATTGCTCCAGCAGCGGACAGACCGCATCCATAAACTGTACTTCATCATCGCAAACTGCTATTTTCATTAGGCCTGCTCCTAAATAATGATTCTTAAAAGAAACGCGTTTCCGGTAAATGAGAAATGATATTGTCCGTTTAGCTGTTCTACATAGTATACAATACTTTTTATGCCAATGCCATGGCCTTTTTGTCCGGATACCGGAATCCCATCGGCAAATTTTGGAATCCTTGCAGCCGGGTTTTCCAATTCAATCAGAAGATGATTTCCTTTTTCAGAAATCGTGAGCTTTACTAATCTTTTCTCTGCGTCTAATTCCTCTAATGCATGCATGGCATTTTCCAAAGCGTTCGATAAAACGGCACAGATCGCCGTATCGGGACACGGAAGCCTTTCCCCTACGGAAATATCGCAATGGAACGCCATATTCCTTTCCATAAAACGCGTATGATAAATAGAAATAACAGAATTGATCATTTCATTCTTACAATAGGTAATCATCTTCGTGTCATCATAGCTGTCTCCGATCTCCCCGATATAATCAACCGCTTTTTTTGTGCTGCCGTTTTGCAGCTGCGTGAGAATAATATTCAGATGGTGGCGCATATCATGCCTTAATATAGACAGCTTCTCTTTGCTGCGTTTTACCTGTTCCACCTCTTTTTCAATGGAGAGGAGCTGCAGCTTCATCAGCTCATTATACTGTTTGATCTCCTGCTTTTTTTCATATTCCCGGAAATAAATAAGCAGGAACGCAAAATAAGTGAGGCAGAAAACAAACCCCAAAAATTCTACTACTATCTTATTATTGGAATAAAGCAGGCTGGAAATTTTTGTAAAGGAATAATCATAAATATAATAGACCGTTGGAAGCAATCCTATGATATAAAGCTCCCTCGTGCCTCTTGCAAAGATGATTTCAGTCGTTCGGCACACAAATTTACACAGTAGAAAAAAAGTGGTAATCGTAATGAGAATCCGCGAAGCATAGTAACACCACTGTTCTCCCGTAACCATCAACACGACCAGTCCGATCCAGTTGCTTAACTGACAGCAGAGATAGGCGGAAAACACAGAAATGCACGACGAAACGACTGAATATTTATAATACGCGGCCAAAAATATGATCAGCGGCAGATGCACGATCAGCGCATAGAACCGGTCGGTAACCGTAATGCCCCACAGGAAAATATTGGCAAGATATAGGATTCCCACACCGGAAAACAGCAGGAACAGCGTAAGAATATTTCTCCGGTTCTGCCTGACTCCCAAAAAGAACGCGGAGATATAGATACCGAACAGCATGGTGGTTAAATGATGTGTAAATGATAAAATCTGTACCAGCATTGATCATTTCTTCCTGTTTATTTGTTTTATGGATTCCATGTTTTTCTCTTGTATTTTTGCTATTTTACTGCTATTCTATCATCTTGTCTTTAAGATGTAAATGTATGCAGAATTGCAATCCACGCCATATTTTTACTTTTCGCGCCAAATTTGGAACAGCGCGCTATAAATATGATATATAATATCAATGTCTTACAGTTTTTTACTTTGAGGAGGACTACGGTTATGAGTAAAATATGGGAGTTCTTTGACACAATGGAGGAGCTCGTCTATGTTACGGACATGGATAGCCATGATCTGGTTTACATGAACAAAAAAGCTCTTCAGACATATGGCTTTCACTCCCTTGACGAAATTGCTTCAAAAAAATGCTATGAGATTCTTCAGCGCTGTTCCGCTCCCTGCTCTATGTGCAGCAATTCTGAGTTAAGGCCGGGACATTTCAAGGAATGGTGGTATTACAATCCCGTTCTTCAGCGTGAGGTCATGCTCAAAGGCACAATGGTGGAAGAAGACGGAAAGAGATATCACGTGGAGTTTGCCTTTGACGCCGGCAATCAGGAACAGTGGAACAGAACGATGAATCTGGAGGCGAGAATCAATAACGGCGTCCGTATTGCCCTGCAGCAGGAGACTCCTTCCCAGACGCTGGATGTTTTGCTGGAGTACGTGGGGAAGGCGCTGTGCAGCGAAAGGGCCTATATCTTTGAGCGGAATGAAAACGGCGGCGACGATAATACCTACGAGTGGGTGGCGGACGGCGTTACCCCTGAAAAAGACAATCTGCAGAATGTTCCGCCTGAGGTATGCGCCAACTGGTATCAGAACTTTCAGGTCGGCAGGCATATCGTAATCGAAGAATTAGAGGATATCCGCGAGAGCGACCCGCTGCAATACGAAAATCTGAAGCGGCAGAATATCCGCTCGCTGATCGTCATACCTCTATACGATAAAGGGGAGACCATCGGCTTTTATGGAATCGATAATCCATCCGAAAGATCACTGGACTATGCCTCCGACATGCTTCAGATTATGGCGCATTTTATTATCTCTTCCCTGAAACGGCGCAACCTCATCCGAAAGTTAAAGGAGATGAGCCACAGCGACCAGCTGACCCAGATCGGGAACCGGTACGCCATGAATGAATATATTGACAGTCTGCAAAGCGGACAGAGCCTTGGAATCGTTTATTGTGATGTGACAGGCTTAAAGCAGGTCAACGACCAGAAAGGCCACGCGGCAGGTGACAAGCTGATCGTCGATGCCTGTGACTGCCTCAAAAAGGATTTCGGCAAATATGGCCTCTTCCGCATCGGCGGCGACGAATTGTTAGCAATCTGTGCAGAAATTGAAGAGGCGGATTTAGATCAGCGCGTTTCACAGCTAAAGGAGGACCTGCAGGACAAGTCCATTCACATGGCGTTAGGGAGCATGTGGGAAAAAGACGGTTCAAGCGGTGTGGAAAGACTCATCACAGAGGCAGAAAAGAAAATGTATCAAGACAAAGCCGCATACTACCATAAATTTGGCGTAGACAGACGCCGCCGGCTGTAAAAGGGGAAACGCGCGCCGTCAGGCGCACGGCAAAAGCCGGATTCCTATAGCGGAATCCGGCATACGCCGGCTATGACAAAGCCATGCCCTGTCCAAGTATCTCCTGACCGTCCGGCAAAATACCGATCGTATTTCTGATAATAGATTCTTCCATTATGCGGAAGGTATCCCCTTCTGAATCCTGATTCCCCGTCAATCTCCCTGTCATACGCTTCCCTCTTACCAACAGATAAGACAGCCACTCCTTTTTTTGCGACAGCAGCGCTCTTGCTTTCTCATGATCAATATCCGTTAATACCATCAGGAAATAAGTTACCGGTATTCCTTTCTGAACCGATGCCTTTCTGTTTTCAAAAGAAAGGAAAATAGCACCTAAAGGATTCCATAATTTATCTATCCACTCTGAATCGTCCGGCTGCGCCGCCGCGAGCAGTCTTAACACGCTGATTCCTGCTGCCAGACACTCACCCTGTGCACAGAAATTTCCAAAACAGGTATGCCTCAGTCTTTGTAAGGTATGGCTTATCATCTCTTTCACCTTCTCATTTTCCGGGGCAGCCTTACATAGAAATCTGATGATCTCCAACTCATAATGATTTGCGTACAGGAGATTCGTTTTCGGCAGATACCCCTGAATCAGCCGGAGTTTCCGACTCCCGTTATACGGCGGAATATAGTAATCCGGATATAAATGATCCGTCTCCGGACTCACTCCCATGCACTTTTTATACTTCAGAATATCACTCCTTGCGCATGTCCCTTTAAGAAAAAGGGCTGCCGCTTCCTCATATTCCACGTCCGTTATTGTTTCTCCCAATACTTCCTTTCTGTTCATCTCCATAAGCATTCGATAGGTTTCCAAATACACGTTCCTCCTTTGTGCAAGCCGGGCGGCCAAACAGTTTTATTGACATGACACGCGCACAACCGGCATATAGGCATAACCGGACCGGTGCACGGATGTGTCAAATATCTCCAGTTCCTGTGCGCCGTTTTCTGCCATTCTGAATCCGTGGGCAGGCATAAAATAATCTCTGATATATGCAAACAGCTCCCATGTTCCGCATTCCTCTCTTGTCATAAGCTGTGCCGTATATTGATCTGTATATGCGCGTATATATAAGGACGCCGGATTTTTATATACATCCATCCCCTGAGGCTGACAATCCGTGCCGACTTCACGGACGAAGCCATAGGCCCGGGACTCTTCGCCGCGCCAGAAGTTTATGCTTAACTGAATGTCCCTCACTGGGAGCACCATGTCGCGCAGGGATGAAAGGTCCGGCGCCCCGCTGTCTTCCGATACCGCATCAATTGCGTCGTAAAACTGAGATATATCCGGATAATCCTTTGCATATAAAATCTTCCCTGCAAGGATGACCTCGGACTTTTCCACAATCTCAAATACCGCTCCGCCGACCCTGATTGTTTCGACAACCCTTTCGTCACTTTCATTTTCTGTATCCAACAGGCAGTCTGTTGAGACATGAAGCATCTGTGCAAGCAGTTTCAAATGATACACGTCCGGCAGGCAGTCCCCATTCTCCCACTTTGAAATCGCCTGCTCCGATACCGCAATCTTCATCCCCGCCTCTTTCTGAGTCAGCCCTGCGCGTTTTCGAAACTCCCTCAGCCTGTTTCCAAAAGCAACTTGTGTAAACATTCCGTTACCCCCTTAATCCATCGTCTGTTTTCAGGTTCCTGTTTTGTTCCCTTTCATAATAACGGGACTTTAGCAGAAAAAGCAACGGTAAGCATGCTTATAAAAAAAGTGCCAAAATCAACCATAGGTTGATTTTGACGGACATCCTGCGCAGATTATTTCGTGGATTCTTTTAACACCACCTCGTAACGAAGCAGCGTCCGGCCCGGCACATCCCTGCCGTCAAGCAGATCGAGCAGCGTCCTGCATGTGACCGTGCCAAGCGCGGCCGCGTCAAAATGAAGCGACGTCACAGCGGGGAGATTGTTCTCCAGAAGCGGACTGTTGTAAAAGGATGCCACCCGCATATCCTCCGGCACGCTGATACGGCTCTTTTTCAATACCTTGAGCACTTTACTGCAGATGGAATCATCCATGCACAAAATGCATTCAGCGCCCTTTTTCACGAACTCTCCCACCATCCGTTCCAACATCGGCTCGTTGTCCGCATCCAGACTGATCAGCGAAGAATCCGCAGGAACGCCCTGTGCCTCCAACGCGTCCAGATATCCCCGCAGACGGGTATGAGTAATGACAAGTCCGCGGCTTCCTCCGATCAGCGCAACCCTGCGCAGCCCTTTTAGCAGCAGAATGGAGGTCAGTTCCCTGCACGCCTCCCGGTGATCGTGGTCGATCTGTATGACGTCCTGACTGGGCGTTGTTCCGATCACCACAAACGGTACATGATGCTGCTTTAAGTATGCCGCCGGCGCGTCCTCCACAAGCGTCCGGCTTAAGATGATTCCATCCACCTTATGGTTCTGTACAAGGCGTTCCAGCTGCGTTAAGTCATCGTCACGGATCATGGACACGATCATGTCATAATCCGCAGCCGCAGCCGCCTCGCTGATGCCAAGCATGCATTTCTGAAAAAAAGAAGAATCCACAAA
Source organism: Lachnospiraceae bacterium UBA7050 (assembly GCA_002493905.1). GTDB lineage: Bacteria > Bacillota > Clostridia > Lachnospirales > Lachnospiraceae > DLAJ01. The sequence goes on along the minus strand of DLAJ01000022.1, from coordinate 145,067 downwards.
ATTATGGTTCCCAGGCATAATCAGTCCGATATTAAACGTTTTGTTCTGGGCAAGCCCCTTCGCGATCACATTCGGTTTGTAATCATGCTCCTCAATGTAACGCAGCACGCGCTTTTTTGTCTCGCTTCCGATGCGTCCCTTGCCTGAGATCACGCGGGACACCGTCGTTTTGGAAACGCCCAGCGCCTCCGCCACGTCGGCGATTGTCATCTTTTTTATCGCCGTCTCTTCCTGCTGCGCTTTCTCCCGGGTTGAATTTTTTTCTCTCCTCGTCCCCTCATCCATCGTCATTTTGTACCTCCGGCACTGTCCGAATTTGTCTATTCCGTACATTTTCTTTTCAGATACAGTATGGTATAATACAAATTGCGCAATCGGTTGTTCAACCTGTTTTGTGATTTTCCACCTATATTTTTTCCCATAACTGATACAATTTCACCGATTGGTAATCCTAATATGATACATTTTCCTTTATGATAGCAATGTTCTTTTTTAACGTCAATATGGTTTGTCGGACATAATGGAACATCGGTATCATTGTTAAAAATCAAAGCAGGAGACGATCCTTATTGCGTCCCCCGACAGAAAGGAGCTGGCATATGAAAACAGAAAAGATTTATTACGGAGCCGCTTATTATGACGAATACATGCCCTGCGACCGCATCCGTGAGGATATGCGCATGCTGCGCGAGGCAGGCATGAACGTCATCCGCATTGCGGAGTCCACATGGGCGACCATGGAGCCGCATGACGGCGTTTTTGATTTTACGCATCTTAACCGCATGCTCGATGCGTCTGCGGCGGAAGGCATTGATGTCATCATCGGCACGCCGACCTATGCGATTCCCGCGTGGATGGCGGCCCGCTATCCCGACATTCTTGCCGTCACACGCGCCGGCAAAGAAATTTACGGCAGACGTCAGAACATGGATATCACAAGCCCTGATTACCTGCGCCATGCTGAGCGCATGATCCGGCACATGCTTTCCCACATTCAGGGTGTAAAGCACGTCATCGGCTTTCAGCTTGACAACGAAACAAAAGCATATGACACGCGCGGTCCCCGCGTGCAGGTCATGTTTGCCGATTATCTGAAAGAACAATTCCACGGCGATCTGGATGCCTTAAACGATCATTTCGGTTTTCATTACTGGAGCAACTATGTCGGCTCATGGGAAGACCTGCCGGATGTGACCGGCACCATCAACGGAAGCTTTGATGCAGAGTTCCGCAAATTCCAGCGGAAGCTCGCCGCCGATTTCTTAAAATGGCAGGCTGCAATCGTGGAGGAATACCGCCGTCCCGACCAGTTTGTCACACAGAATTTTGATTTTGACTGGCGCGGCTGCTCTTACGGGCTTCAGCCCGATATTGACCAGCGGTCCGCTGCGGAAGCGCTGACAGTCGCCGGTGTTGACATCTACCACAAAAGCGCTGCGGAATTGGACGGCGCCTCTATCAGTATGGGCGGCGCGATCGGGCGCAGCCTCAAAAAGAGCAATTATCTCGTACTGGAAACAGAGGCACAGGGAAATCCGGGCTGGCTGCCCTACTCAGGACAGCTCAGGCTTCAGGCATACAGCCATCTTGCCTGCGGCTCCAATTCCGTTATGTACTGGCACTGGCACTCCATCCACAACGCAATCGAGACATACTGGAAGGGCGTGCTCAGCCATAACTTAAAACGCGGCGCAGTCTATGAAGAAGTATGCAGAATCGGAAGCGAATTTACCCTGATCGGAGATAAATTAAAGAATCTGCAAAAAGAAAACCGCGCTGCTTTCCTGCTCAGCCACGAAGCACTGACAGGGCTTTCGGAATTCCCAGTCAGTCCGTCCCTGCAGTACAACGAAGTGTTCCGCTGGCTCTACGATGCGCTCTACCGCATGAATATTGAAACGGATATTATTTATGAAAAGGACCTCCTTCTGCCGGGCCTTACCGAATCCTACGACACGATCTTTGTTCCCGCGCTCTATTCAGTGCGTGCAGAGACAATTCCGGCGCTGCGTCAGTTTACGGAGCGCGGCGGTCAGCTCGTAGCCACGTTTAAGTCCTTTTTCAGCGATGAATACCTGAAAGTCTTTCATGACGATCAGCCGCACGGCTTGACGGACGTATTCGGCATGACCTATGACCGCTTTACGATACCGACAAGGGAAATCATGACATTTCATGATCCCGCGTTCACGGACCCGGCCATTCATGCGGATGTACCTGTTTCCGTTCAGGAATGGATGGAGCTTTTGGAACCGGCCGGAGCAGAGACGCTTGCTTCTTATGAGACTGCCCACTGGGGAGAATGCGCCGCCATTACGAGAAACCGCTTCGGCAAAGGCACGGCAGTCTATATCGGTTGTTATTTCGACGAAGAAATCCTGGAAAAGCTGCTTTCCAGTCTTATGGCGGCCCGCGGCTTTGATACAGAAACTCTGCACTTCCCGTTAATCCGCAAATGTGGGCGCAACGATGCCGGAAACCGCATCACTTACCTGTTCAACTATTCGGACGCACCGATTTCTTATCACCACCGCGGAACGGACGCACATGCGCTGCTGACGGACCGTACCGTAACGGACGGCACTGAGCTTGTTCTCGCGCCGTGGGATGTTGTGATCTTGGAAAGTGCGGACGCATAAAATATGCAGCAAACAAAAAAATGGGAGGATTTTGTTATGAGACACAAAAAATTCAGTTCCAAATGGATTGCATGCCTGCTTACCGCAGTTCTCCTGACCGGCGGATGCGGCAAAGATGCCGGAACGGCGGGAAACCCGTCCGATTCAAACGAATCCGGTTCAGGCAGCGTGGACAGCACCGGAAATGAAGCGGAAGACGGGAACGGTTCTGAAGGAGGCGGTTCTGCCGCAAATGGTCCGGCCGTCCAGCTTCCCGATTACAGCGATGTCACACCGCTCGACCGCCCTTCGGAAATCTTCGTTGAAAAGGTGGACAATCTCGCCGATGATTTCTGGTTCGGCGTAGACGTCTCATCCGTTATTGCCGAGGAGGAAAGCGGCGTTGTTTATTATAATGAGGACGGTGAGGAGCAGGATATTTTCCGCACGCTCAAGGAAAACGGTGTCAACGCCGTGCGAATCCGTGTCTGGAACGACCCTTGGGACGCACAGGGCAATTCCTACGGCGGCGGACATAATGACTTGGATACCGCAATCGCAATCGGCCAGCGCGCAACCTCATATGGCATGGAAGTGTTAATTGACTTCCACTATTCTGATTTTTGGGCGGACCCCAAGAAACAGATGGCTCCGAAAGCGTGGGCAGATATGGATACCGCGCAGAAGGCAGATGCCCTTTATACCTACACAAAGGAATCCTTAAACGCACTTCTCGATGCAGGGGTCAATGTAACAGCAGTCCAGATCGGAAATGAGACGACAACCGGCATCAGCGGCGTCAAGAATTGGGATGGACGGACAAAATTGTTCCAGTCAGGCTGTCAGGCCGTTCGTGAAGTCTCCGCAGAGCGCGGACAGGATATACTGATCGCAATCCATTTTACAAATCCGGAAAACAGTACCGAATATCTCAAATATGCACAGATTCTGGATGGTGTTTCTATCGATTATGATATTTTTGCGAGTTCCTATTACCCATACTGGCACGGCACGCTTGAAAATCTGACGTCCGTGCTTAGCGAGATCGCATCGACATATGACAAAAAAGTCATGGTTGCAGAGGTTTCTTACACTTACACAATGGAAAACGGGGACAGCTCCGGCAACAGCCTGTCCGAAGATTCTGTCTGTGAACTTCCCTATTCGATTTCCGTGCAGGGGCAGGCAGACTGTGTCCGTGATGTTGTTGCCGCGGTTGCCGCAACAGGAGATGCCGGTATTGGCGTTTTCTATTGGGAACCCGCATGGATTCCGGTTCCCGGAAGCACTTATGAAGAACAGTCCGCTCTCTGGGAAGCGCATGGCTCCGGATGGGCTTCCAGCTATGCGGCGGAATATGACCCCGATGACGCAGGTGTTTATTACGGCGGAAGCTCCTGGGACAATCAGGCATTATTTGACTTTACCGGACACCCGCTCGCTTCCCTCAGTGTGTTCCGTTATCTGCGCACCGGTGCAGCGGCAGAGTTAAAGGCAGATTCCGTTCCCCCCTTAGACCTGACCTTCCGTATCGGCGAGGAAATCCTGCTGCCGGAAACGGTGCCCGTCAATTATAATGACGGCAGCACAGCAGAAAATCCTGTTGTATGGCAGGAAGCGGATGTTGAGCAGGCAGTTACGGGCGGTATCGGCAATTACACCGTAGCAGGGACCGTGTCCGTGGATGGAGATACTTTCCCCGTCACATGCAGCGTCCATGTGCTCGACTTAAATTTTGTAGATAATTACAGCTTTGAAGACGAAGATATGTCCATGTGGACGATCACAAATATTGACGATGTGACCGATGAAGTATTTGTGATCGATAAATCTTCGGATGCTGTGACCGGCACGCATTCGCTACATTTTTACTCCACACAGGATGTTAACTTTACCGTTGAACAGACTATCACGGGGCTGGCTCCCGGCACTTACTATTTCCAGATCACTCTGCATGGCGGAGACGCGCGGACGCAGGATATGTCCATTTACGCGATTGCCGACGGTGTGACCTACACGGAACCTACCGACGTGGACGGCTGGACTGTTTACCGTTCTCCCCGCATTGCCGAAATCACGACGACGGACGGCACGATCACGGTAGGCGCGCACATTACGAGCAGTTCCGGTTCCTGGGGCAATCTGGACGATTTCATTTTAGCGCCGGTTGGGGAATAAAAAAGACTTCCGCTTGCGCGTAAGTCTTTCGAAGAAATGCCTTTGGCATTTCTTCTGGGATTGAGGAAATTCCTATCAGTTAAATCAAAGAACCGAACCATCTGGCGGATGGTCCGGTTCTTTTCTTTCATGAAACTTGCCGTTTCCATTTCATTGTTACTTTTCTTCGTCCCATAAATTCTCATTCGGTATCTGCGCAAAACAATATTCAATAAATTCCAATAAGTTCGTCTGTTTCACATTTTTAAGTTTTGATGCAAGCGCCTTTATCTGTTGTATCGTATCGATACTACGAGGTTCTGTATTGATTGGAAATACTCTGCTGTAAAAACTTCCTTTTTGCGAATCCTTGACACGTTTTGTCATAATATCCGCTTTCATCATGACATCTTCCAGATTTCGAATATTGTATATTGGTATGATATATTCCTGCAGCACATGTCCTCTAAACATCCCGCCGGATATGTACTCCTTCTTAACGGTTTCACTGCAGTCGTCAGTATCCATAATAATAAAAAGCCTGAAGTTTTTTAATTTTTTAGCCTTTTTATCATATTCTATGGTATATTCGTTTGCAAACGTACTCAACGCCGTAAAGTTTCTCTTATTCAAAAAATCTCTTAAGCCATTTATTTGAATACTTTCTCTGCCGCCGCCTCTGGATATGATTTTTACAGGAAGATGAAGGTTCGTATAAATATATTTCACCAAATGAATTTCTGATTTGCCATGAACAATTACCGCGCATCTTGTATATTTTAGTGTAGCAGAAGGCATCATTAATCGCCTCCCTCTTTATCGAGACCATCACTTTGTAACTCGTTTACTATCATATCATAGTCCAACGGCTCAGCAGACGGCACACCCCCAAATAATCCTTTTAGGTACATCACCCTTGGATTATTTGTTCCCTGTATCCTTGGATATTGATCTAGGCACTTAACTTCTTTATCACCCTGATAATCTACCGTAATAAGATAAACCGACTTAATATCCATACTTTCTAACAGGTACGTATTATGCGTAGTAATGATTAACTGCCCGGTTATGTCATCTTTCATCGACTCCATGATATTTTTCAGAAGCAGATCATGAATACCATTATCAATTTCATCATAAACAACAGTCACGCCGCAGAAAGCGCCTAATAGCGACCGGACAATCTCAAGCACATGCTGGGTTCCTGCCGATTCATCCTCAAAGCCGATCGTACGAATCTTCCCGCCGATCATTTTTTTCAAATAGAGCTTATAGATAACGTCTTTCCCTTGATATTCCCTTTCGTAAAAAACATCCTTGATATCTGCATATGCCTGTGTGAAAAAATCTTTTAATATACTCTCTGTGCGGTTCAGCACATGCTCATTTACTGCCTGCGTTTTTCCCATGTCCAGACGGTCTAATATATTATCCGGCTTATCTGCCTCAACCCAACTTTCAAATGAGGATGATTTTTTACAGTAAACCGTTGTCCGCTCTAACATATCCAAAATATCAAAAGCATAGGAAAGATACTTCGCCTTTATATATTCTTCATTTTTTTCGCTTCTCTCCTTATTCAAAATACTTAAAAACGTATGTTTTCCCCAAAACTTATCAATTTCATCCCGAATCTCTTCTTCTACTTTGGAATCTGCAAATAACTTACTCGAAAAAGCAGGCATGATTTTTCCGTCCGTTATCTTGATTTCAAATAACGTCCCTCTCTGCTTTCCTGTAAAATAATATAACTTCTCATAAGCAAATCTTTCCGCAAAACTTATAATATAGTACCCTTCATGTCCACCGGTCTGAAATCCGTATTCGATACTTGTTTCTTCATCACATTCAGCCATCCGGCATCCCTCAGCGATGCTTAATATGTCGGCATCCCTCATGATTCGTTCCAACACCCGGTGAGGCAGCTCTTTTTCTTTTACCAGCTCTTTTATTCCTTCCATATTTGCAAACAGCCTAAAAGAATCCATGCTTTTTCTCAGCAAATGAATACTGTATACAAAATTGGATTTCCCGCTTCCATTCTCCCCATAAACCGCGACAAAATTTTTAGCCCCTTTATACCCGTTCCTTAAATCAAAAACGACTTCCCTGAATGACATAAAATTTTTTAGCCTGATATAAGTGAACATACCCTTCACCTCCATGCCTCATGTTATCATCTTTTCTTTATGTAGTCAATAACATTGACATTTTTGCTATATTTTATATCACTATTTCTTGTCTTTATCTTTTTATTTTTCATATCATCCGAATATGATAAATATCATTTATTCATTTCAACCTCTTGTACGCCTCATACCGCTCACGGTTCAGCTTAAACGTCAATCCATCATAACGCTCTCCCCGCACAACACGGATATCCTTCTTTCTGCAGCATTCCTCAAACCCCATTTTTTCTGCTATGTGAATCATTCTTCGATTCCCGGACCATGTCTGTGTAAAAATTTCTTTTTCACCATGCGCAAAAAGATCATCGATAAATAGTGTCAATGCCTGATATGCGTACCCTTTTCCTCTTTCCATTCTGTCCGGTATAGCAATCCCGACCGTACAGTGTCCGCTCTCTTCTGTATAACAATAGGCGTCATCAATATCATATGCTGTGACCCAGCCGATATAAGAAGCCTTTTTATCTTTTCGTATTATCTGATAAGCAAATCTCTCCTCATCAGGTGAAAGACTCCCGCACCGCCTGGCCCATCCCTGCATCGTACGGATATATTCTTCGAGCTCCGCCTTCTTTTCCTCCGCTGTGAGCCCCTCATATTCCCAAGGCGCATCCCACAGCTGCCACTCCGTTTCTTCCTGCTCCCAGTAAATCCTCTTTTCTATATCCGATGCCTGAAAGTCTCTCAAAATCAGGCTGTCATTTTCCAACATATTCTATTCTCCCTGCGTAAGTACCCCTTTCTCCTACACTCCTGAGCGCGACTTTTTATTCAGTCCATAGCCGCTCACAGCCCCAAGAATGCCGCCGACAATATGTCCCATATGGGAAATATTGTCCTTAAAAGCAATGCCCTCATAAACCTGCTGCCCGATAAAAATCGCCGCAACCAGAATGAATGTCAGCGGAATCTCGCCCTCCTCAAATCCGGTAAACGAAGCAAGCAGAATAAACGCAAACACCACGCCGCTCGCCCCGCACAGCCCGATATGCGGGAAGAAAATATAATTGATCAGAGCCGGAATAAAAGCAGTTACTACAATGACCTCCACCAGCTCTTTGGAACCGTGTTTTTCCTCCAGCATCGGACCAAGCAGCAGCAGATACGACGCGTTTGCAATAAAATGGCTCCATCCCGCATGTCCGAACACATGGGTAAAAAACCGCAGATAGGTAAGCGGATTGACAAGCGACGAATGATACGTCATAAACAATAACCGCGTACTGCCCCCTGACGTGATGATGCCGAGCAGCGTTGCAATAAAGCAGACTGCCACAAACCCTAATGTTACCGGCGCATTAAATGTGATCTTAAACTTTTTCTTCATCCTTTATCCCCTCCCACACATACAATGCATATAACATGCAATATCTTTACATGCTTTCCCTCATCCTGCACGTTTCCCCAAAATCCGTTTTCATTTCCTATCCAACCCTGTTTTCCGCCTTACGACGCCGCAAACTGGCTGTTATACAGCTCCGCATAAAAGCCGCCCTGCTTTAAGAGCTCCTCATGATTGCCCTGCTCAATGATCGAGCCGTCCCGCATAACTAAAATGACATCCGCCTCCCGGATCGTCGAAAGACGGTGCGCGACGATAAAGCTTGTGCGTCCTTTCATCATCGTGGCAAACGCATTTTGAATTTTGATCTCCGTTCGCGTATCAATGGAGGAAGTCGCCTCATCCAAAATCAGCATCGGCGGCAGGCAGAGCATGACGCGCGCAATACACAGAAGCTGCTTCTGACCCTGCGAAAGATTTCCCCCGTCCTCCGTGATGACCGTATCATATCCGTTCGGCAGACGCTTAATAAAACCATGCGCATGCGACAGCTTCGCCGCCTCTATGATTTCCTCCGTCGTCGCCTCCGGTTTTCCCATCGCAATATTTTCGCGGATGGTCCCCGTTTTCAGCCATGTTTCCTGTAAGACCATTCCATACGACGTGCGCAGGCTGCCGCGCGTGATCTCGCGGATATCGGTACCTGAAACAAGGATTTTTCCACTGTTCACGTCATAAAAACGCATGAGCAGATTGATGATCGTCGTCTTGCCGCATCCGGTAGGACCGACAATCGCGACGCGCTGTCCCTTTTTCACATGCAGATTAAAATCCTCGATCAGCTTTTTTAAGGGCGTATAAGAAAAGCAGACATGATTAAGTTCCACCGTCCCGTCCGGCTCTTGTAACGTGACCGCGTCCTGAGGCTCCGGTGTCTGCGGCTCCTCGTCGATCAGCTCAAAAATACGTCCGGCACAGGCGATCGCGTTCTGCAGCTCCGTGATGACGCCCGAAATCTCGTTGAACGGCTTCGTATACTGATTCGCATAGCTCAAAAAGCTCGACAGCCTGCCGACGCTGAAGCCAAGCGGATTTTTCACAACGGCAAGCGCGCCGGTCAGACCCACTGCAGTATAGACAAGCGAATTGACAAAACGTGTGGACGGATTCGTTGTTGAGGAAAAAAAGATTGCCCGAAGCGAACATTTTTTTAACCGCTCGTTGATCTCGTCAAAGCGTTCCATCGACTCCTCTTCATGGCAGAACGCCTGCACAACCTTCTGATTCCCGATCATTTCGTCAATCAGCGCAGTCTGCTCGCCGCGCGTCTCAGACTGAAGCCGGAACATGGAATAGGTTTTTTTTGCGATAAAGCTTGCCACAAACAGGGAAACCGGCGTAATGCAGACAACGACAAGCGCAATTTTCCAGTTGATCGACAGCATAAACAACAGCGTTCCCACAATCGTCAGAACACCGGTAAACAACTGCGTAAATCCCATTAAAAGCCCGTCCGAAAACTGGTCCACATCTGCGATCACGCGGCTCACGACATCACCGTAGGAATGCCCGTCAATGTATTTGAGCGGCAGCACCTCAATTTTGCGGATCGCCTCGCTTCGTATATCACGCACCACCTGATAAGTGATCCGGTTATTGCATACATTCATGAGCCATTGCACGAGCGCCGTAACGAGTACGCAGATCACAATTGTCACCAAAATCCGCATCAATCCGTCAAAATCAACCAATCCTTTATCAATAATCCTGTCGATCGCATTTCCCGTCAGAATCGGCACATACAATGTTAAAACAACGGTAACGGCAGCAAATACAATGGATAAAAAAAGAATGGGCCAGCTCCGTTTGATATAATGCAGTACCCGCTTCATGATCGCCGCCTGCCCCGCATGCGTCTGTTTTGCCATATCAGTCTTTACTCCTTCCGCAAACCTGTAAGCATTTCATTTAACATTCAATTCAGAAACCATTTTTACCTTTAAGGGACGTTTAGTTAAAAATTCGGCGTTTTCATCCATTGTTGTTCCCGGATGCTGATAGATGTCATTCTGAATGTCAACAGGTTCGTCAATGATATACAAATACCCTTTTTCCACGCCATTATGGGTGATTACTCCATGCTCATCATATCCCAGCGCACTTGGCTTGTGTGAAAACGCCTCTGCAAGTTCTTTCCACTGCGTAATGGTACTGTTGGTTCTTAACTCTGAAAAAAGCACATTAGAACCATGATACCAGACGCCCTCCGCCTCGATTACCAGTTTCATATTTTTCCTCCATCATTCCCTAAAGAACACTTTTCTGAAAAAGAAAAAACAATCAATTCCGCCGCACTTTCATGCGCCGGATATGGCCTCTTCCTTCTTAAACTGGGACTCATAAATTTCCCGATACACTTCACACTGCGCAAGAAGCTCTTCATGGGTACCCATGCCTGCAAGCCTGCCGTCGTCCAGCACCAGAATCTGGTCCGCATGCATGATCGACGCCGTTCTCTGGGAGACAATGAACACCGTCGCATTTCCATCCATTCCTTTAATTGCGCTACGCAGCTTCGCATCCGTCGCATAGTCCAAGGCAGATGCGCTGTCGTCCAAGATCAGAATCTCCGGCTTCTTCACAAGTGCGCGGGCAATTGTCAGCCTCTGTCGCTGTCCGCCGGACAAATTCTTTCCGCCCTGCTCGATCCTCGCGTCAAGCTGTCCGTCCTTTTCCTTTACAAAATCCGCTGCCTGCGAGAGCGTCAGCGCTTCCCACAATTCCTCATCTGACGCATCCTCTTTTCCCCATTTCAGATTATCACGGATCGTTCCCTGAAACAAAACTGCCTTTTGAAGTACAACGCCGATTTTTTCACGAAGTTCCTGCACGGGATACTCCCGCACATCCCTTCCGTCCACAAAGACGCCTCCTGCGCTCGCATCATAGAAGCGCGGAATCATATTTACAACAGAGGATTTTCCGGAGCCCGTACCGCCGATAATGCCGATCGTCTGTCCCCGCTTCGCCGCAAAATCAATATCCTCAAGCGCCGCCTCTCCGGCATTATGATAATGCATGCTGACATGGGAAAACCGCACGGCTTCATCTGCCGTACACATCCCATCCGTCATACCGTCACCGTCCATTTGCTCTGCCGCTCCTGTCCTGCCAGCATCTGCGCCCGGCATTCCTGCATCCGACGCCGCTTTCACGCCAGCCTGTCCCTCCGGCTCTGCCGCATCCTCGCGCACACCCTTATCCATCGACGGCCGCATATCGAACACGCTCTGAATCCGGTTTGCACATGCCGCCGCCTTCGTCACCGTAATAATCAGATTTGCGAGTTTAATCAGCTCCACCAGAATCTGCGACATATAATTAACCAGCGCCACGACATTTCCCTGCGTCAGATTCCCGGCATCGACCTGCAAGGCGCCGACATAGATCAGCACGACCGTCGCAAGATTGATGATGACATAGGTAACCGGATTCATCAGTGCCGAAATCCGTCCGACATAATTCTGCATTGCAGTCAGATGATTGTTGCTCTCATCAAACCGTGCCGTCTCCGATTCCTCTTTATGAAATGCGCGGATCACGCGCGCACCCGTCAGGTTCTCCCTCGTGATGCCGAGCACACGGTCTAAGCCCGCCTGCACTTTGCGGTAGAGCGGAATACTGACCGCCATGACGCCGAACACGACGAGACTCAAAAGTGGAATCGTCACAACAAAAATAAGCGCCGCTTTCACGTCGATCGTAAACGCCATCACCATTGCGCCAAACACAATAAACGGAGAGCGCAGAAACAGGCGCAGTACCATATTGACTCCGTTCTGCACCTGATTGGCGTCGGAAGTCATACGCGTGATCATTGTGGACGCACCAAGCGTATCTAACTCGGTAAACGACAAACTCTGGATATGCCGGTACAGACCGCTTTTCATACCGGCAGCAAAACCGACCGCCGCTTTCGCCGCAAAATACTGCGCCGTCAGAGAACAGGTGAGACCAATAATGCCGAGCGCAACAAGCAAAAGACAGCGCATATAAATATAATGCCTGTCTCCGCGCGCGATACCAATATCAATAATGTCCGCCATCACCAGCGGCACGAACAGTTCAAACGTCGCCTCCAGCATCTTAAACAGCGGCGCGAGAACCGTTTCCTTTTTATAGTCTTTCAGATATACCAACAGCTTATTCATGTCGGACATATCCTCCTTTTACTGTATCGTCATCTCCCAAAAATCATTCTGCAGGATTTTATAAAATCCCGCCACCCGATCAGATTCTCACCAAAAAACTGTGCTGCGGCGCCGCCAGATAAAAAATCTCGCCGTCATGTAAGAGATACGGCTGATTCGGCGTTAAGCGCGCCCCGTTTCCGAGAAACGTTCCGTAACTGGACCCCCTGTCCGTCAGATAAAGACCGCCGTTCACGATCCGCAGTTCACAGTGCACCTTGCTCACGCCGGGCGTATTCTCCGGAAAAAGCAGATGACATTTTGCCCTGCTGCGCCCCATCACCATATATCCGGTGACAGTAAAGCTGTTGTTCGCAAAAATCCCCTGCGTACCGATGATCTTCGGTGCTCCACGCACTGCCATCGCATTCTGATATGCCACGACCTGTCTGTGCGCCATATACTGTTCCCGCTCCCTCGCGATCTGTGCCTCGCGTTTTTTATCACGCCGTATCATATAGATCAGGAATACCAGAACAAGCACAAATACAACTGCAACCGCTGCCGCCAGAAGAATCACAAGCAGATCCGGTCCGCTTTTCTCTTCATTTTCCCCGTCGTCCTCCGTCACTACAGGCACGACCGGCTGGTCCTCGAGATCATACTCATACTGCTCCGCACTGATCTTGTCATAAGAAATGTGCAGATTATCAAGCGCCTGCATAACATAATCCACATGCGTCACAAACCCAATATAATTGCCGCCGTCCGAATCCGCCGCGATCGCCTCGTTAATACCGATGACATATCCCTGCACCGTCACGGTCGGTCCGCCTGAATTCCCGTGATTGATATCCGCATCGATCAAAAAATAATCCACCCCGTCAGAAATCACACTGCTCTTTGTAATGATTCCGGATGTGATCATCTGATCATCCACCAGCGATGAAAAATCCCCATCATAATAGGTCTTATCGGAAAACTCGTCTCCGATACCCGGATAACCGATTGTATATACCTGCGTCGTCACTTCAATATTCTCACTCGCGATCATCGGCAGGGCAACTCTGCCCTCCACCTTTCTCTCCGTCCGGAGGATTGCGATATCCGTCATGGAATCGGCATAGAGCACCTCCACGTCATAATTATCCTCATCCAGCGTATCACCCGTCGCGATAAAAACCGATTCATAGGTTTCGTCTTCATCATCATTTGGATTGACAACATGATAGCATGTCACAAATAAATCCGTCTCTTCCCCCGCAGTACCAATTCCAAATGCCGAGCCCATGTAAAAGTATTCCTTGTCCTCATACATGACTCTGACAACACCATTCCGCGCATCCAGAACTTTCTTTGTCGCGCGCCCCGACGCTTCCGCGCCTATGCTTCCCACAAAGAACAGCACGCACATCATTCCCGTTAATAATCGTTTTCCCGCTTTTTTCATGTCCGTTCCCCTATTCCGCCCTTTTTCTATCTGCCTGTAATATTGATCTGCCCCGTATCCATTTATCTGCAGCCGTTCATTTCTCCGCTTTGGCGGCACACCAGCCATTGGTCCTATTCTTTTTTGCATAACTATTTTTATTTTATCATTACAGAGCCATGTCCGCAAGCAGGTATACTTTCGAATTTCATTAAATTTCCCCACTCTTCTAGATTTTTGTGGTAAAATGAAAATATAATTCCTATTATCTGCATTTGTTTCAGGAGATGTCCTATGATTCATGAATTGGATAAAGTAGACTTTACGGGGCTGGATGAAGTTGATTCTTCAAAATTAATACTTGCGGTCTCTGACCATTTGGATTGGCAGTTTGAAAAAGAACATTTGCTGCTATTACAAGAAAAGTTGAATAATTACGTCAATTTTATTCTAAATGAAGAGTATAAAGACATTTATAAAGAGAACATTCATTGTTTTCGAATCCTGATCTTTTTACAATATCCGCCCCGCAAAAAATTCGAAAAACTGTTGTCCCATTTCCGCAAGGCACTAGCAAAACAGGTCCCTGACGTTCCGATCGAAATTGATTATCAATTCGCTGCGAATGAAGATTCATGAAATTCTGAAGAACGTGCGCCTCCAGGCGCACCATATTAAACGCTCCCTGTATGCCGCAGCATGCAGGGAGCACTCTGTTCCTTATTCATTCCATCCGGTTTTGCAGATGCCTTATTCCACATCCTGCAGCGCCGCATAATTTTCCTCACCGGTACGCACCTTCACAACACGATCCACATTGTATACAAAAATCTTTCCGTCTCCGATATGACCGGTATAAAGCGTCTTCTTCACGGTTTCGACCACGTCCTCAACCGGAATCTTGCTGACAACGACTTCCAGTTTTACCTTCGGAAGCAGTGTTGCGTCAATTTCCGCACCGCGGTACTTCTCACCGGCGCCCTTCTGAATGCCGCAGCCCATAACCTGCGTCATCGTCATTCCCGTAACGCCCAGATCGTTCAATGCGGTCTTTAAGCGCTCAAAGCGGGAAAGCTTCGCGATCACAACGACCTTGTAAATACCGCTTGGCGACGCCATAACAGGCGCCTCCACAACTTTGACTGCCGCATTTTTCTGGAACTCGGACGCTTTCGCATAATCGTCGTTTCCAAGATCGGTATTCTCGTTTACCTCCATTGTCATCGTATTGGACACATCCATGATGCTGAAACCGGAATAAGCGGACGGCAGACCATGCTCCATCGAATCTAATCCAACGATCTCCTCCTCCTCGGACACGCGCAGTCCAAAGATTGCTTTGATGACCGCAAAGGTTATGACGATCGTGACCGCCGTATACGCTATGATGCTTGCCATACCTAATAACTGAACGCCCAGCAGCTTGAAGCCGCCTCCGTAAAACAGTCCTTCTCCCAGAATCTGGTTTGCACCATATGTTACGCCGTCGCCAAAGCCTCTCGCAAATGCCGGAGCAGTATCCGTCGCAAACAGTCCGACCGCAATCGTACCCCAGATACCGTTCATGCAGTGTACGGCAACCGCACCGACCGGATCATCAA
Organism: Lachnospiraceae bacterium UBA7050; assembly: GCA_002493905.1. Classification (GTDB taxonomy): domain Bacteria; phylum Bacillota; class Clostridia; order Lachnospirales; family Lachnospiraceae; genus DLAJ01. The sequence continues at coordinate 129,601 of DLAJ01000022.1, read as the reverse complement.
TATGTAATTTATGATCCAACAGCCATACGCCGAATACAACGAGCACACCGGCAACCGCACCTATTACAATCGAACCGAATGCATCCGTCACATCGCAGGATGCCGTGATTGCCACAAGACCTGCAAGCGACGCGTTTAAGCACATCGACACATCGGGTTTTCCATATTTGATCCATGTAAAGATCATGCACACAACCGTGGCAACCGCAGGCGCAATTGTTGTCGTAACAAAAATAGAACCAAGCTCCGCAACCGTTACTGCCGCCGCACCGTTAAAGCCGTACCAGCCAAGCCACAGAATAAACACACCAAGCGCGCCGAGCGGAAGGTTGTGCCCCGGAAACGCATTCACCTTTGTGATTTTTCCTTTTTTATCCTTCGTGAACTTGCCGATACGGGGACCCAGCATTTTCGCACCGATCAGCGCGCAGACGCCGCCGACCATATGAATGCATGCCGAACCCGCAAAATCATGAAAGCCCATCTGCGCGAGCCAGCCGCCGCCCCATACCCAGTGCGCCTCAATCGGATAGATCAACGCGGAAATGACGGCGGAGTACACACAATAAGACAAAAATTTCGTCCGCTCCGCCATTGCGCCCGACACAATCGTCGCCGTGGTCGCACAGAACACCAGATTGAATACAAAATTCGACCAGTCAAAACTCTCATAAGCCGTAAAGATATCAAATCCCGGCTTACCGATCAGACCGACTATATCCTCTCCCAGTAAAAGTCCAAAACCGATCAAAATAAACATGACGGTACCGATGCAGAAGTCCATCAGGTTTTTCATAAGAATGTTTCCCGCATTTTTGGCTCTGGTAAAACCGGTCTCCACCATCGCGAAACCCGCCTGCATCCAGAACACCAATGCCGCGCCGATCAGAAACCAGACGCCGAACACATTGTCATTCATAAAGCTCATGATTTCCTCTGTCATAATAATCTCCTCCTCTGCTGATAGCAATTGCTGATAGCAATTAAAAAAATGCGATACTACGGGTACACCTGCATCAATGCCCCATTGCATCGCATTCCATACCGCCGCGGTTTCCGGCGGTTTCTCTGGCATCCGCTCCTTTAGCGGCGGACACCTCTTTGAACAGCCTCGACTGTCCAACGAACACCTCCACGCTTTGCGAGGCAGCTGTTCGAAAAAAAAGAGCGCCTGAGAATCTCTCAAGCGCCTTTGCTTTTCATTTGGTACTATATCACTTTGTTTTTAAGCTGTCAACTGTTTTCTCACACATATTTTCACACATATTTTCAGGTACTACCGTTATTGATCATTCACCCTTTTATTCTTATCCCGTTCTTCCGCCAAAGATACAAACGCTTCCGCCCTTTTCATTTTATGCATCCGATTACGCAGCGTATGCAGAATGTTTTCTTTCGTATAGCCGGATGAAGGATTCTTGCCATAAACAGATGCATACATGTCCCTCAAATCAGACCGGGTGTATTCCCTCAGGATCTCTGCGTCATCTTTTTCACTAAGAATGGTGTAAAGCGCTTCCTCATTATACAGAGCCGTTCCTATTGATTTTTCTATTTGTTTCTGCGGTCTTTCCTTCCCTGCCTGAAGTTTTTTGTGGTTTACTTTCTTTAATACTTTCACAAACAATGCCTTATCTTCCACATGCTCACTTAGGAATCGTTCCCTTTCCCTTTCATCCTCCAGACGATTCCATTCTGAAATAATTTCATCTAATATATGAATCATTTCCGATGTTACATACATATGCTCATTCCTTCTTTACAATCTTTCCATGATCTTCGCTGTCAAATGTTCAAAATCTTTTTTCTCAATGGATACCATTCCTGATTGCACACTTCTGGCAATATCAATGTAATTGTTTATCTCACTGTTCAAAATAATATTCTGATCACATTCGTCTAATTTGCAGATTTCTCTTTCGAAATCGGCTTTTGCCGTACTATAATCCACCTGCCCGCGAATCATATTATAAAAGATAGCCAGCAGCTCTGGCTTCTTTCCAAACACATATTTTGCAATCCGCTGATCCTCTCCGTTTTCACAATATTCGAGATATATTTTATTCACCGTATCAATATAATGAAGCACCCCGTTCGTGCTTAGCCCGTCCAGAATCGTAGGTATGATATAATAATCGGACATCAAAAATGCCGATCTCGTGATCAGGTTATCCGAGGGCGGACAGTCGATAAAAATAGTATCGTATCGATCTATGATCGTGTCAACCCAATTTTTCAAAATCGATAAGTATTGAATATGATCTTTCATCCTTTTGATCGCGATGGCATCTAATCCCATATCTCCACGATAAAACAGGCTTGACGGCACAAAATCAAAACCGCCTTTTTCATAGCGGCTGATCAGAGAACCGCCAAGCTTTTGTTCTATGTATGGATATTCTTCTATTTTCATGATCTCCATATCAAACAGATAATTCAGCGTCTTGTCCTCAGGAAACTCTTTTAGTGTTCTATCTTTGCCGTTCGATACCAAAATCTCACTTAAGGAGCTCTGTGGATCAATATCCAGTGCCAAAACTTTCTTCCCGGCATTCGAAAAATAGTGTGCAAAATTAAGTACGCTCGTCGTTTTTCCGACACCGCCTTTATAATTGCCTACAAAAATAATATTCGCACCCATCTTTTTCCTCCATAAAACAACCAATTCTTCCGCAACAAATAGGCCATGACGAGTCCCCGCACCCTATAGGCGCAGGGACTCCCTTTCCCTATCTATCACACAGGCGAGCCCAACTCCACCACATTGAGGTCATTTGGTTTCCCACGGAGGCCCGCCCGCCCGATCCCAATCCCACTGCATTAAGGTCATTTGGTTTCCGTCCGGATCATAATATGTCGAAGACTTGCCATCCTCACCAACAATATAATAACCGTCTGGATAATACCTGGTCCCCCTCAGATACTTTTTCTTTGTTTCACTCCATTCTTCATAATAAGCCCAGTAGTTTACCGTTCCGTCTCCATTATACCAGGTATACTTCCTCGGCTTTCCGAACTCATTAAAATCTTCCATGTAGGTCAAGTATACTAATGTTCCATCTGCCTCCCATTTCGCCGATTTAATCTCCCTCCCGGATGCGTCATATTCCCAAGTATAATAGCCCGATATGCTTCCGTCCGGTCGATAAGACGTCCTCTTTATCTGATTGTCAAATTCATCATATTCTCTAATATCATAATAACCAGTCGCATTGTTTCCGAATCCCGACATACTGGTACCCTCAAACCGCCTGCTGTATGCGCTGACCACATCAAGAGGAGGCGGAGACGGCATGCCTGCATCTGCCGTAGACACCCACCACGGTATCCGGTTTCCCCCCGCCGGCGCCGCTCCATTTGCTGTTCCCGCTTCGTTTGTGTTCCCGGCCCCGTTTTCGTTTCCTCCGTTCACGCACTTACACAGCACATATGCGCCCCTCACTGTCCGATAAAAAGTCTTACCGTCTCCCAATTCGCTTTCAATCACTTCCGGATATATGTTAATCTGATATCCGGCATCCACATACTTTACCCGGTTCTCCTCCGCCGTTGCAGGCGCGCTCCAAATGCTGCAGCGCTGTGTTGTCTCCACAGTGATCAGTTCTGTTTCCTCCGCCGCCATGACCTGCATTGGCGCTGTCATGTCTGCCGCTCCCGCACAAAGGAACACCACCGCAAACGCCGCTGCCCATCTTTGTATCTTCCTTCTCATGTTTTCCCTCCTTGTCATTTTCGAAGAATCATATAATACATTATACCCCCCCCCGGTTTTATTTTGTCAACAGTAATAGGATTCGCACATTTCCACATTTCCAACAAAAACAGCCTTTGCACATGATATTCATTTCTGTGCAAAGACTGTTTTTGCGCACTGCTTTGAGCACTTTCATCGTTTTGCCTACTGCATGATTACATATGCTGATCGGTGTTTCAAGGATTCCCTGAATTTCGTAAAAATAAGCACTCTCCAAATTTCGTCGGAATAATCACAGCTTATATACGAACAGAACCGCCAGCTTTATCTCTTCCTGTTCCTCTTTTCAGGAAAGTCAAATTCCTCAGCACTTCTCCGGTTCCGGATAATCCACGCCGAATGTCTCGACCGTAACCGACTTCATCACCTGATCTTCAAGCGGTCTGTCGGAATAATCCGTTGCTGTCTCAGCAATCGCATTGACTGCCTCCATGCCTTCCGTGATCTTTCCAAACGCCGCATATGCACCGTCTAAGTGCGGGCTTGTCTTATGCATGATAAAAAACTGCGAGCCTGCGGAATCCGGCATCATCGAACGCGCCATGGAAAGAACGCCCTCGGTATGCTTTAGCTCATTTTGAAATCCGTTCTGGCTGAATTCCCCTTTGATTCCATAGCCCGGTCCTCCCATGCCTGTTCCTTCAGGATCACCGCCCTGAATCATGAAGCCGTTGATGACACGGTGGAAAATCACCCCGTCATAAAAGCCTTTCTTGATCAGGCTGATAAAATTATTGACCGTATTCGGCGCGATCTCAGGATATAACTCTGCCTTCATCGTCTTTCCATCCGCCATTTCAAACGTTACAATCGGATTCTGTGCCATACCATATTCTCCTTTTTCTTTTTGTTTCTAAGCCACGGACGGCAAGGCGCTTTCGCCCGAAGCCTGCATCTGATTCAGTATAACACGGAAACAGAAATCGCGCTACACAATCTGACACAGGATATAAGCCGCGCGGTACAGCACAGCCCGAAAAAAGGCGCAGTACAACTTTGCCTGTAGAAAATGATATCACACTGTACCGCTCACGAAAAAATTGTACAGTACCATATAGCCTGCGAAAAAAAATCATGCTATACTTTCTTCTATGAAAAAAGCAGGCAGCACAAACATACAACTCCATAAAATTATTTTCCTGATTGAAACACTTTCCTCAACAGAGCTGCTGTCGCGCACCCTAATGGAATTGTGGATGAACGGCTATGAAGCGGAACGGATTCCTATCGGGCAGATCATGACGCAATTGTCAGAAAATGACATGGTATCCGATACCCTGCGTGGTTCATCGCCGCAGAACGACCACACCGCCACGATCGACGCATCTTCACAGAATAGCATTTCCGTTCCGCGAAGTACTCTTTCACACGATGGCGCCCTCTCCCCGGACACCATTATCCTGCATCATCCAGATACACAGCATCTGACGCAGACGCTTCTCATCATCACCGACCGCGGCGATCTTGCCGAAGCCGCCCTGCACCACGGCTTTGCCGTCATCGGCTATCTGCATGAAAAAAACAGAGACATATCCTTTCAAGGCGTCCGCTATCTGATCGAGGACATTTCCGGTCTGGATGCCCGCTTCTGCGAGCTTGCCTTCTGCCGGGCACACGATATTCCCGTTACGATTTTGGAGACCGAGCGCTGTCTCATCCGCGAGATCACCTTAGAAGACATCACGAGGCTCTATGAAATCTATGCAGACCCTGCCATCACAAGCTACATGGAGGCGCTCTATGCAGATGAAGCTGAAGAGCGTTCATATATCCAGACCTATATTGAAAATGTCTACAGTTTTTACAATTATGGCATGTGGGTCGTCATTCGCAAAGCGGACGGGCAGCTCATCGGACGCGCCGGCATTGAGCCAAAAGAAGACACAGCCGAACTCGGCTACGTCATTGCACATGAATATCAGAATCAAGGCTACGCGACAGAGGTCTGCCGCGCCATTCTTACCTATGCGGCAGACTGTTTAAGCCTTCCGGAAGTCTGCGCGCACGTGCACAAAGAAAACGCTGCTTCCCTCCGCATATGTGAAAAGCTAAAATTTCAGCCCGTCCCCTCACCGAAAGATTCGGACATGCTGCTTTTCAGGCTTAGGCTGAATTAGCCGCTTTTATTCGGTATCATCAGGTGATGCTGATACGTCCATTTTCCCATCTGCCAGGTCCTTTGCAACAAATGGGAAAAAGTAAAAAGGTACGGTCAATAGCTTTTGATCATGGTCATAACCATAATTATTTTTAGAAACCTTTATCGCATATCCGAATTTGTTATGTTCAGAAAACTTTTTGAGGGAATTGAGCGTACCTCTGCCCTTTTTTACATCAATTGGATATAACTTGCTATCCGATTCAACAATAAATTCAAGTTCGGCAGATGCTCTGCCTCTCCAATAAAACAGCTTATGATCTTTTGCGGCCAATTCATCTGCAACAAAATTCTCAAAGAAAATGCCCGACAGCGTATTTTCTCTTTCGCTCGATATAAATGATGCCGCATTGATTCCGCTTTGATAAGAAAACATCCCAATATCACAGAGAAACAAACGGAAATTACTCTCATGATCCGGCATCAGCGGCATTGTAATATGCTCCTTTAATTGAAAAGACTGATTCACGATATGCGCCATTGTAAGCCACTGAATCGCTGTGGCGAAGTCTCTCGTTTTACTCTTCTCTTCAATGAGTCCCGGAGAGAAGTTTCGGGACTCTTTATTCAGCTCCTTATAAATATTGGAAAACAATGAGCGAGAACGCAGAATCGCTTCCTGACTTGCCTGATACAATTCCATATCGGAAAGATAGTTATCATACAAAGCCTCAAGGACTTCTCTGGACTCAAGAAGATTTCCACTGTCAATATAGGTGTCTACTGCTTCAGGCATACCGCCTACAAGCAGATATTTATATACCTGCTCCATTGCCAGTTCGTGAATCTTTGTATCAAGAGGCTTCCTGCTTTCATAGGCTTTCTTTGCCGCCTCATACAGCACCTTATTACTGTTCATCAAAAACTCTTCAAAGGTCATTGGATAAACCGTGATCTGGTTTATTTTTCCTACCGGGAAAAGGAATTTCCCGTTATCCGCCGCACCCCGCTTATGTGTTTCTCTTTGAATTTTAATGCGCACCATGGAGCCGGTAGCAATAACGGGAATCTGTCTAAAATCCTGACAAAAATATTTTAGCGAGGATATGATGTTGGGACATTCCTGCACTTCATCAAATATCAAAAGTGTATTTTCCGTAATCTGCATCCCCTTGCGCAAAGAGATATATTCAATGATCTTTCCCGCATTAGCGGTTTTTGAGCAAAAATCGCTAATTTCATCCTCTATTTTGCAGTCAATATAGATATAATGATCTTTATAATAAGTTTCGGCAAAAATATCTTTGATAAGATAGGTCTTTCCGACCTGTCTTGCCCCCCATACAATTAAAGGTTTTCTGCGTTTGTTATGATTCCATTCGACCAATTTTTGTGCTGCAATCCGTTCCATAAGCAAACCTCCAAGGTCTTAAATTAATGATAGTATGCCATAATATTCACCTTTTATCAAGTTTTTAGATTGATTATTTTCACCATTTTACTTATTATTTTTTTGATTAATTACACCCCTGCATATCGCAGGCAAATGCCTGCGATATGCGCCAATAAGTAGTTTGAAAGGGACTTTCAAACTTACACCCATGGACATCTATGCACAAATAAACGCGAAAAATCAAAGGTTTTTCATTATTGCAGGAATGGATTCGCTTATCTGTTTATCTGATCAGACAAAAGAAAAAGGTGTAACCCCATTTATGGGGTTACACCACATACACTGAAAAAATACTTATTCCAAAAGAAATGCCTACGGCACTCCAAAAGAAATGCCTACGGCATTTCTTTGAAAGATTTTGCGCACCGCGCAAAATCTTTTTTATGCCTTGCCGTTGCAGCCAAGTACGTCGATCAGCTTATGACGAACAAGCTCCTTAATGTTCGCACGCGCCGGCTTTAAGTATTCGCGCGGATCGAACTTGTCCGGATGCTCTGCAAAGAACTTACGGATCGTTCCGGTCATTGCAAGACGTAAATCGGAATCAATGTTGATCTTACATACTGCAGAACGCGCTGCTTCACGAAGCTGATCCTCCGGCACGCCGATTGCGCCAGGCATTGCGCCACCGTAAGTATTTACCATTTCAACATATTCCTGCGGAACAGAAGAAGAACCATGAAGCACGATCGGGAATCCCGGGATTCTCTTCTCACACTCATGCAGCACGTCAAAGCGAAGCTGCGGCTTCGTGCCCGGCTTAAACTTATAAGCGCCATGACTTGTACCGATTGCGATCGCAAGGGAATCGCAGCCTGTTCTCGAAACAAATTCCTCTACCTGCTCAGGATGTGTATAAGAAGAATCCTCTGCAGATACCTTTACATCGTCTTCTACGCCTGCCAATGTACCAAGCTCAGCCTCAACAACAACGCCATGCTCATGCGCATATTCTACGACTTTCTTTGTGATCTCGATGTTCTCCTCAAACGGCTTGGAGGAAGCGTCGATCATGACAGAGGTAAAGCCGCCGTCAATACAGGACTTGCAGGTTTCAAAATCCGGACCGTGATCTAAGTGCAGCGCAATCGGAAGCTCAGGATAGCAGATCGTAGCAGCCTCCACAAGCTTTACGAGATAATTGTGATTTGCATAAGCGCGCGCGCCTTTGGATACCTGCAGAATAACAGGTGCATTCTCTTCAGCGCATGCCTCCGTGATACCCTGTACGATCTCCATGTTGTTGACATTGAAAGCGCCGATTGCATAGCCGCCTTCATATGCTTTCTTAAACATTTCAGTAGTTGTAACTAATGGCATAATCTTTCATCCTTTCTTTATTATGATGTCTTAACAGCCCCTTGGCTCCTAATCATCCCTATTATATCCTATTCCTTCCAAAATGAAAACAGCTAAACGTGAAAAAAAAGCAAGATTCTTTTGGTTCAGATCCACTTGTTCACATTTTGTTCATTTATAATTCAAAGAAACTTAATTTCATAATCATTCTTTATCCATACTTCGGGGATATACTAAAATCATCCAATACAACAAAGCGATTACACACTTTCAAATAACTTTTTCATAATAAATGCCGGATAACGCAGGTTATCCGGCATCCTCCCTTTTCAGGACCTTTTATCCGTACCCTCAGATCTGTTATGACATCGTTTTCAGTCATATCACTGCCTGTCTTCTGATATATTATAAAAAAGAATTTCGCTCTGCGAAATTCTGCGCCGCAAACGCGTCGCTTTCAAGCGACATTTTCATTTGCGTTTGCGTGTGCATCCTAGCGGAGCGTTTTTGTATCATAGGGAAGTTCGGAGGACTTTCCTATGATACAAAGACTTTCACTAACGCGAAAGTCTTTTGGATTCGTTTTGCGAATTTCTCTAGAGTTGATGTCTTTCCTGTAAGAAGAATCGCAGATGCGGTTCCTGCCGGATTAAATGATTTCCTATCCATCTAAGAAAGCGCGTCTTCCATGAACACCTTTTCCCGGATTCTTAACACCGTGGATGCCTTTGTCTGGGGTCCCTATATGCTTGTACTTCTTGTCGGCACCGGAATCGTACTTTGTATCCGTACCCGCTTTCTTCCATGGCGCCGGCTCCCCCGCGCTCTTAAGAGCACGTTTGGACGCAGCTCGCGGGCAGCGGCTTCCGGCAGCACATCCGGCGGTATTTCTCCCTTCGCCGCATTGATGACCTCTCTCGCGGCGACCATAGGTACAGGCAATATGATCGGTGTCTCAACAGCTCTGGTTTTAGGCGGCCCGGGCGCGCTTGTATGGATGTGGATCGCAGCAGCTTTCGGCATCGCCTCCAAATTCAGCGAATGCATGCTCGCAGTAAAGTACCGCGAGACAAACCTGCGCGGCGAAACTGTGGGCGGACCCATGTATACGCTAAAAAATGCCTTTCCGAACCGCCGCGCAGGGGCCGTACTCGGCTTCCTGTTTGCCCTGTTTGCCGTAATCTCTTCTTTCGGCATCGGTAATATGACGCAGGCTAACTCGATTGCAGACGCGCTGAGCAGCACATTTTCAATTTCCACCCGCATGACAGGAATGGTCCTTACTATCCTGACCCTGCTCATCATCGTCGGCGGCATCCGCTCCATTTCGAAAATTGCATCCGTGCTCGTGCCGTCCATGGCATTCCTCTATATCGCCGCCGGCATGATCGTACTGGCAGTACATTACCGGAACATACCGCAAAGCCTTATGCAGATCGTAACAATGGCATTTTCGACAAAAGCTGCAACAGGCGGCATCCTCGGCACAATCACGGCATCCGGTCTGCGCGCTATGCGCTATGGCGTTGCGCGCGGTGTTTTCTCCAATGAAGCAGGTATGGGCTCCGCTGCCATTACTGCCGCCTCCGCCGCCGGCAGTCCTGTCCGTCAGGGTTATCTCAATATGACTGCTCCCTTTCTGGACACGATCATCATATGCAGCGTCACAGGACTATGCATCATGTGCAGCGGCGTGCTCGGAACCATGCAGACAATGGACTCCGGCACCTATGCGCATCATTCCGGGCAGCTTGTATTCTTAAACAGCACCAGCCCTGAGCTGCCCGCCGTCTATGAGATCGCCGGCAGGGACGCTTCTTCTCTTACCCTCCTGTTTGATCAGGAATCCTCCGCGCCGGACGCTGCGTCGTTTTTTCAGACGGATGCTGCCGTCACGCTGACCCGTATACCGGACACTGAAGCGGAAAATCTGTCCCATCGTCTTCTTGATGGCAACGCAGAAAGCATGCCCGACCGCCTTCCGGATGACAGTGCGGAAATCCGCTCTCCCGGTCACGGGGAGTCCCTGGCTCCTGCGGAGCAAAACAGCCTCACCGGTGCATGGCGCAGTCCGCATGGGTACGTTTTTCTCTTTCGCGCGGACGGTACTTATAAATATGCGAAACCGCTCACAGGAGCTGCGCTTACGATTGCCGCCTTTCGAAGCGGTCTCGGCAGCACGGGCGCTTATCTTCTGACTGTCAGCATCGTCTTATTTGCTTTTTCAACTATTCTTGGATGGGAATATCTCGGTGAACGTTCCTTTGAATTTTTAATGCGTACGCACAAGTACAACCTATTCTACCGATTCGTGTTTTCCTGTGCCGTCTTTTTGGGTGCAAATGCTGCTCTTGATATCGTATGGAATTTCTCTAATATCGCCAATGCGCTCATGTCAATCCCAAATCTGCTCTGCCTGCTCGCCCTAAGCGGCGAAGTCGCGGCAGATATCCGTCAGTACGAAAAAGACTTCCGCTAACGCGAAAGTCTTTTTGAGTTCCTCTGACACATAGTGCCGGCGCACGACACTTACAGGATACCGAAATTGTCTGTCACGGCACCAGAAACCGGAGTGCATGATGTTCATTGTGCACCTTCACCCTGCGGTGTTCTCCGCCGAACTCCCCGTCAAGTGTCCATGGTACCGCCTCTTTTGTCTCAAAAATAATATCTGCCGCCTTAAAACTGTTCATCTGCTGCGTATCAAAACGACCGCCGATCAGCGCCGCGGCAATCTGGTTCAGTTCCACGACATTACGGGGACGTTTAATCAGCGTAACCTCAAAAAGACCATCATCCAACTCCACGTTTTTTCCCGTTATGTTCTGAAATCCTCCCACGGAATGAGAATTTGTCACCATTCCATATAAATAATCCCCTTCAAATTTTTTCCCATCCGCCGTCACCGTCACATTATAGGACTTAATGGAAGAAAGCCTTGTCATTCCCTCCAAAATATACGCCATATGTCCAAATATATTTTTCATTTCCTGCCGCGTCTCGTAGGAAACATCCGTAAAAAGCCCGAATGCTGCAATGTAGACAAATACATCATCGTTAAACCTTCCGATATCGCACAAAAACGGTCTTCCATGTACCGCAGCTTCAATTGCCGCAGACGCTTTTTTAGGAATTTTTAAGCTGTTTGCAAAATCATTCGTAGAGCCTGTCGGAAGATAGCCGATTGGTATACGCACGTCAGTTCTCATCATTCCGGTTACGACTTCGTCAAGCGTGCCGTCCCCTCCTGAACAGACACAGAGATCATATTCCCCTGCGCTTTCCGAAACAACGGTCACTGCATCGCCCCTGCTCTGCGTCGGATGCACTGTCACGTCATAACCATCCTTTGTGAGTTTATCCACCACATCCAAAAGCCTCGTCTTAATCTGCCCTTTTCCGGCATGCGGATTAAAAATAAACAATGCTTTTTTCTTCATATCCGTATCCCTGAAAGAGTCTCTTTTAGGGGACACCCCGCCTGTGTTTCCCTTAAAAGACCTCCCCACATTTGCCTTTCATGAGTTTAAGATGTGCACAGAAAAAGCCGCCTTCCCGGCAGCTTTATTTCCGTTTACTTATTTTACTTCTTTTCCGCTCAGGAAATCTGCAAGTTTGGCAACCGCCGCATTTTCGTCCTCACCGTCAGCCTCAATTGTCACGTTCTCTCCCGCGTCCATTCCGAGACTCATCATACCCATGATGCTCTTTGCGTTGACCCTCTTTCCCTCTGCCTCAAGGTAAATCTTGCTGTCAAACTGGCTTGCAATTTGTACCATGACTGCAATTGGTCTTGCCTCCAATCCGTTTGCCAATTGAATCGACATCGTTTCCTTTTTCATAAGCTCTCCTCTTTTCCTGCTTCCTGCAAATTCCCTTTTCCCCGTTGTCTCTTGGCCGATACCCCGTTTTGTTTATATTATGCCTGAACTTTATGCATTCCCTTTTAGTTCTTCCGCAATCTCTGAGAGTTTTCTGAGCCGGTGGTTCATACCGGATTTTCCGATCGGCGGCACTGTCATCTCCGACAGCTCTCCCAGCGTTGCATCCGGCCATTCCAAGCGAAGTTCCGCCGCTTTCCTCAGATTTTCCGGCAATGACGAAAGTCCCCGCATTTCCTGTATCAGCTTAATGTCCTCAACCTGCCTGCTTGCAGCATTCACCGTCTTAACGATATTCGCTGCCTCACAGTTGACTCTCCGGTTCACGCGGTTGCTGATATCCTTTAGGATCCGAAGGTTTTCCAGCTCCATCAGCGACACATGCGCCTCCATGATATTGAGCAAATCGACAATACAGGCGCCTTCCTTTAAGTAAACCACATGATACTTTTTGCGGCGGATGATCTTTGCCTCCAGTTCAAACCCCGTAAGTACCCCGCATAACTGCTCTGCCTGTCCGCTGCCACTGCAGACGAACTCAAGGTGATAACTTCTTTTAGGGTTGCTCATAGAACCGATCGACAGATATGTCCCCCTCAAATAAGCCCTCCGGCAGCAGGCGTTCTTTAACAGAAGCGGCGACACCTGCATTCCGGGTGTTGTCATTCTGCACGCCTCCGCCACATCTACAGCATGGCTGCCAGTCAATGTGAACGGTTCCATCCCCGCTTTTTCCTGCGCCGCAGACGCTTTTTCGAAAATATCCGTATCTATATTAAATGTTTTTTTCAATAATGTAAAGCACTTTCTTAATACAGCATGATTTTCGGCACAAATTTCCAAACTGCGCATACCATTCTCTGCTTCCCGATACGCTCCGCAGCAATTTAAGATTGCTGCCAGTTCAGCGATCTGGCAATGCCGCGCCTGCCCGCAGTGCTGGGAAAGTTCTTCCTTGACTTCTCCTGAAAAAGACATTTATCCCCCCTGCCGGATATCCCGGTGTCCAATTGTCAAACCATATTCGCCCTGATCCTTAAGACGGTCATACAGCTCGTTGGCAAGTGTGACGCTGCGGTGCTTTCCTCCCGTACAGCCGATCGCGATCACAAGCTGGTATTTTCCCTCTTTTACATAATTGGGAATTAAAAAACGGATCATATCGGTCAGTTTTTCCATAAACTGTTCCGTCTCTGGAAACGATTTCACATAATCCTGCACAGCCTTGTCCTGTCCGGTCAGATGCTTAAGCTCATCAATATAGAAAGGATTTGGCAGGAAACGCACGTCAAACACCAAATCCGCATCCGCCGGAATCCCAAACTTAAAGCCAAACGACATGATACTGACGATAAGGCTATTGTACGCTTCATTTCCAATAAAAATACGGTCCAGTTCCTCTTTCAGCTCGCGTGTCAGAAGTTTTGACGTATCAATGACATAATCCGAAATTTCACGGATCGGTCTTAATATCGCGCGCTCCTTGTGAATCCCTTCCTCCACGCGCCCCTCCGGTGAAAGCGGATGCATGCGCCTGCTCTCCTTATAGCGTTTGAGCAGCACCGTATCGCTTGCTTCCATAAAAAGCATGTCATAGACATAACCAGCCTTCTTAATATCATCCAAAATATCCACAAGCTCATCAAAAGACTGCCCTGCACGCACGTCAATGCCAAGCGCGACTTTCGTCACTTCACTTCCCGGGTTCGCAATCAGTTCCACAAATTTACCGATCAACGCCACAGGAAGATTATCGACGCAATAAAAACCGATATCTTCCAGCATTTTAAGAGCGGTTCTCTTTCCGCCGCCGCTCATGCCCGTCACAATCACGAATTTCATAGAAAATCACCTATCCGTATCACTTCCGGCTCCAGTTCTACATGAAACCGTTCCTTCACTTTTTCCTGTACTTCCTCGATCAGTTCATAAATATCCTGCGCTGATGCGTTGCCGACATTGATAATGAAGCCGCAATGCTTTTCCGATACCTGCGCACCGCCGATCCGGTATCCGCGCAACCCCGCATCCATGATCAGCTTTCCTGCAAAATACCCCTCCGGACGCTTAAACGTGCTGCCCGCGCTCGCAAATTCCAACGGCTGTTTTGCACGTCTCCTTGCGTTCAAATCGTCCATCCTGGCACGGATTTCACCCGCATCGCCTTTGCGTAAATGCAGCAGCGCCTCCAGAACAATAAACGGACGATTTCTGATAATGCTCGTGCGATAACCAAATTCCATGGTATCACGGTCAAGTACCATTTGTCCCCCTTGTTCGTTTAAGACCGTCACATTCTCAATGATCTGGCTCATCTCGCCGTCGTACGCACCCGCATTCATCACAACGGCGCCCCCCACACTGCCGGGAATGCCTGCTGCAAATTCCAGTCCGCTCAAGGAATGCTGCGCCGCCTGTGCCGCCGCGCTTGACAAAAGCGCTCCTGCCTGCACACGCATAAACTCTCCATCCACCGTCATGCTGCTCATGCCATCCCCAATCTGAAGTACGACACCGCGATACCCTCTGTCACTCACCAACAGATTACTCCCGTTTCCAACGACCAGATATGGCTGATGTAACTGTTCAAAATAAGCTGCCAGCTTTATAAGCTGTTCCATGCTCTGTATCCGTATAAACATATCCGCGGCACCGCCGACTCTAAAAGTTGTATGCTTTGCCATCGGTTCATTCTGTAACAAATACTCCGGCTCTACAAGCTGCCGGATAAATCGCTCTACTGTTTCTGTCACACCTATCCTCCATGCCGTCACCGTTTATCTCATTCTATGCACACGGCAGCGATGTCAGTCCTGCCGGACATGTCCACAAACATTTCACGTCACTGCCGGTTCGCAGCCATTTTCCAAAACCTTAATCGAGCACAAGTCTTGCAGCGCCATAAATACCCGCGTCGTTTCCGAGTGTCGCCAGTGCGAATTTTGCATCTCTGCTCCCATGGAATACATAAGGTTTATAATATTTCTCAATGTAGTCTAGCAGAACCGGTCCGGCCTTTGATACGCCGCCTCCGATCACAAAAATTTCCGGGTTCACAACCGCGGCAACCGCCGCCAGTCCCTTTCCAAGGTATTCGCCGAACTTCTCGGCAATCTCCATCGCAAGCGCATCCCCCGCTTTGACCGCGTCAAACACTGTCTTCGCGGAAATCTCCCCATTCCGCAGTACACTGTCCTGACCGCTCTGCTGAAGCGCCCGCTTTGCCAGACGCACAATTCCCGTTGCCGAAGCATACTGCTCCAGACATCCATGATTTCCGCAGCCGCATGCGTCCTGCTCCTCATCATCAACATGAATATGTCCGATTTCCCCGCCTGCGCCCGTTGCGCCTGCAAGAAGACGTCCGTCCACAATGATACCGCCGCCTACACCCGTTCCAAGCGTGACAGCCACCATATTGCAGTAACCCCTGCCTCCGCCCTTCCACATTTCGCCGAGCGCCGCTACATTTGCATCGTTTCCGGCTTTCACCGTTAAACCAGTCAGCGCGCCAAGCTCCTCATTGATATTCATGACGCCCCAGCCTAAATTTGCCGCCTTATAGATCGTCCCGGCATTATCCACCGGACCCGGAACTCCAATGCCGACGCCCATAACATCTTGATCCGAATATCCTTTTTCGTTCATCTTATCTTTAATTGTCTGCGCAATATCCGGCAGAATCTGCCTGCCGTTTTCTTCTTTTCTTGTCGGGATCTCCCATTTATCGAGCACATTGCCATCCCTGTCAAATAAGCCAAGCTTCACCGTCGTTCCGCCAAGGTCAACTCCGAATAATACCTCTGCCATACCCGTTCCCTCTCTTTATTTAGAATTTCAATTTCACGTTAATCCCCATGCATATCGCAAGCAAAGCTTGCGATACTGCTCAAATCGAAAATTGAAAAATCTTTGATTTTTCAATCTAGACCCCAGAAGAAAGGCCAAAGGTCTTTCTTATTCATCTTCCTCACGCCGTTTTGCCAGCGAATTCTGTACACGCTGATATAGCTCCTGCGCCGCATTGTAGCCCATCTTCTTCTGGCGGTGGTTGATCGCCGCAGACTCGCAGATAATCGCGAGGTTCCGCCCCGGACGAATCGGTATATTGTGGCACACCACTTTGTTCCCAAGGTATTCCGTATATTCCTCCTCCAGACCGAGCCGGTCATACTCCTTATCCTTATTCCAGTCCTCCAGACGGATGACGAGATCGATATTCTGCGTATCCTTGACGCTTGCCACACCGAACAGCGTCTTCACGTCAATGATGCCGATGCCGCGCAATTCAATAAAGTGCTTTGTGATGTCAGGCGCTGTTCCGATCAGCGTATCGTCGCTGACCTTGCGGATTTCCACCACATCGTCCGTGACCAGACGGTGTCCTCTCTTAATCAACTCAAGGGCCGCTTCTGATTTACCGATACCGCTCTCCCCCGTGATCAGCACACCCTCGCCATATACATCAACAAGCACGCCGTGCACAGAAATCATCGGTGCCAGCTTTACGTTCATCCAGCGGATGATCTCCGCCATAAATGCCGAGGTTGCCTTTTTTGTCATGAGAATCGGAATATTATGAGCCACCGCGATCTCTAAGAACAGCGGGTCCGGCTCAAGCTCACGGCAGAATACAATCGCCGGGATATTATGATTTAGGAGCGCTTCAAACACTTCCTTTTTTCGTTCCGGTTCTAACGCCTGCATATAGGTATATTCCACAAAACCGATGATCTGCAGACGGGTCGCCTCAAAATGCTCAAAGTACCCCGCAAGCTGCAGCGCGGGCCGGTTGATATCCGGCTGCGTGATCTTAATCTTGGAAATATCAATATCCGGAGTCAGATTTTCCAGTTTTTCCTTTTCGATAATTCTGGTTAAATTTAAGCTTGCCATATACTCCCTCCTCTTGCAAAATCTTTGTTTCACCGCGGCCCGGCCTGCGGCTGTTCCACCGCGCGGCACCGCCGGAATGCTCCGCTTCTGCACCGCATGTCTCTTCCATCATATCACATTTCTCCTGATGGGTAAAAAAGATTATGATTTATTTTTTTGTTTTTCAAAAAATTGAACGATCTGTTCCGCCACATGCTCCGGTATTTCGGGAAGCGCCGACAGTTCCTCTTTTGTCGCGTTTTTCACTTCCTCGATAGACGTAAATTTCCGCATCAGCGCCTTTCTGCGTTCCGGTCCGACCCCCGGAATCTCATCGAGCAGCGAATGCACCTGACTTTTACTCCTGATAGAACGGTGATATTCGATGGCAAACCGGTGCGCTTCATCCTGAATGCGCGTAATCAGCTTAAATCCTTCACTGTCCTTATCAATCGGCAGCTCCCGGTTTTTGAAATACAGTCCCCGCGTACGGTGATTGTCATCTTTTACCATGCCGCAGACCGGTATGGAAATACCCAGTTCAGAAAGCACCCCAAGCGCAATATTTACCTGCCCGCGCCCGCCGTCCATGAGCAGCAGATCGGGAAACCGCGTAAAGGAACCAAAATCCGTTCCATGCTCTCCGGTAAACGCCTCTTCCCGCTCAGACAGTCCATGCTGAAAGCGCCTTGTGAGCACCTCGCGCATGCAGGCGTAATCATCCGGTCCCGCCACAGTCTTAATACGAAACTTCCGGTAATCGCTGCGCTTCGGCTTTCCTTTTTCATACACGACCATGGAACCGACATTCGCAAATCCGCTGATATTGGAAATATCATACGCTTCCATGCGGCTTACGCTCTCTAAGCCAAGCAGCCCTGCAATTTCCTTCACGGCTCCGATCGTGCGTCCCTCCTCGCGCCGGATACGCTCACGATCTTTGTCGAGCACGAGCTTCGCATTCTGCTCCGCCAGCTCCACAAGCTTCTCTTTCGCACCTTTTTGCGGAATCCGAAGATACACACGGCTTCCGCGCTTTGATGTGAGCCACTGCTCAATCAGCTCCATATCCTCGATCGGCTCCTGCAGCATCAGTTCGCGGGGAATAAACGGCGTCCCCGAATAAAACTGCTTGACAAAATCCGTCAGAACCTGTCCTCGTTCTCCTTCTGTAACATGCGTCATATAAAAGTGTTCGCGCCCGATCAGCTTTCCGCCGCGCACAAAAAACACCTGCACGACACAGTCCGCACCCTCCATGCACATTGCAATAACATCCTTGTCTTCTTCGTCGTTACCGGTGATCTTCTGCTTTTGCGCCACGCTTTTTACACTGTTAAGCAGCTCCCTGTAGCGGATCGCCTCCTCAAAATCCATCGCCTCCGACGCCTGCTCCATATGTTCTTTGAGGTCTTTTAAGATCGGCGCATAATTTCCGTTCAAAAAATCAAGTGCCTGATCAATGTGGCCCCGATAATCTTCCTTTGTCACATAACCGGCGCACGGCGCCGCACATTGCTTGATATGATAATTCAGACATGGCCGGTCTTTACCGATGTCACGCGGCAGACTTTTGTTACAGGTCCGCAAAAGAAACAGACGGTTCATCAGTTCAATCGTATCCCGGACAGCGGCTGCACTCGTATACGGTCCGAAATATTTAGACCGGTCTTTTTTCATGACACGCGAAAATAAAATTCTTGGATACTCTTCCGCTACGGTCACTTTGATATACGGATAAGTTTTGTCATCCTTCAGCATCGTGTTATACTTCGGACGATGTTCCTTGATCAGATTATTTTCCAGCACAAGCGCTTCCAGTTCCGAATCGGTCACAATATACTCAAAGCGCTCAATCTGGCTGACCATCTTATCAATCTGCGGTCCCCGGCCCACGATCTTCCGAAAATAAGAACGTACACGGTTGTGCAGATTGACCGCCTTGCCGACGTAGATAATCGTATCATTCTCATCATGCATAATATATACGCCCGGCTTTGCAGGCAGCTTTTTTAACTCTTCCTCCACTTCAAACAAAGCAGTCCCCCCTCTCCTTTCCTGTTCTCACACACAGATCACATGCAAAGCGCTGAAATCAATCTCTTTTCTCAAATCTCCCGCACGATGTTCTGCAGCCAGACTCCTTTTTTTACAAAAATGAACCCGACAGCGCATTTGATCAGATCAAGGCCTTGGACTACCGCATACAGCGCGATGATCGGAAGTGCCGTAAAATGCGTCAGTACATAAGCGCACGGCACGGCAAGCACCCACATGAACACACTGTCAAATAAAAATGTCACAATTGTCTTTCCACCCGTCCGGAGCGTAAAATAGCAGGCGTGCAGAAATGCATAAAACGGCATCATCACCGAGGCGATCAGGATAAAATCAGCGGCAAGGCTGCGCACCTGCGGTTCTGTCTTATAGATTGCAGGAAACAGATTCCGGAACAGCGACATTGTAAGCCCGATTATGAAACAGCATAGGACCGAAAAACAGATCATCTTGCGGTCCGTATCCTTCGCCTCTTCCATTTTTTGTGCGCCCAGAAGCTGACCGACAATGATCGCAATCGCATCTCCCATCGCAAGATATACGACGCTGAACAGATTCGAAATCGTCGAAGAAATATTGAGCGCTGCAATCACAGATAGTCCCCTCAGAGAATAATTCTGATTCAGCATCGTCACACCCAGCGCCCAAAGCCCCTCATTAATCGCCAGCGGCGTACCCTTCATCAAAATCTGCCGCATAAGCTGCGCCGGAATGCGCAGGGTTGAAAATGCACCCACAATAAACGGATGTTTTTCTTTATGCAGCTGCGTCCAGACCACAACAATCGTCATTTCTACAAAGCGCGATACGACTGTCGCTGCTGCCGCGCCCACTACACCGAGTCTTGGCGCCCCAAAATGCCCAAAGATCAGTATGTAATTCAGTATGACATTGACCGCCACTGCCGCAATCCCTGCTTTCATCGGAAGTACGGTCTCGCCAACGTCACGCAGCGTATTTGCATACGCTGATGTAATGACAAACGGGAACAACCCGATCAGCATCACATAAAGATAAGACGTTCCATAACCAAGCGTACGCTCTGCGTTTCCAATCCCATCCGTCTCATGCAGGAACTGTGTGATCAGCCATCCTCCCCTTGTCAAAAATAAAGTCAGACCGATCACGGCCACCAGACTTGTCAAAACCAGCTTTGCGCGAAACGTATTACGCACGCCTTCATGGTCGCCTTTTCCATAATACTGGGCCGTAAAAATTCCCGCACCGGATACTGCACCCCAAACGCATAGATTAAATACAAACAATAACTGGTTCACAATGGCAACGCCGTTCATCTGGTCCGTTCCAACCTGTCCGACCATGATATTATCCAGCAGTCCGACAAAATTTGTGATCGCGTTCTGTATAATGATCGGTACAGCAATGAACAGGACCCTCCGGTAAAAGGTCCTGTCCCCGATATATTTTTTTCTGATTTGCTGCAATTTCATTTTTATACCCCTGCATATCGCAGGCGAATGCCTGCGATATTGCATCAATAAGTAGTTTGAAAGTCACTTTCAAACTTATTTATTCTGCTCCCCGTTACCTGTATTCTGTTCCTCTTTCCGGGCATACATACGGTTCCTTAAAGCCTCTGCAAACTCATTCTCTACCTTGGACGAAATATCCTGCACCTCTTCTTTCGCAGAAGGGCTGTCTTTTCCATCCTCGTCCTGCACAGCTGTACTTTGCATATCCGTGTTCTTTCCGTCACTGTCCGGCACATCTACGCCCTGCACAGCTGTATTCTGTGATTCCGCGCCCGGTATATCCGTACTGCCCGCATCCTCCTGTGTTTCTGCGCCGGGCTGTGTATCGTTCCCGCCCAGGCCGCGTATCTGCGGCCATGCATTGCGCATAAGCTGTTCGCGCTCATAATCGGACATATTGCCGCCCATAGGCACACCATCCTGCATCCCCGCATTCTGCCATACGCTTCCCGGCCGGTTTCCCGCCGCTCCTTCCGGCTGTGCTGCCCCGTTCTGCCATGCGCTTCCCGACTGGTTTTCCACCGCGCCTTCCGGCTGTGCTGCCCCATTCTGCCATGCGCTTCCCGACTGGTTTTCCACCGCGCCTTCCGGCTGCACGCGCGCCGCACCGGCTGCATCCGCTCGTTCCGCTTTTATCTGCTCCTTCGGCTTTTCCTCAGGCTCAGGCAGCCCCTTTTCCGCACGGTAAATCTTCATAAACTCTTTACCCGTGATCGTCTCTTTTTCAATCAGATGCTCGGCAAGTTTATCCATCAACGCCCGGTTTTCCTTAAGCAGCTTCTTGGCTTCTTTGTAGCTCTCCTTTAAGATCTTCATGACTTCCTCATCCACAGCCGCCGCCGTGACATCGGAGCAGTTCATTGCCGTTCTGCCGTCTAAGTATTTACTTTCCACCGTCTCTAAGCCCATCAGTCCGAAGCGCTTGCTCATGCCGTACTGCGTCACCATGGCGCGCGCGATATTCGTCGCTTTTTCAATATCATTTGAAGCACCCGTCGTCACTGTATCAAATACAATTTCCTCCGCCGCGCGTCCGCCGAGCAGTCCGACTAACATATCATGAAGCTCTGCCTGCGTATTGAGATATTTTTCTTCCTCCGGCACCTGCATCACATAGCCGAGCGCTCCCATGGTCCGCGGTACAATTGTAATCTTCTGCACCGGTTCTGAGTTTTTCTGCAGTGCAGAGATCAGCGCATGACCGGTCTCATGATACGAGACAATCCTGCGTTCCTCCTTGCTCATGATGCGGTCCTTCTTTTCCTTGCCGACCAAAACGACCTCAACTGCATTAAATAAGTCTTTCTGAGCCACAAACTCCCGGCCCTCCTTGACTGCGTTAATCGCCGCCTCGTTGATCATATTTGCAAGGTCAGAACCGACCGCGCCGCTCGTCGCAAGCGCAATCTCCTCTAAATTCACGCTGTCATCCATAAGCACATCTTTTGCATGTACGCGCAGAATGTCCACGCGCCCCTTTAAGTCGGGCTTGTCCACAATGATTCTGCGGTCAAACCGTCCGGGTCTTAAAAGAGCCTTATCCAGAATTTCCGGGCGGTTCGTCGCCGCCAGAATAATGATTCCTTTTTTTCCGTCAAATCCGTCCATCTCGGACAGGAGCTGATTTAACGTCTGCTCGCGCTCCTCGTTGCCGCCGCCGTACTTGGAATCACGGCTTCGACCGATCGCATCGATCTCGTCAATAAAGATAATGCATGGCGCATGCTTTTCCGCTTCCTCGAACAGCTTCCGCACACGCGAGGCGCCGACGCCGACATACAATTCAATAAAATCCGAGCCCGCCAGCGAGAAAAACGGCACATGCGCCTCGCCCGCGACAGCTTTTGCTAAAAGCGTCTTACCCGTTCCGGGAGGTCCTACAAGAAGCGCTCCCTTTGGCAGCCTCGCTCCGATCTTGCTGTATTTTGCCGGATTATGCAAGAAATCCACGACTTCGACAAGGGACTCCTTTGCCTCATCCTCACCCGCGACATCCCGGAAAGTAATGCCGGTCTCTTTCTGCACATCATACAGCTTCGCGTTGCTCTTGCCGATTCCCATCGGCCCGCCGCCCCCGGACATTCGCTTAAACAAGAAATTAAAGCCGATGCAGAGTATCAGAACAGGCAGCCCGTATGTCAGCAGCAAAGACCAGAACCATCCAGAATTATCCGGAATCTCCCTGCTAAACTCAACCCCTGCCTCAGTAAGCCGCTCCGTCAGCTTATCCGCATCCTCCGCAACGCCCGTATAATATACCCTCTGGGCAGGTCCAAATCCGTCCTGTTCGCTTTTCTTCGGCGTAATGGTAAGCTGGTTGTCATAGATCAGAACGGACTCAACCTCTCCGTCTTCAAGCATCTCAATAAAGCTGCTGTATGTGATCTCCTCGTTTGTCGCCGCATTC
Source organism: Lachnospiraceae bacterium UBA7050 (assembly GCA_002493905.1). Lineage (GTDB taxonomy): Bacteria > Bacillota > Clostridia > Lachnospirales > Lachnospiraceae > DLAJ01. Next base: position 106,283 of record DLAJ01000022.1, on the reverse strand, counting down.
ATCGTGCGCATAAACCAGCTGATCATGAGCACAAGCGCTAAGCTTGCCAGCAGCACAAACAGAAAGTTCTGCCGTTTCTGCGGTCCGTTTCCGTTATTGCCGCCGTTTCCGCCGCCCTGGTTTCCTCCCTGATTTCCTCCGTTTCCCGGCCCTCCGGGACGGTTATCATATTCATTCAGATGATTTTCCATATTCATTCCCCGCGCAAATCTTCCACACGCTTCTTCCTTTGATAGTCAGTCTCGTCCAAAACAATTCGTCTCATTCACACTAGGTCGACTCCTATTTATTATATGGATAGAACCGCCATAAATCAACCATTCTTTTGTGAAAAGAAAATGAATTATTTATTGTTGTACCGGACTCCCGATTCGGTTAAAATAGAAAAAGGCAAAAGCGTCCCCTGCTGACGTTCAGGGGGACAAAAAGCAGAAAATAAAGCGCCGTTTACACGGCAGAATGAGAGGAAAAATGAAAAAACAACGCATTTTAACCTGCGATCTGATCTTTATCTGTGCGCTGATCCCTCTGCTCTTCTTTTTTATATGGAAATGCCGTTACGGCTACGGCGGGCTGGACGAGCCTTTTTACCTGACTCTGGCGCAGCGCCTTTCAATGGGGGACGCCCTGCTGTCGGAGGAATGGAATCTCTCACAATTAAGCGGCATCCTTCTCCTGCCCTTTTACCGTCTCCACGAGCTGATCATGGGAGGAACGGACGGAATCGTCCTGCATTTCCGCTACATTTATACAGCAGTACAGCTTCTCACCGCCATGCTCGTGTATCTCACGCTGCGGCGTTACCGGTACGGCGCTCTCTGCGGCGTTTTGGTCTTTGCTGTCTATGCGCCTTATGATATTATGGCGCTGTCTTATAATACCTTCGCGCTTATGGCAATGACGCTTAGTCTCTCGCTGCTCTCCTGCTATAACCGCGAGGGCCGCGCAGGTTTTCTTCTCGCAGGCTTTTGTTATGCCGTGGCGGTCATTGCCAATCCTTATATCATCCTGCTGTATTTGTCCGGTTTGGTGCTCTTTCTTGCCGCCCTGCCTTTGAAGCCTTCCATCCGCAGGTGGGGACGGGGCCTGCTTTTCTTTACGCTCGGCGCGGCAGTTCCCGCGGCTTTCCTGCTCATATTTCTGCTCAGCCGCGCCAGGATCGGCACGATTGCGGAAAACCTCACCGCCATCCTTCAGGACCCAGAACACGCTTCGCGCTCCATCAAAGAAACCCTTTACGGCATCTGGTACGTCATGCGCAGCACGTTTGGCATGTTCCTTGCCGTATGGCTTCTGCTGACCGTGCTCTCTCTGATCGACCGCCGAAAAACACATGCATGGATGTATTTCTGTATGACCGCGCTTGTTACGGCGACAGCAGTCATGGTTCATATTCCGTCCATTCAGACTGACTATAATTACATTATGTTTCCGGTTACGCTCTGCGGTCTTACCGCCTATCTGCTGACTGTGAAGAAAGATCACCGCGTATTCCTGTTTCTCTGGTGCTTCGGCATGCTCTACGCGTTCTGCTTAGGCTGCGCGTCCAATCAAGGGGAAAATGCGATCTGCATGGGTATGCCTGCTGCTGCTGTCGGCAGCGCGGTTCTAATCTATGACTTTATCAAAGAACAGTTTGCCCTCTGCACGGAGCGGAAACGTTATACAACGCCGCTCGCCGCCGGGATCGCCGTCCTGCTCCTCTTTTCGCAGCTTGGCGCCGAATGCTATGCCAAAGCTGTCCACGCTTTTTGGGAACCATCCGTCTCCGCACTGGATACCAAAATCACGGAAGGCCCGCTAAAAGGCGTATACACCACAAAAGAACATGCGGATGATTACTACATGCTGCTCTCGGAAATCAGGCCTTACCGGGATGGCTCTGACTCCCCCGTACTTTTTGTCAGCTCCAGCCCATGGTGCTATCTGTATGCGGACCGTCCCTACGGCGTGTACTCTTCCTGGATTTCCACGCTCTCTTCCTCAGAAGACATCGGCGCGCCGCTTTTGCTCGACCGGCTTGGCGATTATTACAGGCTTCATCCGGACCGGATTCCGGCAGATATTTATATTGCCAAAAACGACATATGGGGCAGCCGTTTAGGCGGCACTGTCGGCTGGCCGGACGGATATCCTCTCGCCGCATGGCTGCTCTCCTATACAAACATCGATCCGTCCCCGCTTTATCCATACGATTGTGCGGAGTGGGGGATTCTCTATTCCGTAACGGAGAGTGAATATGGGTTCCATTTAAGCAGAACGGATATGCCATAAATTTTAGCTCCTGATCTTTCATTTTTGGGCTCTTTTGAATCATTTTTGAATCATTTTCAAGAAATAAGTAGATTTTTGTCCGGAAACCGTTATATAATGGAGATGTATTGTTTTTACAGGGCTGAGAAAGGAGCTTGGTTATTACTATGGCAGTCAAATATGTCTTTGTTACCGGCGGTGTCGTATCCGGTCTCGGAAAGGGGATCACCGCCGCATCGCTCGGCAGATTATTAAAAGCGCGCGGCTATAAAGTCACCATGCAGAAATTTGATCCTTATATCAACATCGATCCCGGAACGATGAATCCGGTTCAGCACGGCGAAGTATTCGTCACCGATGACGGCACAGAAACCGACCTGGACCTTGGACATTACGAGCGCTTTATTGACGAAAATCTGGACAAGAACTCCAACGTGACGACCGGCAAGATTTATTGGTCCGTTCTGCAGAAAGAACGCCGTGGCGACTACGGCGGCGGAACGGTTCAGGTCATCCCGCACATCACCAACGAAATCAAAAGCCGCTTTTACCGCAATTTCACAGATGACGAGACGAGAATCGCCATCATTGAAGTAGGGGGCACGGTCGGCGATATTGAATCGCAGCCGTTTCTTGAGGCGATCCGGCAGTTCCAGCATGAGGTTGGCCGCAACAATGCGATTCTCATTCATGTGACGCTGATTCCGTATCTGCGCGTTTCTCAGGAGATGAAGACCAAACCGACACAGGCAAGCGTCAAAGAACTGCAGAGTTTAGGACTTCGCCCCGACATCATCGTGTGCCGCAGCGAATATCCCTTAAACCAGCACATCAAGGATAAAATTGCATTATTCTGTAACGTTCCGAACAGTCATGTACTGCAGAATCTGGATGTGGAGCATCTCTATGAGGCTCCGCTTGCAATGGAAAAAGAACATCTGGCTTCCGTTGCCTGTGAATGTCTGGAGCTGGAACAGCGCGAACCGGACTTAAAAGACTGGAGCGCAATGGTGGAGGATCTCCGTAATCCGACCGATGACGTCACAATCGCATTGGTCGGCAAATATACTGCGCTGCATGACGCTTACATCAGTGTTGTAGAGGCGCTCAAGCATGGCGGCATCCCAAATCATGCAACAGTCCATATCAAATGGATCGATTCGGAAACCGTAACGGCGGAAAATGTCGTCGGACTCCTGTCCGGCGTCAACGGTATTCTGGTTCCGGGCGGCTTCGGCGACCGCGGTATCGACGGCATGCTTTTAGCAATCCAGTACGCCCGCACAAAAGGCATTCCATATCTCGGACTCTGCCTTGGCATGCAGCTTTCCATCGTTGAATTTGCAAGAAATGTCGTAGGCTTTGAAGACGCACACAGCATTGAGCTGGACGCCGGCACATTGCATCCGGTCATCGCCTTAATGCCCGACCAGAACGGTGTGGAAGATATCGGCGGGACCTTACGGCTTGGCTCATATCCCTGCGTGCTGGACGAATCCTCTTTAGCCTATCAGCTCTATGGGGAAAAGACCATCCACGAGCGCCACAGACACCGTTATGAAGTCAATAATGACTACCGCGCCGTGCTGACAGAAAAAGGCATGAAGCTCTCCGGTTTATCGCCTGATGGAAGAATTGTAGAAATGTGTGAGATTCCTTCTCACCCATTCTTTATCGCAACACAGGCACACCCGGAATTGAAATCAAGACCGAACCGTCCGCACCCGCTGTTTAAGGGTTTTGTGGAAGCTGCATTGAATAACAAAAAAAGCCCTGCATAACAGGGCTTTTTTATACTCTTTTGTTATTTCACATGGAAGAATTTCATACTGTCATTTAAGTCGTTCGCAATCGTGTTCAGCTTCTCCGCATCTTCCGCGATCTCCGCCATCATCCGGTTTGCCGCAACCGTCGATTCCGACGTTTCTTCAGAACTTGCAGCATTTTCCTCTGCAATCGCACTTAAATTCTGCACGATATCCACTACATTAATACGCGCATCATCCAAATGCTGCGTCATATCGTGAATTTCGTTGATCCTGCTGATAGAAGATTCGATACCGCCCTGCACCTTCGAAAAGATCTCATCCGTTCTGCGTACATGCTCTTCCTGCAGATTCATGATTTCTTTTACCTGATCCATCGTACCGACTGCCCGGTTGGAATTTTCAATCAGAGCTGCGACGATCTCTTCGATCTGCTTTGCCGATGAATTGGTCTGCTCTGACAGTTTTTGAATCTGTGTGGCAACGACAGCAAAGCCCCGTCCCGTATCGCCTGCCCGCGCCGCCTCAATCGTCGCATTAAGGGACAAGAGTCCCGTCTCGTCCGCAATGCTCGTGATGAGCTGCGACGCCTCCTTGATCTTTTCCGCCGACTCATTCGTCATGTTTGTCTGTTGGTAAATGATCTCAATCGCTTCCCGCGCCTTATCATTGATCTCGTTCAGTTCAGCAAGCGTCTCCGAAGCCTTCTTCCCTGTCTCGCGCATCTTAGCTGCATTCTCATTCAGCACAATGGACTGCTCTTTTGTCTCCTCCACCATATTCCCCATCTCGGTTACATTTCCGGTTGCATTCTGAGTCTCCTTTGCCTGTGTCCCCGCAGTTACCGCAATTTCCTGTACTGCCCGCTCCACATGCCCCACCGTCTCCGCAGAACCCAGCGCAGAATCCTGCATACGCGCTGCCGCTTCAATCAATGTCGCGCTGTGCGCCTGGATACCGGAGACAATACGGACCAGCTCTGTCCTCAGTCCTGAAATGCTCCGGCTCATGACTCCAATTTCATCCCTGCGTTTCAGCTGCCCGCTTTCCATCTCAACCGTCAAATCGCCGTGTGCAATCTTATCCACTGCCTGAACGCCTTTATTCAAGGTTTTCGTAATGACCCCGACCACGATGACAGCCGCCGCGATCCACAGAACACCCATGACGACCGTTACGAGCAGAATTGTCATCTGCACAGCGCGGATGGCTGAATTCAAATCCTCCTGACGCTTTGCGATCATGATCATACCGACGGGCGGTTCCGTTGACAAATTGATAATCGGCTGATAATACGCCATATAAGACTCTCCTCCGATCACAATATGACTATCCATAGCACCCTGCCCGTTTACAAGCACCTCCTGCACAATACTTTCTTTCACCGGTATATCGGTCAGGCGTTCGCCATTCGCGTCGGTAAGCGAAGACAGCATCACATTCGTCCCATAATATACCGTCACTTCCATGCTGCTGTCCTTTACAGAATCTACAATATCCGTATTCTGCGACAAATTCATGGTATTTCCCTTTTTGAAATTACCGTTCTCATCCAGACGATAATTTCCTTTTGCTCCATAATCGTAAATATTCAAAACCGAAATTGCGGTCGCCCGCATTCCCGAATAATTCTGCTCCTCCATGGCACTCCGGATCTGCATGGAAGATACAAAAAAAATAATTATGCCCATCATCACGATTGGGGCAATAGATAAAATCAGGATTTTGGATTTCAGCTTCATATTGTATCCTCTCTCGCAGTTATGCCTGCGGGCAAAACGTACATTCTGTTACTTTTTATTTTACCATAAGAGCGGACTTCCCGAAAGTGCTTTCGCATTTTTTCGATACAACGGCCTCCCGGCTGCCGCGTCATCCTCAAATTGGAAAAACGGCTTTTCTTCCTTTTTTAGCAGATTGCATAAATTCAGCCAAAAAATTTTTACTTGCGAAACCACCTACTGTCTGTTATGGTTATGTTATGAAAAGAGTTTGATCTGCCATTCGGCTACAATCCTCTTACCTTATCTTTATGGCGCACGCCGTTCTGTTACTCCCAATTCCATTTCTTCTTTTTTCACTTCCTGAAAGGAGGCCTTTCATGTCCCAGCCACCTCTTGCCACACTGCAAACGGCCAGCTTCTTTGTTCCGCTAAAAAATCGGACTGGAAAGCTTGCTTACTCCCTTACCAATGACTATCTGTTTAAGGTCATCCTGCAAAATAATGAAGACATTCTGCGCGCGCTGCTTGGAAGCCTGCTCGGACTGCCACAGGAATCCATCCAATCCGTCATCATTATGAACACCATTGACCCCGGAGCTACGATCCACAATAAAGAAACCATCCTTGATATCAAGCTGGTTCTAAACCATCAGCAGGTTCTGAATTTAGAAATGCAGGTCAAAAACGAATATAACTGGCCAGAACGTTCCCTGACCTATCTCTGCCGCAGTTTTGACCAAATCCAGAAGGGACGGAATTACGGTACCGCGTTCCCCACACATCATATCAGCATTTTGGGCTTCAGCCTGAACGGGACGCCGAAACAGTTTTACAGTCATTACTGCATGATGGAACAGCGCACGCATCATATCTATACTGACAAGTTCCGCCTTTCCGTCCTTGATCTGACGCAGGCGGCACTCGCAACCGAACCGGACAGGCAGCTTGGACTTGATCTCTGGGCCACCGCTTTCCGGGCCACCAATTGGGAGGAATTTCAAATGTTAGCAGAAAAAGATCCTTTATTCGAAAAAGTGTCGGATGCTCTCTATATCGTTCTGGAAAACAAAATGCTGGCCGATCAGATTCGCAGGCAATGGGAAGCCGAAGCCGATGAAAAACGCCGGAAAGAAAACGAGCAGCGCCTGATCAGAAAGCAAAAACGCATGGAAGCTGAACAAAAACGCATGAAAGAGGACAAAGTGCGCATGCAAGAGGACAAAATGCGCATGCAAGAGGACAAAGTACGCATGGAGGCTGAAATCAACAGCTTACGCCTTGAATTAGCCAAAGCGAAATCCGCGCTTGCCGAAAACGCCCAAAATTAATGTCCTGATAAGCGATATCACACCTTCCCTATGCACGAGAAACTCACTACCCTGCCCGGTGTCATTTTGATGATACCATCATAGTTTTTATTTCTGCCCAGATGCTCCCTGTCTGACACTATGATCACCGTGATATCAAGTGCAAGCAGTGTATTCTCAATTTTTCGCGCTATTTTCTTTGGCAGCCCTGAGCAGATATCATCTGCCACCAAAAGCCGCGGTTCTTGAATCAGGGCTCTCGCAATTGCTATCCTCTGCCGTTCGCCTGCCGGAAGTTCCTTCCCCTGATTCCTAATCTGTGTATACAATCCCTGCGGCAGATTTTCCAACATTCCGGACAAACCCGCCATTTCAACAGCACGCTCCACCTTCTCCCGAGAATGATCGGTGTCCATACAAATATTTCGGTATATTGTATCATTTAACAGAGAAATATCCCGGCGGATAATTGCTGTCCCTTCCCGAAGCTCCTCTTCCGGTATATTGCGCAGCTCCACATCATCATATAATATTTGTCCGCCATAATTCTTATACATTCCGGTCAGCAAATTGACCAGCGTTGTTTTCCCTGTTCCCGCTTTTCCTATTAACATGTACTTGTTTCCATAAACAAGACATAAGTCAAACGGTTTATAGAGAACCTTCTCACCAAAAGAAAATGTAAGATTCAGGCAGAGGATATCATATTGAAAGGAAAAGTGTTCATCCCCGCCCGCCGTTTCATCCAATACCGCGTCTTGTTCTTCTTGCAGTTCTTCTTGAATATCTACACCCAGTTCCGCCATAACCGGATTCTTTAAGAGACTCCGCAGCGCATCGCCGTTACCCTCTGCAAACAGCTCCGACACATTCCTGACGATCTCATTAACAAGTAATACAAGAAACATTGCGCATCCCAGAGAGAAAGCGCCATCCAGGATTTCCACTGCAGTATATAAAAGCCCTAATATGGTAAACAGCACAGCAAACCAGTCAAATATGATTTTCTGTAAAGATGCACAGAAACGGCAGCCCATCCCCAGCACAAGAACGGACGGGATCATGACCACAAGCCAAAGCCGCTGATCTATTGCCAGCAGGCAGACTGCCGCCGCCAATGCGGTAACCATTTTCGTTATCATCCCTTCAAGAATGTCAATGCATTCCGGATCATAAAAGTCCATATCATGAACCCAAAGCGATACATACTCATCCATCGCCTGCTTTGCATAACTCCTGTATGAAAACCCCGGCGCTTTCCGACTACAAGTAAATCTGTTTACCGGTTTGATATTCCTTATATTCATAACGAGCGCTTTTACTCCCAAAAACAGCACCACAGCAAGAATCAGGATAAAGAGCGCTGCATATCCCGCTTTCCGCCCAAACCAAACAAAAAACAGCTTCCCTGCAAGCCCGATGACTACACTATAAATCACATCTACCGCCATACTGGAAACAGCTGGCAGCAAGCAGGCAATTATAAACCACATTCTTATCCTTCTCATTTGTTATATCCTCTCCTTATCCAATGTAATAATTAGGGAAACCGTCTTTGTTTCAATCGCTTTGTTAACGTTATTGCCATGATCCCATGCACGGATATCCACCCCTTTTTCCTCATAGCATAATTGGGTAATGCTCCCGCCAATCAGGAACATTACCCAATTATCCACACGATCATCCGTCGCCTGCCCTCTTATGGCCTTTATCTCTTCATATCTGCCGTAATTCTCATCTTTTTACCAGCGCATGATCATCTGCTGCAAAAAATATGCCTTTCCTACCCTTTTCCATATTTAATCTTTTATAAACAAGGTGCATCGCTAAGATCAGCTTACACTGTAACTATATCTTCTCCGAACTAAAAATGCCATGACGTTTTTGGAAAATTTTTCCGAAAACGTCATGGTATCTTATCCGTGAAGCTTTTATACTTTAAGCATAGTAATTGAAAACCTTACACGAGGTTTCAAACTATCTGTTTTTCTTTTCATTGACAAAGGAGGAATTTTTTATGAATATCAAAAAGCGTTTTATTGCAATCTGTCTAACAATCATGACCGCACTTTCGTTGCTTTTACCAGTCTCAGTAAAATGCACAAAGTTTTTTACCGAAGGACAGACTCTCCTTTGTGATCTCTACGAAGAACCCGTAGCAAAGCGGTGTTAATATCACGTTAATACCATTTTCTTCTCTCTCTTTCGCTAAGTTTCTCGTAGGATTGCTTGGGTATCATTGAACAGTTTCCAAGCAGCTCTTCGCAATAAAACGCATAGCGGTAATGCCGCAGCGAGAACGCCTCTTCACCGAGGCGTTCTTTTGCGTATGCAATATTATTGACAAACAGCCCCATATCTGACATTTTACAGCTCGCGAAGCACAGCGCAACACCCTCATAGGAATAGCGGATGCACTCCTCATACCGCCCTTCCTTACCAAGTAATATGCTCAGCAGCGCCAAAATCCCCATAAAAGTGCGAAAATGAAATTCCGGACGCACTGCGCTCATATGATAGTAAGCATACAATTTCTCTGCAAGGTAAATTGCTTCTTCCGTTCTTCCGAGACGGCGCAGCATATTGATCATCTGATTCATGATAGAAATCTCTTCACTTGTAAAAACCGTACACCAAAACGCCTCCGGCCATTCCCGGACATTCTCCGTCAGCGGATAATCGGTAATCGTCAGTCCAAGAAGCGAAAGCAGCCTGCCCATCTGCTTCTGCTCCGATATTCCGGTCAATGCCAGTTCGATGAGATAATGGATTTCTCCAAGATACTGTCTGTTATACCGGCTCTCCATGTCGAGCTGCGCTTCCAGCCGCTCCGCCGCCTTTTCTGCCTCCTGCCACTGCTTCGTTTCAATCAGCGCGTCCAGACGAAAACGTTCCTCCAACAGGCGGAAATCCTTTGCCTCAATCACACTGTAATAATAATCGCTCCGTACTTCCAGTTTCTCTGCAAGCGCCCGAAAGTTTCTCCTGCTCGGCGCCCGTTTTCCGTTCACGATCCGGGATAAAGTTTCCGGCGTGCAGATTCCTTCACTCAGCACCTCCTGCGTCATGCCCCTCTGTTTTCTTCTGCGTTCGATCACCTCCCGCAGCAATTCCGGTTCCTGCCATAAATCCCAAATATACCCGCCTTCCATCCAACTGTCCGAATCAAATGACTGCACCCGCTTTTGTTCCGCTTTCTCCTCACCGGACTCAGTCCTATCCAATGACTGCAGCTCTCTGCGCATCTCGCACCATGAAACAAGCTGTACCTTTCGCTTTTCGACCTCTTTTCCCCTTCCAAGCTTTTCGGCAGACTCAATATAGGCGCCAAGCAATTGCTCTCCGCAGATAAAATAACGCAGGGACAGCATCATCTCACATGCGCGCCTTGAAATCACATAAATTTCCTCATCGCAATTTCTTTTCTGAAGATATGGCAGATAAGCAGATACCAGCCGGGGATAAATTTTTACCCGCTCCTGTTCATCCTCAAAATGCTCGTACACATAATCAATCAAAAATTTCATCAGCGCGGCGGATACCTCTTCATCGCCGAAATACTCCTGCCACAGCAAAAGCGCACTGATCTCCTGCACGCTCAGCACACTCTGCGGGCGTAGCGTCCCCGAAAAACCGGGTATCGTCGCACAGACCGCCCGCCTGAAAAACTCTGTCGCACCTTTCTTGTCTCCCCGCAGTCTTTCCTGCAGCACACCGCGCACCATCAGCGTAAACTGTTTCTGCAGCGGCTCATTCAACTCCTTATCCGCAGTCTTCCTGCCCGAAATCAGTTCTTCCAACCCTTTCCAGTCCCGGTCCGCTACCCGGTTTAATATCTGCAGTCTCCAGTCAAAATAGCGGTACTCCGCATCTGTCAAAACAGACACAAACTTATCAGGTGACTTCCCCAGTCTCTGCATCAGGGCAGACAGCAGAAGTCTGTCCATCCGCCGCTCCCCAAAGAGATAACGTGAGAGAGTTGCGTTTGAACAGAGTCCCCTGCACAGCTCTGTCTGATTGGCCTTATGCTCTTCTATTGTACTGTTCAATAAGTCTAATAAGGTTTGTCCCATGGCAGCCACCATTTTCTCATATGTTACGTTTTCTAAATACGGCGCCGTCTTCCTGCGGATCTCATCTCTATCCGCCCGATCCGGCTGTTGGTACGACAATATTACTTCAAAATGCAGATTGACTGCGCGGGCATCACTAGCACGCCGTCCTCGAGCGTAATAACCTCCCCATTCAGTGTCAGGTAGCCGCGGATCTGCATATCAGCCAGTTCACTTCCTGTAAGCGTCACTTGTATTTCCTCTTTCGAGTTGTTATATACAATTCCGATTGTGCTTCCGTCATATGTCTTTGTAATAGCCGCCTGATGAGCATCACATAAAGACTCCACGATCGCAATCGTTCCGCGGGCAATTTCGGGGTTCTCATTACGAATTCTCAATGCTCTTTTATAATAATTGTAAATGCTCGTTCCGTCAATACGTTGTTCCTCTACGCTGGGAAATGCCGATGTAATTCCCGAATCGGCATCCTTCGGACCGTTCGTCATACCTGTCGTGTCCGTATCTGACCAAATCATCGGCAGGCGCTTATTCTCGTCCTTCTGTCCGGAGCTCTTCATACCGATCTCTTCCCCGTAATACACAAACGGACTCCCATTCATCATCATCAAAAGACCGCATGCCATCTTTAAGTCATTCGGATTACTCAAAAGCGCATTGGATACACGCCCCATATCATGGTTTGTGATAAACGGAGCATCGATATACTCCGGATTCGCCTCACTAAATAAGTCCTGATATCGAAGCATGTCCTTCACAAAACTGCTTGCTACATAGGTTCCGCGCGCCGCTAAAATAATTTTTCCTTCCGCACCCGCAGCATCAAAATTAAACATACTCGGCGTTCCGCTTCCATAATATCCCTGAATCGTATTGATTCCCGCCCAAACCTCGGACACCATATAAAAATCAGGATTCAAGCCTTTACAATAGGAATACAGCCAGTTAAGCGCCCCCGTATTAAAATCGGTATCGTCTTCCTCAAAATGCAGTGCCGCATCCATGCGGAATCCGTCAACACCCTTATCAATCCAAAATTTCGCGACATCCTCAAGCTCTCTGCGCAGCGCCTCACAGCTTAGGTTCAGGTCCGGCATTTCTGACCAGAACGAGCCCTCATAATACCAGTCACATCCGCGAATGTCATAATAAGTGCTGTTCACGCGTTCTTTGGAGAAATGATAATACTCCACATACGGACATTCTTCCGTGTCAGGTTCAGCTCCTTCCTCCAGCCCGCGCAGATACGCGCATGCTTCCGTGAACCACGGATGCTGGGAAGAAGAGTGGTTGATCACCATATCAATGACCAGACGAATCCCCCGGTTATGACATTCTTCGAGAAGACGCTCAAAATCCTCCATCGACCCATACTCCTGATCAATCTCACAATAGTTTTTCACATCATATTTGTGGTACGTCGTAGATGGCATGATGGGCATGAGCCAGATTCCATTAAACCCCATATCTGCGATATAATCGAGCTTTTCCGTTACACCGTTTAAGTCCCCGATTCCATCACCGTCCGAATCATAAAAAGAATAAACAAAAATTTCATAATAATTTCTGTAATTATCATCAATGACATTTAATTCCTGCTCGTAATCATAGCTGACCGGATTAACCGTAATGATGCCATCCTGACCTTCCGCGGTCTGCTGACTGTCTTGACCGTCATCTCCCCGCTGATCCTCCTGACCATCCTGCACACCCGGATTGTCTTTTTTCCCGCATCCGGCAAGCATTCCCATAGCCATTACTGCAGCCAGCGCGATGCATAGTAATCGTTTTCTCATTCCCGTGCTCCTTTCCTTTTGCTAAAATCGGCAGCCCCCAACCGGAGACTGCCGATCATTTCTTTCTTTATATCAGATTCCCCGTGCATCAGCCCTTGACGGCACCGCCGGTCACACCTTCTACATAGTATTTCTGTAAAGCCATGAACAATGCGGTTACTGGTACCGCTACCAAAACGCCGCCCGCACAGAACCTTGTAAAGTATCCCTGATAATCGTTCGTCGTTACCCAGCGCTGCAATGCAACCGCCACGTTGTAGCCCTTCTCGTATCCGAATGCCACATAAGAAGCAAATACGTAATCGCACCAAGGCGCCATAAATGCAACCAACGCGGTGTAAATGATGATCGGTTTGGAGAGCGGCACGATCATGCCGATAAAAATCTTCGCTCTGGATGCGCCGTCAATTCTCGCCGCCTCATCCAGCGACTTCGGAATCGTGTCAAAGTAGCCCTTGCAGACATAATAACCCATGCCGGAGCTTGCAACCGAGATTAAGATCAAGCCCGGTACCGCTCCTGCCTGTGTCAGCCCAACCTGCTTCAGCAGGAAATATAAACAGATCATCGTCAAGAAGCCCGGGAACATGCCCAGTACCAGCCACAGATTCATCAACGCCTTACGCATCTTGAAACGCATTCTCGAAAGCGCATAGCTTGTGCACAATACAAAGAATGTCTGACCGATCGAAACAAATGCCGCAATGATCAGCGTATTACCATACCATCTTAAAAAGTTGCTTTCCCCGCTGAACAGGAATTTATAAGAATCCAGTGAAAAATGTTTCGGCAGCAGATAAGCTACCATTCCGCCAAATTCCACTTCCGGCTTATAGGAGCGGAAACTCTGCAGTACCAGACATACGAACGGGAACAGCCAAACAATGCTCATAACAATAAGTAATGCATAGGCAATTCCATTGGACAGCTTTTTATGCTGCTTGTGCAGCTTCTTCTCTTTCATCATTGGAAGCCCTCCTCATCTCTGACTGACGGCAGAATATTATATACTGTTACTGATACAACTGCCACGACCACGAATACCATGATACCGATGACTGCAGCCATCTTATAGTTGGTATCATTGACTGTCATCTTATAGAGCCATGTCACAAGCAGATCGGTGTAACCCGCTCCTCCAGCCAGTTCCAATGACTGTGGTTTTCCCTGACTCAGAAGGAAGATAACGTTGAAGTTATTCAGGTTTCCGGTAAACTGCGTCAGCAGATACGGTCCCGTCACGAACAGCATGTAAGGAAGCGTGATCTTACGGAATGTCTGGAATGGACTTGCACCGTCGATTTTCGCGCTCTCATACAATTCTTCCGGAATATTCATCAAAAGTCCGGTCGTAATCAGCATAACGTACGGCGTTCCGATCCACAGGTTAATAAGAAGGATCGTCGGTCTTGCCCAGGAAGCCTTCGTCCAGAACGGAAGTGGTGAATTGATCCAGCCCCATTTCATCAGATAGGAATTAATCAGACCATCCACGGCAAACATCTTGCTGACATACAATAAGGATACGAACTGCGGAATTGCGATCGTCATGACGAGGATCGTCCGCCACATTTTTTTGAATTTAATACCTTTTTTATTAATGAGAATCGCAACTGCCATTCCCAAGAAGTACGTCAGAAACGTTGCAAAAAACGCCCATACTAACGTCCAGTTTAACACCGTCACAAACGTTTTACCAAATCCAGCAGTTCCCATAGAAAAGATATTTCTAAAGTTCTCGAGTCCCACCCAGGTAAACAGATGCGTCGGCGACTGGTGAGTCGCGTCATAATTCGTAAACGCTACACAGACCATGAATACGATCGGCAGCAAAATAAATAAGAATACTCCCGTTACCGGCAGAGCCAAAAGCGTCTTATCAAAGTTTTCATCCAGCAGGGAACGGAAATCCTGCTTCACCGTTGCGAGCGCTCTGCCTTCCTTCAGCCGTTTTTCCTCGTTCATGTTCACACGGACGTTCAAGCGCCACATATAAATGAACAACACGATCAAAAACAGGCTCAGAACACCAAACAGCAGGATAAAAAAGCTGTTATCACCGTAAGTATAACTATAGTTCTCATCGAAGCCGCCCTGTACGGTTCCGAGCGTTCCGATATCTTTTAAGTACTTGGCTCCAAAAGCAACCATATACCAGATAAACGCGATCTCGGAAGCAAGAAATGCAATGCCCCGCAAAATCTGTCCTCTCATCAGCGGTCCGAAGCCCATGATGAGAAAAGATACTTTCGTCTTCCAGTCGCCGTGTGCAAAGGTCTGCCCAATTTCCTTACAGTCCCTGACCGGCGCCATCAGCACGTTTTTTATTCTTTTCCCCAGACTATTTTTCGTTTTTTCCATCCTTGACCCCCTCCGGCTCCGCGCTCCGGAAGAGCGCTGCTATTTTCTGCCTGAAAGTCGGACGCGGAGGGGTTTCCCCCTCCTGCCCGCGTTTTATTTTGTCAGCTCATCGAATGCTGTCTGCATCTTACTGAGCGGCATAGGACTGCTGAAGTGCCTGGAAGTCCTCCAAAACTTTCATGAGCTCTTCATCACTCATGTTGTTGTAGGTGCCTGCGATCACGTCATCGCCAAGGCTCGTTGCATCCTGCCAATAAGCATCCGGATACTGTCCCTGAGGAATCATGTATGCAAACTGTGCACCTAATGCGGAAAGTGCCTCGTCAGCCTGTACTGCGCTGTCTGCCTGAGCCGTAATGTTGCAAGGACCCCATCCTAACTCAGTAAATCTTGTAAGCTGTGCATCTGCATTCGTCAGATACTGAGCCAGTGCCATACATACAAGCATCTTGCCCTGCTCTGTCTGCGGCTTTACACCCAAAAGCTTGAATCCGCAGAATCCGCCAAGCTGGATTTCCTCACCGTCAACCGTGTAGGTCGGAAGTTTTGCACATGCATAGTTATCACCGAAAAGATCCTTTGCTGCGCCGCTGTCCCATGTTCCGTCAACGATTGCGCCCGGATTCGTTGCACTGCTTAAAGAAGAGCCGTTAACAAATGCACTATGATTTGCAAGTGCAATGATTGCCTTTAATGCCTTCAGACCATTCTCCGATGCATACGTGATATTGGAAGAAATCAATGCACCTGAACTGTCGGATTCATAGGTCAGCTCGCAGCCTGCACCGAAGAAGAATGCCGTCTGATACCAGCCGGAGTTGATCTCCATGTAGAAGCTCTTGCCTGCTGCTGCGCAGTCCTCAAGAATCTTGTCAAGAGAGGAAGGATCGGTAACGACACTCTTATCATAGTATAAGAAGTAGCCGTTATCTGCCGTCATCGGGAATGCGTAAATCTGGTCGCCCATCTTCGCGCCGGCAACAGAACCTGCTGCGTTCTCGCTCTCAACAAAGCTTGCATAATCGCCCGTGATCGGGGTCAGTGCGCCTGCCAGTACAAGACGTCCTAACTGATCCTGTGCAAAGCCGAAGATATCAGCGCCACCTTCTACGTCCGTGATCATGTTGCCTGCCGCATCACCCTCGCCTGTCGGCTGAATGTCTACGGTATAACCAGCCATTGCCGGATTTGCTGCAAAGAACTCGTCAGCCAGCTTCTGTGTAACCTCAACTGCTGCCTCTGCAACCCAGATCGTGATGACACCTGAGCCGTAGTCGATGTCCGCAGGAGCACTTGCCTGCCCGTCATCTGCCGGTGTCGTGTCGTCACCGCCGCCCTGATTGTCATCTGCCGGCGTGTTGTTGTCCGCACCCTGCTGTGTATTGTTGTCGCTCGGGGTGTCGTTCTTCTTGTCGTCTCCGCCTCCACATGCTGCAAGGGATAATACCATTGCTGCGGAGAGGAGCATTGCCAATAATTTCTTTTTCATCTTTCTCCTCCTACTTTCTTTGTGGTATGCATACCGTATGGTTCCATACCATGTTATCTGTTTATCATAAAATGCATTGCTGCATTTTACTTCAAAAATGATACTGCCTCTTTCACAGCGGCATTGCCGCCAAGACCGGCGCCTATGTCCCTCCAAAAGTATTAAATAATCTAAAGATTATTTAATACTTAAAAAGAACCTAGGTTCTTTCCTTATACCTATGAAAGAAATTCGCGGGCTGCGGAATCTGTTCTGACACCGCTGTTATCTGCGGTACACCATGGCAAGTGTCCGAATCCATTCCCGGCGTTTATCGGATAACTGTCTGCTGCCAAGACGCCAGCGCCAGTTTGTCCCAATTGTGGATGGAAGATTGATGCGCGCCTCATTGCCAAGTTTCAGCAGGTCCTGCATCTGGAAAATTGCCACATCCGCGATACTCGCATAAGCCAGCCGGATCATTGCATCCACAATCTCCTCTTTACTATTTATATTAAGATACTTGTATAAAAACGCCAGTTCATACTCGCACTTTTCATTAAAATATCCCATAAGAGGCTCATTATCGTGCGTACCACCATATACAACCGTGTTGCTGTTTGGATAATTATGCGGTAAAAACTCATGCTCCGCATTGCCGTCAAACGCAAACAGAAGAATTTTCATACCCGGCCATCCCGTACGCTGTACAAGCCGTTTTACTCCCGGGACAACAACGCCCAAATCCTCGACGATCATACGGCTCTCTCCGAGAGATTCCGCAATCGCATCCGTCAGCTTCCTGCCCGGTCCCTTGCGCCAATGCCCGTTTCTCGCATTCGCATCCTTTGCCGGGACACTGTAATAACGGACAACCCCGATGAAATGGTCAAAGCGTATCACATCATAGAGTTTTGCGTTTGCCTCAATTCGTTTGCGCCACCATGAGAAGTTTTCCTGTTCCATTTTATCCCAGTCATAAAGAGGGTTTCCCCATTTCTGACCGTCATCCGAAAACGCATCCGGCGGGCATCCCGCAACAAGCGTGGCTTTCCCACTGCGGTCAACCTGAAACAGTTCTCTATGTTCCCATACATCCGCACTGTCCATGGAAACATATAAAGGGATATCGCCGATGATACGGATGCCGCGGCTGTTTGCATAACTGCGGAGCCTGCTCCACTGAAGTTCAAACTCATACTGGCAGAACTGCCAGAACAGGATTTCATCTGCAAGACGCTCCCGGTACTCTTCCAGCGCTTTCGACTTCCGGTCGCGGATATCCGGCTCCCATGCCGTCCACTCCGCATTCCCTGAAAACGTTTTCAACGCCATGTAAAAAGAATATCCATCAAGCCAGCCCTTCTGCTCCTTACAGAATCCGCAAAACGACTCATCCGCTTTATCAAACCGCTCAAACGCCTTGTGAAGCACCCGGAAACGATTCTCAAACAGAATTCCGTATGAAACGTCCTCCTCATCGTCCCCCCATTGATAGGCTTCGATCTCTTTTGTCTTAAGCAGCCCGTCTTTTACCAAATCTTCTAAATCAATATAGTACGGATTACCGGCAAATGCGGAAAACGATTGATAAGGGCTGTCTCCGAAGCTCGTCGGACCAAGCGGCAGCACCTGCCAGTACTTCTGATGCAGATCTGCCAGTAAATCCACGAACTCATACGCTGCCTTACCGAACGTGCCGATTCCGTATTTGGAAGGCAGGCTGGCTACCGGAAGCAAAACTCCGGCTCCTCTTGTCAGCGATGTCATTCCCACTCTGCTTCCTCCTCGAAAATAGCACACTCTCGTGCGAAAACCTTTTCCAATAGTTTTCGTTTATTTTCGTTCTTGATGTAAATTTAACACATTTTCCCTGTTATTGCAATCTATTTTGCGCAACTTTTCTTATTTTAGTGCTATTACACAGCTTTATTCGTACATTTTTGTTAAAATTTCACGAATTTTTTCGTTTATTTTCGTTTTTACTTTAATGAGTTGATTTTTTTACCTAATATTACTATACTATTACTATATTTAGCTATCGTCAGGGCTGCTTACTGCATCAGTCAGGTTCGGAAAGGCGTGGTTTTACTATGGCAACAACAATCAAAGATATCGCAAATCGGCTTGGTGTTTCAATCAGTACTGTCTCCAAGGGCTTAAACGGCGCAAGCGACATCAGCGAGGATCTTCGTCAGTTTGTTCTCGACACTGCGATTGAAATGGGTTATCAGACCAAGAAAATGAAGAAGGAAGAAAATAAAAAGCTTGCTCTTTTTATAGAAAATATGAACTACGATACGCCGGAAAGCTTCGGCTACGATCTCGTTTTGGGCTTCCGGCAGGTCGCGCTGCGCGATCATTGGGATGTCACCCTCTACCCGATCACTCCGGAATTTCAGTCGCGCAATAAATATGACAGCTATCTCTTAAAAAACGGATACAGCGGCGCATTCCTGATCGGTTTTGCGCTTCAGGACCCATGGATGCTTCAGCTTGCTTCCTGTAAGGTGCCGACTGTCCTGCTCGACAATTTCATCGAGCGGAACCACTATGTCGGTTCGGTGGAAACGGACAATGCGGAAGGCATCGACTTAGCAGTCGAACATTTAATCCGTCTCGGGCACCGGAAAATTGCGTTTTTTAACGGTTCCCCCCACTCCATGATCACGACAAAGCGTTATGACGCTTTCATCACAAGCATGGAATCGCACCATATTCCGATCAATCCCGATCTTGTGACGTTCGGACATTATGTGAAGGATTCCGCGAAGTACCACGTACCCAAGCTTTTGTCAAGCGGCGCGACGGCGATCGTATGCTGCTCGGACAGCATTGCCGAAGGCGTCATTGAAGAATGCACCAAACGCGGTGTGCGCGTCCCTCAGGACGTCAGCGTAATCGGCTTCGACGATCTTCCGTTCGCAGCTTCTCTCACACCGCCGCTGACGACCGTCCGGCAGGACCGTCTTGACCTCGGCAAAGGCGCGTATCATGTGCTCAGCAATCTGATTAACCACGTTTCGATCAGCCGCACCGTATTGCGCGCGCAGCTAATCGAGCGCAAATCCACCGCCCCGCTTGAGACCGAAGCGCACACTGCCTAAGTACGGTTACATATGGTACGGCACACACCACCGTCTGATTACGGTTACATACGATACGGCACACACCACCGTCTGATTACGGTTACATACGATATGGCACACACCACCGTCTAATTACGGTTATATGTGATACGGCTCCAGCGCTTCCGCTATTTTGTTATATACCGGCAGCGCTATCCCGTACTGTCCGGACAGGCGCACGACCTCATAGATGAGTCCGTCGATTTCCGACGGCTTTCCCGCCTCCACATCGCGCTGCATGGATGTGGACGCTTCGGGAGAAAGCGCATCCAGGATTGCGAGATTGTTTTTTACGATGTCCACCTGAAACTCAATTCCCATCGCCGCCGCAAGTCTGTCAATCTCTTTCACAAGCGCCACAAACGTATCCCGCTCGTCCCCCGTCTTTTGAAACCGCTCCGCATCCGCGTGAAAATACAAGCCTGCCGCCGCCATCGGCGACACGTATGAAAATTTTTGCAGGGCGTCCCTTCTGATATTTTCGGAGAGCACCGCCTCGATACCGCTTTGCCGTAAGTCCTCCGCAACATCAAACAATTCCTTCCTCAGTTCTTCCGGCTTTCTCACACCGAAAACGATCCGGAAAATTGATCCGTTCATCCAGATGGTTCCCGGCTCCTTTATCTGCGCCGCAACATAAATGCAGCCGTCCGTGACCAGCAGCCCCGGCAGCTCCTTCTGCATTGCCGCTCCGGTTCCGTACAGATTTAAGACCGGAATCACAATCGTACTGCTTTTTGCCGTCTCCCTGATAAACGGAATCACGCCGTCAAGCGAATATCCCTTGACACACACGAAAATCACATCCGGTCCGTCCGCGTTTTTCCCTATGGAAGCTTCCGAAAAGGCTTCTCTGCAATGCCCGCTATATTCGTTCATTTCATAGGCGGGAACCGGCGAAATAAGCTCCGTTCCTTTTTCTGTCTCCAGCCGGATTCCCTGCCTGCGTATCTGATCAAGGTGCGCGCCCCGCGCGATCACCGTGACATCCTTTCCCGCTCTCAGCATGTACGCTGCAATACAGCCTCCGGTTCCACCTGCGCCGATCACACAATATTTCATCAGGTATTCCTCCTTCTTCTTTGTTCAGTCAGCATTGGTTTGATTATCGCAAAGCTTAGATTTTTTATTTGAAAGCATTTTACCATCCGTTTCGGATATACTCTCATTATACGCGTTTTCCCCCATACCGCAAGTTTGGAAAGGAACCTTCCTTATGAATATTCAAATCATTCTGCACCAGCTCCTTACCTTATTTCTTTTAATGGGCACCGGTTTTATGTTATTCCGGATTGGATGGATGCCGCCTGACTTTAACCGCGCGCTGACCAGACTTCTGATTCATGTCGCCATGCCGCTTCTCATCTTTGATTCTGTCCTGAAGCTGGAGCAGCGGGCGCCTCTTTCTACCGTCCTGCTCGTACTTAGCGCTGCCTTGTCTCTCTATCTGATACTGCCCCTCTTCGGGTGGCTGGTCTCCCGCGCGCTGTTTGTTCCCAAAGCGCAGCGCGGACTGTATATTTATATGACCACGTTCTCTAATGTCGGGTTTATGGGGTTTCCGCTTATCTCGGCGCTGCTTAGTCCCGAAGCAGTATTCTATACCGCGCTCTTCAATCTGATCTTTAACCTGTCAAGCTTCAGCTACGGTATTCTGCTCATCCGCTCCAGTCAGAGGGATTCCTCCGCTGAAAAAAAAGAAAGTCCCCGGCTCAGCCTGCTGCTTTCACCGGGGATTCTATTGTCCCTGCTTGCAATGATATGGTATTTTGCCGCGCTTCCCTTTCCAGCTCCTGCAGCGGACGTTGTCGGATATCTCGGTGGACTTACGACGCCTCTTGCCATGCTCCTGACCGGCGCCTCTATCGCCTCCATGAAATTTAAGGATATGGTACGGGATTTTCGCATGTATCCATTCCTCTTACTGAAACAGATTGCGCTCCCCCTCTGTCTCTATCCTCTGTTTCGTTTTTTCATCCGGGATGAGCTGGTCTTAAACGTCAGCCTCATCATGCTGTCACTTCCGGTCGCCAATTCCGCCGTTCTTTTTTCCATTGAATATCGCGCAGATGAGGCGCTTGCGGCAAGGGGCGTATTTCTCACAACACTATTCTCTATTGCCACAATACCAATTGTCGTATTTCTGTGCCTGTAGCGCATTCCCAGCTGCCGCTCTTTAGGCTCACCCGGCATTCTGCTGTTCAGACCGTTTCCTTTGCCGTAACGGCAAATCCGTCCTCACTAACGTGATACAGTTCCGGCAGCCTTGACAGAGTAACGCCTTTATCGCTCAAATAGTTACGGCGCAGAACCTCATTTTTGGTAAAGCGCTCCGACATGCCGAAATCATGGGACCAAGTCATATAATACGTCCATTCAAGCCCTTCCTTTATCATTGCCTCCACATCCGGCAGCGGCCCGATCTCCCCAATCGCACAAAGCTTTTGCGCCGGCGTCAGCATCTTTAATTCCGCAAATTCTCTGGCACAGCCCGTATGCGTATGTGCTTCCGGGTACATATCGCGGCTGATCATGTCCACCACATCATCTCCCGGATAGCACGCCGGATCCGCCGCATTAAACACCCAGATCAGATTATCCAGATGAAAATGGTTCGTATAGCGCTCATACATCAGCCGGTACAATTTTTTGACTGCGCCCGGACCCTTTTTTCCCCACCAGAAGAACTCGCCGTCACATTCGTGAAACGGCCTCCATAAAATCGGCACATGCGCATCGCAAAACGGTTTGAGCAGTCCCGCCATATAGTCCATGTCGGACAGAAGCGCAGCATATTCCGGCGTTCCCGGCGTCACGGCAAGATCGGCATCATAATCGGTGCACTCGGAATAAAAAGATTTATGGCATCCTCCAAGCGGTGAAAACCAATGCCATGTAAATGTGATCAGTCCTCCTTTTTTAGCCCAGTCCCACGCTCTTTTCAGCGTTCCTTCCGCCGCGCGCACTTCCCTTAAGCATTCCTCGTCGCTCTGCGGAGAGATATTCGGTGAATAGGCCAGCAGTTCAAACCCGCAGAGTGCCGGGAGTTCCCCCGTTACCCGATAAATATATACAAGTTCCTCCTGCTCCATTGTCTGGGTGTGCTGTCCAAGAACGACCTGCCTGCCCGCAATGGATCTCAAATAATCCAATACACTTCTTGCTTCTTCCTGCGCGTTCGGATTTACCGGAATCATCGTTGTCTGCATAGCATGTCCTCCCGTATCTTTCATTCCTGCCCGGCATCAAGGATTTCCTGTATGTCAGGTTCTCTCTACTATACACAACTCCTCCGGCAGAAAATAGCATATTCCTAGATAAAAATTGTAAGATTCGATTTATTACGCCGCCGGTATGTGCTATGCTAAAAAAGACCGCTCTGCGGCCTTTGGAAAGTAAGGAGGCACAAACATGTCTGTTCTCATAAAAATATGCGGTCTTGTCTCAGTGGACGATGCCGCGCTCATAAATCAGTTCCCGGTCGATTTTGCCGGAATCGTACTCTTTTACGAAAAAAGCAGACGCAATTGTACGATACAGAAGGCACAGACGATTCTTCAGGCACTCCGCCCCGGTATCAAAAAAGTTGCCGTCGTAGTTTCCCCGACCGCCGCACAGATTGCCGCCATCGAATCTTCAGGCTTTGATTTCATCCAGATACACGGCGCTGTGTCGGACGAAGCGCTGCGTGCGGCAGATCTGCCAATCCTCAAGGCGTTTAACGTCAGCGACTTAGAGCAGTATCCGCGCTTCCATGCGGACGCGCAGACCGCAGGTTATGTGTTTGACGCGCAGGAGCCGGGAAGCGGCAGGGCGTTCGACCATGCCATTCTCCACACCATTCCGCGCGACAATAAGCTTTTCTTCCTCGCGGGCGGTCTCACTGCGGACAATGTCGCAGACGCTATCCGTTCCGTGCGCCCCGACGGCGTGGACGTCTCCTCTGCCGTCGAATACGACGGGCGCATAGGAAAAGACCCGCAGCGGGTCGCGGATTTTGTCCGCGCCGTGCGGGAGCTTTCCAATGGATGAATCTGATTTTCTACATGCCCGTGGAACCGCTGCCGCCCATCAGCTTCGTCATTTCCTCAATGCGCTCTAACGGAAACGGCGGCAGGCACAGCGGTTTTAACGCAATGCTCATAAGCTTCATCGGGTTATCATCCGCCGCGATCCGGTTGGACGACAGCGTTCCGCACCATTTACACCGGTGAATGATCGCCCATTCCCCGTTTTTGCGCACCCATGCCGCGATCGGCTCCATGATGCCGCCGCAGTCCGCTTCACGGTCTCCCGGTTCAATATCCAGATGCATACTGGACAGGCAGTTCGGGCAGTGGTTCCTGTGATCGGTTCCGCCTCCCTGCGGGACAACGGGTCTCCCGCAGCATTTGCAAATAAATGCGCGGTCACTCGGATGCGTCTTATCATAACCCTTTTCATACTGTCTTCTTTTATTTTCTCTGTTCATATTTTCCTCCGAAAGATGATGTTTTCGACGCGGGACTTTGCATTTCTTCGTGAAGCAGCCTCTGCTGCGAACGTCAGATATTCTAAGTCTCACGATGTCACCTGCGGGAGGAATGCCTTTTTCGCAAACCTCCCGGTCAGCGAACGGTCTCCTTCTTCTTATTTAACATATAGCAATTCTCCTTCCATCTGTTTTCTCGTTCAGGCGAAAAGGGAAATCCTGCGTTTCGCTCTCCGCCTGATTTTTTATTTTGCAAAATAGAACAAGCCAGCTGTACTTTGATGATAACGCCTTTTGTACGCGCCCGGCAACCTCAATCATTTTTTTATAAAAAAACAATCCGGGATCATGCGCTCAGCCCAGCCTGCGCACGTTCCCGGATGCCGTATCCCTTTCGGAGTCCATTTACTTTTTCAACTCATTTTTCCTGGCGAATAATTCTCTGAATGCTCTTTACGGAAAGATAATAGCTGACAGCCAGCTCCTTTGTTGACGCTCCCTCTAAATAGCGCCTGTAAATCTGCCGGTTGCGCTCCTTTAACTCCCTGCGGAATTTGGTTTTTTCTCCCCAGACCGCCCTCTGCCCGGGTTTTCTCGGAATGTAGACGGTCTGCCCCGCCGCATAGTCCTGAAGCAGCTCGACCATCTCCTGTGGAAACAATTCCTCCGCCCTTATATAGCTCATACTTGCCTCCCCATGCCCGTGGGCATGTCACCGCAGCAAAATCGAAAACGATCCTGCCGCACCGGTTTTGAACAGGCAAGGGCTATCCCTGATTGTTATCGTATATTGGAACAGCCCCCGCTATTCCCTGCAATTGCCTTACTCATACAAAAATCCTCCTTCTTATCTAATAAATTTCAAATTCCGGATTCCGGTTCCTGTCCCGCGGAAATCCATCTGTTCCCAATTATAAACGGTGCACGAAAAATAAGCAAGTTCCTGAATTTGGCTTTTATTGGTGCCGCCTCCACAGAATTTGACGTGCATCGGTGGCGCCGCGGAAATGTCCGGCTATAAATAGGTTTCAATTGTCCCCTGTTCGATCACCTGCTTTCCCCAAAGCGTGACCGCCTGATTCGGACAGAGGTTGACACAGCGATAGCACATCGTACACCGGTCTTCTGCTTTCGCAACATGATCTTTCACATGCAGATTTTTCATCGGGCACAGCCCGACGCATTTCCCGCATCCGACGCACTTTTCCGGATTGATTTTCAGTTGGTCCGTGTAGTGCTTCGTCTTTTGCGAAAAATAGAGACGCTGCCCGAACAATCCCGCCAGATGATATAGAAAACCTATTCCCTCCCTGGGCGGCTTTCCGTTTTTCAGGCGCTGAACCGCCTGATCGATCTTACTTTCCGCCATTCTGACAAGCTCCCTGTTTTTTTCGCGGGAACGTTTCAGAGCTTTTTCATCCGCAATGCTGTCCGGCATTTTCAGATGGAGGCCGCCTGTGATCTGCGCACCGTATTTTTTGAGGCGTCTGGCCAGCATGCCGGCGCCGTCACCGCTGAACAATCCCATGGTTGCGATCACAGAGATTTTTTTATTCTTCCATAAAGGTGCATTCCCATCTATAAAGTCTTTGAGCATTTTGGGGATATTACTGAATTGTACGGAATATGAAAAAATAATTTCCTCGTTCTCTTTGATGCGTTCCGTGATGTTTTCATCCTCAATTGCATACGCTCCCGCCGTTTCTCCGCATCCGCCAAGAAAACGTTCCAACGCATATCTCGAATTTCCGGTTCCGCTAAAATAGACTCCAAGCATGTCTGCATTCTCCCCTCATTCGTCAGTCAACTGCCTATTTGACATAAAAGACCAGCGTCATCCTCTCGTTGATCCGCTTCGTTTTCCCGGTTTTATGATATCCCATCTTTTCATATTTTTGTGCGTCCGCAGAAGCACGAACCTGATTAAGACAGGTCAATCCAATATTTTTCCAGAGAAACCTTTTTTTCCGGTTCAAAAACTGTACTTTCATATTTCCCGCCATTTGCAAGAATCGTTTTCCTGCTTGCCACATTTGTATCGTTGCAGCTTATCATCACTTTGTCCAGTCCGATTTCTTTACAATAAGGCAGCGCATCTTTCAACATTCTTTTTGCATAACCCTTATTTCTTTCAGACGGGCGGACCGAATAACCGATGTGTCCTGCATATTCCCGCAAATAATCATTGAGTTCGTGCCGTATCTGAATCATGCCGATCAGCCGCTCATCTGATTTTCTGATGTATAAAAACAACGTAGCAGTCACAAGCTCTTTGGGACACGTCTCTTTCTTACTTTTTCTTTCCGTGTCCGCTATCCATTCCAAAGGATCAGCGATTCTTCTTAGCGAACCGCAGCCATCCATGGAACCGGATGCCTCTATAAATTCCTTTCTGTATGCGGTTATCTCCGCTGCATATTTCTCAGTCGGTTTTGTCAAGATCAACTCATCCATTTGTTTCTCTCTCCTCATCTATGTCAGTCTCAAAACCTTTTCAGACCCTGTTTATCAAGCGCTCCCTCCTGCCCGTCATTTCTGCACTCTGCCCGCCGTGCCTTTCCCGTCTTGACCCGCCTGCTGCCTTATGCCATAATGAAGCTGCTATTCTTGCATTTCTTGACACGCCGACCGGCATTCTTGCACGCGGTTATGCTTACCGCTCCTGCGGCGCCAGAGTTTACGGCATATCCAACGGAAAACAGATGATCGGAGCTGCACTCGTAAAAGGTCTGGACGAAGAACCTGCATGCTATGACCTGCAGCAGTTTATGATCGACCAGCGTTTCCAAAACAAAGGGTACGGCAGCGAAGCTCTGCGTCAGATTCTTTCCGTTCTCTGCAAAGAAGGCAGATACAATCAGGTAGAAGTATGCGTGCACCGGAATAATACGGCTGCGCTTCATCTTTATCAGAACGCCGGGTTTCAGGACACCGGATATATCGATGAGAGCGTTCCCGACTGCCGTAACCTCATGTACCGCTTCCCGGTCAGGTAGAAGTCTGTTCCTGACCGTGCATTTTTTCTGGTCCAACTGATCTCCGGTTTTTCCGGTCCACTGTTCCAGACAGCCTTCAGACAGTATTTTTTGAAATGAAAATAGGGGCCGGCGGGCTTTCAAAAATCATCCTTTCGTTCCATAAAACAATTCCTTAACAATGATATCCGCGCATTCAGCCGCACTATACAGACTTGTATCTACTCTCAACCGATACTCTATATTGTCCGCCATCAATTCGTGTTGTTCATCCGATTGATTTTCATCCCGATCTCCACGGATTCTATTTCTTTCTCTACATATATCCAGCGGACAGTATACCTCAACCAGATCAAGCGGATTATTTTTTAGTATTTCTATTAACTGTTGATAATGAGGTTTTATTTCTTCTCTTTCTACTAAAATTCCGTCAATAAGCACATTTTTGCCCATATCGGAGTAAAGCCCCGCCGTGTGGTACATCATAATAATTACTTCGCTCAGGTATTTCCAATAGTTTTCACGCAAATATTTGTCCCCGACCATCTCTTGAAACAGATCATTCGCAACCACATAAAAAAATATGTCATCACGCTCCTGAAGCGCTTCGACGATTGATGTTTTTCCTGAACTTGTTACTCCGTTCAGGAAAATGATACGTCCTTTTTCCATTCTAATCCTCCTGCATATCGCAAGCAAAGCTTGCGATACTGCTCAAATTCTTATCTGTCATATCTCTATCATCATGTTACAATCCACCCGTTCACGTTTATAAGGGGATATTTCCCTATATTGTTTCATCGGATAATTCCCGCAGCGTTTTCTGACACCATGAAAACAATAACGCAAACGCATTGTCAAAATCCATCATACTGCCGCTCTGCTGGTGAAGCAGCACCTCCAGCACTTCTTTATCCCGTCCGTCCAACGCATGAAGCAATTCCTTTTTTGTCCCATAAAACAATCCTGTTCTTAAAAATGTCAGATTTTGGAGAATAAAAAAGACTGCCTTATAGCTTCCGGGCAGCGCTGCCCTGTTTCTTTCCCGGTCAGCGTGGATAAAGCGGTGCCCGATCTCGTGATACAGGTTTCCGACACTCAGCATGACAAATTTTTTGATGTCCTCCGTTGTATAGTCCGGAATAAGCCCGGACAGACACCCGTAAATATCCTTCGTCGTATGCGCCAAATGGCACGCCTCGAGCGGATTCCAATGAGAAAGCTCCTCTTTTCCGCAGATAAACCCACAGGATTTTTCATAATAACCGATGCGCATAAGAATGTCACGATACCTCTCCAAATCTCTGACATTGATCTCATCAATGACCGCCATGATATCTATATCGCTGCTCCCATTCTGCTCGTTTCTTAAATAACTTCCCTGCAGGCCCAAATAAATAAGCCGCCCGCCAAACTCTTCCTTCAAAAGCCCCAAAAGCTCTTCTATATAGGAATCAATCTGAAACATTCCCTTTCCTCCAGTCCTATGGCCGGTTTCCATCCCTCCGCAGGTTCATAAATTCATCTTATCTTCCCATTCTTTTTCATGAAATCCGACAAGAACGGTATGTTCCATCACAACGATCGGACGCTTCACCAGCATCCCGTCCGCCGCCAGCAGCCTGAGCTGTTCCTCCTCACTCATACCCGGCAGCCTGTCCTTTAAGTTCCTCTCTTTGTATAACATGCCACTCGTATTAAAAAATTTCTTTAACGGCAGACCGCTTGTCTGATGCCATTCTTTCAATTCCTCATAGGTTGGATTCTTCTCTGCGATATGCCGGTCCGTATAAGGAATTTTTCTCTCATCCAGCCACTTTTTCGCCTTTTTGCAGGTCGAACACTTCGGATACTCTATAAACAACACCTTTCATTCCTCCTCGTCATTTCATAAATTCATCAATCTGCCTAAGCAGTTTCTCGTCCGTCTGATAAGAAAAATCTGCCGCATCCACTTCCATTGTATCGCCGGTAATTTTTTCGTTTCGAATCCATTCGGCGCAGCACATGAAATCCTCCTTTACGTCAAGCGTGGTACTCAAATGCACCGGATGGCGGTTTTCATGCTTCATGCGATTGATATACCGTTGATATAAAACCTCCGGCTCTCCCCGCAATACCAGTGTACATACCTCATAGTCATTCTGTCCGGCAATCTGATGCAGTTTTACAAGCTCCTGCTCATGAAAATTTGCTTCCAGGATCAGACTGCTTCCTGTAACCGCGACGACAGCAAAGATATGATAAAGCAGGCCCATCGCATACACCAGCCGGCAATCAAAAGTCCGCTTTCAGGCTAATGATTTCCGCTCCTTACCAAAAGAGTTGCGGCTGCCAAAATTGTATGGGCAGACGTCACGACATTTATGACAGGAGATACACCATGTTTTCTTCTCCTCGTCGTCGCCAAACGCATGATCCCAGCACGCCTGTTGATTGAGTTCCTGCCCGTCCAGCGCATGAACGGGGCAGGCCTCCACGCAAAGCCCGCATTGATTGCAAAGATTCTCTTTCAGTTCGTCCGGCTCCAATTCCCGGTCGCACAGACATGCACCAAGCCAGATCATACTTCCATATTCCGGCGTGATCAGAATGGAATGTCTGCCGATCGTGCCAAGCCCCGCCGCCTGCGCAGCATGCTTTTGGGAAATAATCGAACGCCATCTCTGCGTATTCTCATCCCACACACTTTCATTCGTCGGAACCGGCACGCACATAGCCTCATATTGTTCCATTTCCCTGCAAAAATCAAGCGCGATCGCATCCATCTTCGGCGTGATCGAATTTCTCACTCTGGTATAAGGGATGGGCGACCTGCAAAACAGCGTCCCCACAGGAAAGGAGCATCCGAACGAGATCACGGACTGAACCGCCGGAAATACATCCCGCGGATGGTACCCGAAAGGTGCCTCCTCAAAGCGGTCGATACTTGCAATTCCGCATAAATCGGCGCCAAGCGAATATAAGATTTCTTTTACCTTCTGGCTGGTCAGCATTTGTATGTTCCTCCGGAGCTCTTTTATGTTCGTCTGACTTTTCTTAGTATATCATTTCCCGTACCAAAAACATACCCTGATTTCAAACAAATGATCTGTTTCACATACTCTGCTGCAGACACTCCGCATTCTATTTCCCTCTTACCCGAAAACGAATTTTTCTGAATCACATTGACAGTGCAGTATATTTGGGCTAAAATCAACCTATAAATAAATCAGTGGTATCACTGATTGGGCTGGTCGAAAGACCCTGGTCCACCGAACGGCGGGGAATTTCCCCGTTATTTTTATACTACTTCAACACTAAATCATGGAGGTGATCTGGTATGCCGGATATTAGTGAAATTAAGAAAATAGTTGTTCCTATCGCATATTCGTATGGGGTAAAAAGATTATATCTGTTTGGTTCATATGCAAAAGGCACGGCAAACGAGAAAAGTGATGTAGATTTACTTGTGGAAAAAGGTAAGCCGATGTCCTTGCTTAAACTCTCCGGGATGCGTCAGATGTTTCAAGAGGCACTGAATCTCTCGGTTGATCTGGTCACCACGGCGGGCATCGCGGATGAATTTCG
Source organism: Lachnospiraceae bacterium UBA7050 (assembly GCA_002493905.1). Classification (GTDB taxonomy): domain Bacteria; phylum Bacillota; class Clostridia; order Lachnospirales; family Lachnospiraceae; genus DLAJ01. Next base: position 75,391 of record DLAJ01000022.1, on the reverse strand, counting down.
GAAAGAAATAGCCGGAACGGAGATATTATTGTATGAAGAGTAAAGATGTAATTATCCTCAATAAGATTTTGGACTATTGCAGGCAGTTAGATGAAGCATGTGATATGTTCGATCATGATTACAGTACCTTTATAAGTAATTCGGTTTTTCAAAATGCCTGTTGTATGTGTATTTTACAAATAGGAGAGCTATGTAAAGTCACATCAGAGGAACTGAGAATGCAGGAAAAAATTGTTCCATGGAAAGAATGGTGTGGAATCAGAGATATTTTTGCACATCAGTATTCTAATCTGGATTGTCAGGCAGCGTGGGATACTATACAGCAGGATCTTCCGGAACTGGAAACAGAAATAAACAGAATCCTAAAAGGAAATGGAGAGTGACATAATGGATAGCATTATGTATATTTAGCGAATTGTGATATATTGGGATTATTGAGCGTAGAGGGGTTCATCGGAATGGTTGGTGAGCCTCTCTTTTTTGATGCCGCTGATAGGATGGCGATTGGGGCCAAGTTGGGGGAGAAGATGGATATAGGTTCCAAATTACGGGTCGGGAGATATGATTCATGTCCCGCCATCATGTCTATAAACTTAGTTGCAAAAATTATGTACGAATGCTATAATTATATCAATTCCAAAGCAAATAATATAAAACACATTAGGAGATCAGCCATGCCTCAAGATAGCTTTTCCAAAGATATTGTGTTTTTAGATACCGAAATTGATCCCGATACTCAAAAAGTTCTTGATATCGGCGCGATACGTACCTCGCGCCCCGTCCAGAATGTAAGCGGCAGGCAGCTTCACACAAATCATATGGGCGAGCTTGGGCGCTTCCTGCAGGGCACATTCTTTTTATGCGGTCATAATATCATTTCATTTGATCTGAAATACATTTTTCCTACCATTGAGGCGGCAGGAATCCGTTCCTTTATTGATACACTCTATCTTTCCCCCCTGCTGTTTCCCAAAAAGCCTTATCACAAATTATTAAAAGATGATAAGATTCAGGCTGAGGAAATGAACAATCCCCTGCACGATGCGAGAAAATCTATGGAGTTATTTATGGATGAAGTTTCCGCATTTCAGCGCCTCGACGGTTCCGTCCAACAGATTTTTTATGCCTTATTAGGAAAAGACTCGCGTTTCCGCGGCTTCTTCCGCTATTTAGACTATAACATAAAGCCAGCCAGTCTCCCTGCGCTGATCCATAAGACCTATCAGAACAAACTATGCGCAAATGCGGATATCGCCGCTTTAGCTGCCGGGCACCCTGTAGAACTCGCCTATTGCCTCGCTGTCATTGCTACAGAAGACAGGGAATCCATTATTCCTTACTGGGTACAGAAAAAATATCCTTTGACACAGCAGGTATACCGGCTCTTGTGCGGGCATCCCTGCACAGAAGGCTGCGCGTACTGCCGTAAAGCTTTTGACATCCACGACCAGTTAAAGAAAAAATTCGGTTATGACGGTTTCCGCAGTTATGACGGTGAACCTTTACAGGAAAAAGCGGTAAACGCCGCCGTACACGGAAAATCCCTGCTCGCAGTATTTCCTACCGGCGGCGGAAAATCCATCACGTTTCAGCTTCCGGCACTCATGGAAGCGGAAACCGTTCACGGTCTCACGGTAGTCATTTCTCCCCTTCAGTCGCTCATGAAAGATCAGGTTGATAACCTGAATCAGCGCGGCATTACGGATGCAGTCACGATAAACGGACTTTTGAACCCGATCGAACGATCAGAAGCCCTTCAACGGGTGGAAAACGGCATCGCATCCCTCTTATACATCTCACCGGAATCCCTGCGGTCCAAAACCATTGAACGCCTGCTGATCGCAAGAACGGTCACAAGGTTTGTCATTGATGAAGCCCATTGTTTCTCCGCATGGGGACAGGATTTTCGCGTGGATTATCTCTATATAGGAGATTTTATTGCCGCGATACAGGAGCAAAAGCACGTCAAAATTCCCGTATCCTGCTTTACCGCAACCGCAAAACAGAAAGTAATCAGCGATATCAGGGAATACTTTCACCAAAAACTGCAGATCAATCTGGAGCTTTATACCACCAATGCCGCCAGACATAATCTTCGTTATGAGGTGCTTTATCGGGAAAATGATAACGAAAAATATGCGACCCTGCGCAGCCTGATTGAGCAAAAAAACTGTTCCACCATCGTATATGCTTCCCGAACCAGGCGGACCGAAGAGCTCGCAGAAAAATTATCTCAGGACGGTTTTAACGCAAAGGCTTTTCATGGAAAAATGAGCAGCGAGGAAAAAATCGCCAATCAGGACGCCTTTATCCGCGGCGAAGTGCAGATCATTGTTGCGACCTCCGCCTTCGGTATGGGCGTGGATAAAAAAGACGTCAAACTGGTCGTACACTACAACATTTCCGACTCTTTGGAAAACTACGTGCAGGAAGCGGGACGCGCCGGGCGCGACGAACACATCGAAGCAGAATGCTATATTCTTTTTAATGAAAGCGACTTGGATAAACACTTTATGCTTCTCAATCAAACCAAACTCAGCATCAGCGAGATTCAGCAGGTTTGGAGAGGAATTAAGAGACTGACAAAAAACCGCCCGCATACCTGCTGCTCCGCTTTAGAAATTGCAAGGCAATCCGGCTGGAACGAAAACACCCCCGATTTAGAGACCAAAGTCAAGACCGCGGTCTCTGCTTTGGGAACGGCCGGTTATATAGAGCGCAGACAAAACTGCCCCCGCGTTTATGCGGACAGCATACAGGTCAAAAACATGCGTGAGGCGTCGGCACGTATTGACCATTCTGATAAATTTGATGACCGCCAGAAAGAATATGCAAAGCGGATCATCGCGAAGCTGATATCTACCCGCAGCCGCAGTCGTTCATCTTCAAACTCCAAATCATCTTCAGACTCCTCAAATTTTGGGGATGCAGAATGCCGCGTTGATTACATTGCTGATTATCTGGGTATTGAGAAAGCTTTGGTTATCGAATCGGTAAATCTCATGCGTGAAGAGGGCATTTTGGCAAATGAAAAAGAAATGTCAGTCTACGTTGAAGCTGCCGCGTTAAAAGCCCGCACCAAAAACACCTCTCTCTCGAAATTTTCCGAATTGGAGCATTTTCTGTTAGAACATTTTCTGACAGGAAAACCCATGGGAGAAGGGCAGCGGATCGTATATAAAGAAGTAAATGAAGAAGCTTTGAATAAGGGCATCAAATTTTCATCTGTCAGCTATATCAAAATTCTTTTACACTTTTGGATCATTAAAGGATATATTCAAAAGCCCGAAGGTGAAATCAATGCCTTCATGCAAATCGTTCCGCTTGAAGATTTCGAAAATCTAAAAGGCCGATTTGAAAAAAGAATTCGTCTCTCACATTTTATTGAACAATTTTTCCTTGATCGTGCAAAAAAAGAAATCATGCAGACAGTTACGGATCATTCCGGTCCGGCTCACCCCGCGGAATCTACAGCTTTAGACACGACGACCGGCAAAGATACCGTTATGATTCATTTTTCCGTCCAGGAATTGCAAAAAGCCTATGACGATGTGCCCAAATTCATTCCCGAGAGAGACGTTACCCTGAGTGAAATAGAAGAAGCGCTGTTATACCTGTCAAAAACAGGCTCCTTTCGCCTGGAAGGCGGCTTTTTGGTACTGTATAACGCCATGAAGATCGAGCGCCTTGAAAAGAGTAACAGAAAACAATACACCATTGATGATTATAAACAACTGGATGAGTTCTACAAAGGCAGAACGCAGCAGATTCATATCGTAGGCGAATACGCCAACATGATGGTACGCGACTATGAATCGGCTTTAACGTTTGTCAATGATTATTTCCGGATGGACTACAATTTATTTCTCACAAAATATTTCAAAGGCAGACGCGGCGAAGAAATAAAAAGAAACATCACGCCCGCAAAATATCAGCAGCTTTTTGAGCATCTGTCAGAACGGCAGGCCCAAATCATCAACGATGATTCTTCCAAAATCATCGTGACCGCCGCAGGACCCGGAAGCGGCAAAACCAAAATTCTTGTTCACAAACTGGCATCCCTGATACTGCTTGAAGATGTAAAACAGGAGCAGCTCTTAATGCTGACCTTTTCCCGCGCTGCCGCACTCGAATTTCGGAAACGTCTGGTAGAATTGATCGGAAATCCGGCATATTATGTCGAGATCAAGACCTTTCACTCCTACTGCTTCGACCTTCTCGGTCGGATCGGAAATCTGGAACACGCAGAAAATGTTGTGCGTGATGCGGCTCAGATGATTCAGGACGGCAGTGTGGAAATGGACCGGATCACAAAAACGGTGCTGGTACTGGATGAGGCACAGGATATGAATGAAGATGAATACAACTTGATCTGCACACTTATGCAGCGCAATGACGAAATGCGTGTCATTGCCGTCGGGGATGACGATCAAAACATTTATGAATTCCGCGGCTCCGACTCGAAATATCTGTCCGCCTTTTTAACCGTACCGGATTCCAAAAAATATGAACTGACTCAAAATTTCCGCAGCAGCCGTCAGATTATCAGCTTTGCCAATTTATTCGTCAGGCAGATTGCCGACCGCATGAAGACCGAAAATATTCAACCCGTAAAAAAAGAACCCGGGGAGGTAAACCTGATCCGAACGAACTCGCCTGCTGAAATTACCGCCGTGGAGTACCTTGCTTCTGCTTTTTCCAATACCGCGCGCAAATCAAGTGACACGAAACCGTCCGGAACAATTGCAGTGCTTACAAGCACCAATGAGCAGGCTTATTTAGCCGTCGAGCTGTTGACAAGAAAAGGATTCCGGGCAAAGCTCCTACAGTCAAACGAAGGCTTTTCTCTTTATGACCTGGCAGAGATCAGGTGTTTTCTCACGAAAATCTCACAAGACAGAGAACCAGTCATTTCCGACGAAAAATGGGCTGCTGCAGTAAAACATTTGAAAGATGCCTATCAAAGGAGCCGTTTATTACCAGACTGCCTTCATCTGTTGGAACAGTTTTTTGCAGGAAATGAAAAAAAGTATCTGACGGATTTGGAGGATTTTTTATATGAGGCAAAATTCAGCGATTTTTATAAAAGTCACGAGAATGAAGTCTGCGTTTCGACGATTCACAAATCGAAAGGGCATGAATTTGACCATGTATTCATCGCCCTGCATCCATCGTCCAATAATACAAACCCAAACGCCGAATTAAGGGCGGTTTATGTCGGCATTACCAGAGCCAAAAGCAGCCTTTGCGTCTTTTACAATCAGGATTATTTCGGCGGCATTGCCAGCGGCCTGAAAAACATCGGTATCCAGGAACATTATGCGCCTACCGCATTTCCAGGCACTGGTGAGATCATTATGCCTCTGACTCACAGGGATATCTTCTTAAGTTATTCTGAATCCAGCAGGCGCTCTCAGATCATAGACAACCTAAGAAGCGGCGATGATCTGCAGATGCAGGAAAAGACGAATGATGGCTTAAAGCTATTCTTTGCCGTTTCCGATCGTGATACTTTGTACCCCGTTGCCTGCGCCTCTAAGGAATTCTGCAAAAAGATGCAGCGATACATACAAAAAGGCTACATCCTATCGCATGCAGAAGTTCTTTATGTCCTGAAATGGAGAAACAAGGAAACCGGCTCAGAGCACAGCATCCTTCTCCCCCTTGTACGGCTGAAAAGGAAATTATGATCTTTTCCTTCCCCCTTCATTCCATCCTCATCACATGCAGCTCGTGCAGTGCCCGCGTCGCCGCGACATATTGAAGCTTCGCGGTCTTGACACTGTCAATCCCGGCGGGCGGATTCCACAAAAGCACCACGTCAAACTCCAGTCCCTTCGTCATCTGCACGGGCAGGATCGTGACGCCTTCCAGCCACTTCCCGATCCACTCCGCCTCCGCCTCATCAGCACAGATCACGGCAATACTGCCATACCCTTTTTCCGTGGCATTCTTCACAATTTCCTGCGCGCGCTGATACATCGCTTTCTCATCCTTTTCGCGGTATTCCTGCACCGGAATGCCGTGACGGATGACCGGCTCGATCTGATAACGTCCAAACGAAGCTTTTTCTAATATTTTTCCTGCATATTCCGAAATTTCTATCGTATTGCGGTAGCTTTTTCTAAGCAGCCGGAATGTATCCCTCTCTCCGGTCAACACCCACTCCCTCATATCCTCCCAGTCATTCATGCCAGTCTCGTAATTGATATTCTGGGAAACGTCGCCCATGATCGTAAAATAGCAGGCTGGCAGCACTCTCCGCAGCACATAATAAATTACAGCACCAAAATCCTGCGCCTCATCAATAAAAATCTGTCCAAATTCTTCATCCTCTTTTTTCTGTTTCACGCGATAATAAATGAGCACCATTGCAGCCGCATCATAAATATCATACTCTCCCGCAGCCGCCCTCTTTGCATGAAGCGCAAGATCGATCACGCCCGGAAATTTCTTTTCATAATCTGCGAGAAAGTCCTGATACAGTGCGCAGACGCTTTTCTGCAGCGCCTGATTTTTATAATACTGTTTATATTCCCTGCATTTTTTCATCAGATAGTCCTTCTCGCCGTCAGGGCATAAAAATTTCAGCCTCGTCCGCACCCGCTCGTCCAATGTAACAAGAAGCCTGTAAATACTGTACTCCGGATTTTCTTCCCGCAGCCGCTCAATGCTGCTGTCAGTCAGGACAATACCGAGCTCCCGGTCCCTTAACTCCTTTGGCGCGACTGTCTGCCTCCTAAGCCGCAGAAGCCAGCGCTCCAGATATAAAATAAAATCTATCCGGCTGCGCTTTTCCGCATCCGGCAGCGGTGTGGTCAGTTTGTTCTTTTTCGTCCATTCTTTTTTTAATAAATACGTGATCATCGCATCCATGCGCTTCTGCTTCACATCATGTACGTCAAGCTCAGGAAGGCCGCTTGTAATGTAGGAAAGCAAGAGATCACTCCCTCCGATGATACAGAACTCGTTTGAGGTAAAGCGCTCCTTATAGTTATAGAGAATATAGGAAATGCGGTGCATTGCCACCGTCGTTTTCCCGCTGCCCGCCACGCCCTGCACCAATATATTCTTAAACGGGGATTCCCTGATGATCTCATTTTGTTCCTTTTGAATGGTCGCGATAATATCGCCCAGCACTGCGTCCTTATTTTGGGAGAGATACTGCACTAAAAGCGCGTCGTTCGCCGCCACATCGCTGTCATAATATCCTTTCAGTACGCCCTTGTCCACGTCGTAGGTTCTCTTCAGATGCAGACAGATCGGAATTTCAGGTCCCTCACCGTCGTCGCCCGTCCCTTCCTCCGGCAGACGGTAGCTCCCCTCACCGATTTCATTCTCGTAATATACGCTGGAAATCGGCGCCCGCCAGTCCGCGATCACAACGTCGGTTTTATTACGGAAAATACCCTGTTTCCCGATGTAAACCCTTTCCTCGCTGTTGCTTTCCTTATCCAGATAATCAATTCTCCCAAAGTAAGGATTCTCATACGCCGCACGGTTTTTTTTCAACTGCCCCGCGGCATGCTCCTCCAGACTCGCGCTCGTCATCATCTGATTATAGAGCTCTACATCGCCGCCCTGCATCATTCGAAACAGTTCCTGCGTCTTTTTGTGCCGTTCCTCAAACTCAGCCTCATACTTTTCCGTATTCTTCAGGATCAGCCCCCTGCATTCATCAAAATGTTTCTGTTCTTCCTGCCGTTGTGCGTCCATCTGGCTCCTCCCTCTCTATTTGGCTGTTGTATAAAAAATTATAACGAAAAAAAGAAATATTACTAGACTTTTATTTTGAGGTGTGATAGAGTGTATATACAAGTTATGCCTAAAATTCCTCTCTGAATTTTAGGCATTTTTATACGTAATTTCGTTATAATCATCAAATACATGCTTTGCGTCCGCCTGACTCACTAGAAATTAAATAAGACAGGCGGACATAAACTGCATGTCCGCCTGTCTATTGAAATCCCCCCGTATTATTTTTTCCCTTTTCCCCATGATGCAAAAGCTTTATCCGTCACGTGCTTAATCGGAAACCCTGTTCAGCGTAAAATCATCCACCGTACCCCAGCTTGCCGCATTACATTTTATACGAACGCCAATCGTCAATGTACCATCCGTCACTTTAATATCCGTGATCGTCGGATTCTTCCAGTCAACCCATGTTGTGACCATGAACGGCTCCGTCAGTTCTTCCCCATTCACGACCGCATAAAGCTCCATGGACGAACCCTCTGCCACATCACCGCCCTGCGCAAAAACGCTGAGCTGGTAAGTTCCCGGCTCTAAGTCTGTAAACTCCTGCTCAATGGAGAACTCCATATCGGAATCCGCGGACCAGAAATGAAACGCCGTCTCTCCGGTATAAGCGTCATCTGCCTTTACCTGAAAATCCGTCGGATTGCTCTCTCCCTCATAGCTCACTTTCCACATAGAAGTATCGGCATCCTCAAAGCTTGGATTCAAAGCATGGTTGATCATGATCACTTCGACATAGCAGATCACTTCCGTTCCATCCTCCAGCGTTCCCGCAACCTCATAGTCTCCGCCGGCATTCGTATCGATCGCAGCAGCCTGCTCTTCATCCCATGTGACAGGAACCTCCGTGTTCGCCGAAGGGTCGTTATAAATAACCGGAATCGTTTCCGGCAGCGTAAGTGTCCCACCCACGTCGCACATGACAGAAACCTTCGGAATATCGTCAATGGCAAGCGGCGCCGTCGAACCATAGCGCAGATACTTAAACACATTTAAGGAAGCAAGCGGGTGTCCGTCAAAATCGAACATTGCCTGATTATCCCATGCACAGCCGCCATAATAGAGTCCTGCGTCCTCCGGATCATAGTCCGCGGCAAAGCTGCTCGCCCAGCCGCTGCCGTATTCCTCCCAGATCGGAGAGTTATCCACATCTGCCTTGCCAACCGGTACCCATGCACCTTCCCAGTAGAAAATACCAAGCACGCCGGCGTCATTTGCCGCTTCGCAGATATCGCGGATCATGGAAGCCTGCCCTTGAACAGTCGCAGGATAGCCTTCCACCAGATCATCCGTTCCCTTGAAGCTGTTATCGCAGCCGTCCCCGTCCTCGGCAGTATAGCAGTAGGAGGTCTCTGCGATCATGACCTTCTTGCCATAATTTTCCTGAATATTTGCGGCTACCTCCTGCATATTCTCATTGGTACCGTCCCAGAACGGATAATAGGATAACCCCATGATGTCATAGTCTAAACCAGCCTCTGCCAGCGCGGCCGCCAGCCCATCGATCTCATTCGGCTGGTTGATCCTTGTGTAATGCACAACAATCTGGATATCCTTATCAAAAGATTCGGAAACTTCACGGACCGCGCGGCTTCCTGCATGCAGCAGCTCCACCACATTCGCGAGATTCGTTTCCCCTGACATGCCGTTATTGATCTCGTTTCCGATCTGCACCATACCGACATTCACTCCGGCATTTAACAGCTCCGTTAAGCTTTCCTTCGTAAATTCATAAAGCGCATCGCATTTTTCTTCCACGCTCATACCTTCCCATGCTTTCGGCGCATGCTGTCGCTTCGGGTCCGCCCAGAAATCAGAATAGTGAAAATCAATGCACACCTTCATGCCGTACATCGTGGCACGCTTTCCAAGCTCCAGTGCCGTGGGAAGATCATTATTTCCGCCGCCATATCCATTGCCGTTTTCATCATAAGGATCGTTCCACACACGGAGACGGATATAATTGACGCCTGCCTGCGCCATCGTCATAAAAACGTCCTGCTCCTGTCCGTCAAAGTTATAATACTTTACGCCGCTGTTTTCCTCAACGAGTACGATGGAGGCATCCATCCCGCGGATAAAGTCATCGGAAATGCCATCAATCGGCTCCACATAAATCTCGGATTCCTCCGAAGCGTCCGGCAGCGGAAATGTCGTCACTTCAATCGTCTCCGGCTGTACCGTCTGGGAATCCGGCTGCTGTGTATCCTGATCCTGCGTTCCGGACTCACCGTCCCCCTGCGTATCCTCCACAGGCGTCTCCGTGGATGTCTGCGCTCCGGCAGAAGAATCCTTGTCCTTCGATCCACACGCCGCCAAAACAGACACACTAAGAACGAAGCTTACACACAGTGCCGTCAATTTTACGTAACATTGTTTTTTCATAAAAATCCTCCATTCCTGCCACAGTCTGAAAATCTGTTCCTGTATAAATTTGCATTCTTTACCCCTACCAATAAGTAGTTTGAAAGGAACTTTCAAACTTTACTCTTTTGACAATTTTAACTATAATACTCCTATATCCAAAAAATATTATAGGAAATTCCTATTTTGCACAGCAATATCGCAAAACGATTTTTTTGATTCTTTTTGTATCATATATGGGAATGGAGTTTGAGGAGGATATGAACATCATGACAGATCATTATACCGGGCTGGATATGCTTGGCGCTTTAGACAGCCGCGATTCTTCCATTAAAGTGCAGAACGGCGAAAGTGATTTCAGCCGCTTTTACCATATGAACGTACCTTTTCAGATTACCATGGAATATTGTAACGGTTCCGAAAAAAACGATTATGTCAATATCATGACTCTGTCCCCCACAAAGGCGGTCATGTATCAGGAACCCCTTTCCCAGAAAAATGACTCCTACGCAAAAAACGCGCCGCACTTTCATGATTTTTTTGAATTTGTGATCGTTCTGGAGGGAAATATGATCCAAAAAATAGAGGGAACGGAATATCTCTACACGGCCGGTTCCTGCTGCCTGATCAACCGGAATCTGCGTCATATGGAATATTATCATGAAAAAAGCCGGGTTCTGTTCATCGGTCTGTCTCCTGACATGATTACAGAGCTATTTCAATCTGCTCAGAATTGTCTATTCCCAAATGAAAAAGAAATCTATGACAGCAGCCTGTACCGTTTCATCATGGATGACCTGAAGGAACCCGGCGTACGCGCTTACCTTGATTTCATCCCGGCTTATCAGAACCATCTGAACGCCGTGCAGCTCCATACGATGGCGGAAAATATGATCCATGTGCTTCTTTATCCCGAATTTGGCGCTTCCCACCAGATCAAAGGACTGCTATGCTCCTTTTTATCCCACTTATCCATGCGGAAATACTACCACTGCACCAATATCCGTCTTGATAAAAACAGCGATTTCCTGCTCTTTTCGCGCATTACCCGTCTGTTGGAAGAAAGTAACGGGCGCATGACGCGCACGGAACTCGAACAATGCCTGCACTACAGTGGGGACTACTTAAACCGGATCGTTCATAAATTTACGGATTTATGTCTCTATGATTACGGCATGTCCTTCTGCATGAAAAAAGCGGCTCAGCGCCTGACAGAATCCTCGGACTCCATCGGCGCTATTGCCGCCGGGCTCAAATTTACAAACCGCACACATTTTTATGCTTTATTTAAGAAAAAATATGGCGTAACGCCGAAAGAATACCGGCAGATGCACACCTAATATGCATCCGCCTTTTCATTCAGGTTTCCGGCCATTGATAGGGCTGGTCGAGCGGCCACGATATTCCAAGTGCCGGCACTTCCAAGGGCCGTTCGCCCTCCATATAATAATAAATATCCAAGGCATCCGGATCACCGCCTGCCCCGGTAAATCCCATCTGCAGCGTCTTCTGGATACTGTCCAAAATTGTCCGGGCAAGCTGTCCCACGTCAAACATATGAAACTCCTCTTTCTGCGGGTCCGGCGGTCCCGTAAACAACGCGCATTCATCGGAAAGACAAACACTCATACCACCTTTTCCGGTCGTAACCTCCTCCGCCAGCGTCAGATCCCATCCGGTCAGCTCTTCCATCCCCTGAATCAGCAGCTCCGGGGTCAGCTCTCCTTCATAAGTCATCGGATATTCCGTAAATCCATCCGTGACGGTCCCGATATATAAAACTGCCGACTGCTCACCTGCCGGCGGCGGAACCTCTCCGTCGGACGGATTTTCATCCGGCGTTATCGTAACATCAGGCTCTGTCGCGGGTGTGCTGCCCCCGTCTGATACGCTTTCATCCTGCGCCACATCCCCGGCAGCCGGATTCTGCTCCGGCGTTACCGCAACATCAGGCTCCCCGTCCCCCGATGTCTGACAACCCGTTAATGCGATGCAGAACACCGCTGCAAATAATGCTGATAATTTTCTTATTTTTTTCATCCAGACGCTCCTCTCTTTCCTGATACCCGTTTCTGACGTGTACTCCTGCTGCTAAAACGCCGCAATCCTGCAATACAGCATGCCCTCTTTCCTGCTAAATTTTCACCGTAAATGCAAAAACACTCATTCGCGTGAGACTTCCACCGTCATGCACAAACTCTCACTCCCGTAAGACTTCCACCGTCATGCGCACGCTCTCACTCCCGTAAGACTTCCACCGTCATGCACAAACTCTCACTCCCGCGAGACTTCCACCTCAATTCCTTCTTCCGTAACCGCTCCGATCCGGATTGTCAGCTGCGGGTCCCGCAGCGATCCGGCAGGCGTATACCAGCCAAAATCAGATGCGTCCCCATATACAACAGTATCCCCGGTCTGATAAAAACCGCCGCCGTCGTTAACCAGCTTCAAAATCCGGATGCCCTCATCCGAGCTGTTATAGTATGAACTGAAATTTTCATAACGATAATACGGTTCCCCATAGAAATCTTTTTCAATCCGCGCGTTACAATGAAAAATGCGCACGCCCGATTCCTCCTCCGAAAAAAGTCCCTCATTGTTTCCTGCGGGCGTATTATACTCCAACAGAAAATATTCGCTGTCAAAACGGGGCTCCCCTTCCTGTGGAAAAATGATGACGCAGCCGCCCTCATGTGCTGGCGGAAGCACAAAGGACGCATTCTGCATATCCGGCTCCATCGTCTGCACCTGATTTTCTTTCAGCCACCCGAGCATCAATTTGGAAAACTGGCAGAAATCCCCTGTCGAATCATCCATGCGTTCCATTCCCGCAATTCCATGAAACCCCTCCCAGTCATCGGAATTGTACTTATAATAATCCGGCAGGCCCATACAATGTCCCAGTTCATGCTCCACAGTTGCCTGATAAATTTCCCGCTCTCTTTGATAGGGCTGCTCATCATTGATGATATAATGGCTGATTGAAATTCCGTCCACCTGAAATTCCGGATTCTGATACCATGTCGCCTGACATCCCCACCAAAAGTCCACATCCCCGCCTGACGGAACCGAAATTACCAACGCATCCATGACGGAATCTCCGTTGCAGTCATACCGCGAAAAATCAATCTCCTCATCATAATAAGAAAGCGTTTCCATCACAAGATTTTCAAATCCATAATCGTTTTCATAGGAAGCAATCTCCCCCTGCGCTTCATAGAAATAGATGTCTCCGTCCAGGCAAAGCCGCCCGTATGACGCAGTGTCATAATAAGCGCTGACACTATCCTCCCCCGCAAAAAGCCATTCCTCCAGTTCCTCTTTCTGCACCATCGTATCCCGATACGAAACATCCTGAAACGATACCACAAACACCGGAAAGCGCGCTTCCCCCGCCGACTGCATACAGAATGTGCCTTCTCCAAAAACAGGTCCGATATAGTCTCCACCGTCTCCTCGGTCTTCATGCGGAATGCCGTCCGGCTCCATACCCTCCTGCCGCAAAAGCGGTCCCGGAATCCGGTATGTCCCCCAAAAAATAATTGAAAACAGCCAAAGCAATAACCGATACATTCCCTCTTCCCCTCCTGCCGGACACCTGCAGTTCCTTTTTCATGTTCCCGCCATATCCACGGATTTATTTCCGTCTTATCTGTCTGCCTTATCCACGGGTTTATTTCCGTCTTATCTGTCTGCCTTATCCACGGGTTTATTTCCTGCCTTATCTGTCTGTCATATGGACATTTATATTTCCTTTGCATCCTTCGGCGTGTTTCTGACCCGCTCAAGCCAAAGCCTGCTGTTCCCTGCTTCCTCCTCACGATACCCGCAGCCGAGCCGTTTTCCAATTTCCGGCGCAGTCTCATCAAACAAATCGCACATGATAAACACCGCTTCCCAGATTTCCTCCGCTGTTACGCCGCCATAAGTATAAAGAAACCTCTTCCAGATTTCCGGTTTCAGCCACCGATACATGTATTTTGCAGATTTCCCGACACTCACCCCAAAATCCGTTTCAAACCCAATTTTCCACGACAGCATTCGGATTAACTGCGGGCGCACAACCGCGCTCATCATATCATGAACATAGGGAAGCTCCTCACGCCACAGCCCCTTGGCTACATTATTTAAGCACCACCAAAATTCATTACAGACTGCATAATACTCCGCTTCGGTTGGCTTTTTCACGCGGTACGCCTCATCGGTCGGGCAGGGCATTTCAGGCAGGATGCTGTCTTTGTCAAGCAGAACCCTGCACAGCTTATCCCCTTTCATATTCACATTCCAGACCGGTTCCACATGCAGGTCAAGCCGGTTTCCGTCCGCGAACTGGATCAGCCAGCCGTAGCATTTGTCAAAGTCCACCTCCTTGCCGAGCGACCTGTCAAGCTCATCCGGAAGCTGCATAGAAAGCCGCTCCCCAAATCGGTCAATCCAATGCCTGTCCGCATAAAACGGCTTCGTTTCGGTCACGACATAAACAATGTCATAATCCTGAAACAAATCTTTCGGGACATTTGGATTTGTCCGCGACCCGTTCATATAAACGGCCCTGATCCGCCCGTCTTCCTGCGCCGTACCAATGATCAGGTCATACATTTCCTGCTCCGATCTCATGATTTCCGCTCCTCTGATCATAATAGGATATGTTTTTTCTTATTCATATGTTTTCTGTCATGGTATCGTTTTCATTCAAGCGACGATAAAATAAACGCCCATTTGTCATCGTCCGGCCAGGAAGAAAGCGCCTTGATCTCAAGATAAAGCTCCCTGTTTTTACGTATCTCTTCCGACGACACGCCGATCAGATGCTGTGAATTCTGAAGTGCGGGAATGCAATCCGGGATGTCGGCCAGCATCTGCGCGCTGCTCAAATACCTCAGCAGACGAACGCGCGGCGTCTCTATGCGCTCCATCCATTCTTTTCTCTTTGTCTCCCAGACAGGAAGCGTTCTGATCTCGTCAAGCTGCGGCAGAATGTAATCGCGAAAGTCGCTTCCGATCCGTGTTTTGATGTCCTCCACATCCATGTCCTGCGGCTGATAATTCCGGTATCCGTCAATCTTATATCCCAATGCGCTGTGGTACGGATGAAGATACCCGCAGTCCGGCAGCAGCAGGCATTCGTGAATATCGGAGGACGCCGCTGCATTCCATTGTTTGATCCACTCCTTTGTCGTATCCTCTTTCGGACGCGCGTTTATATGGAACCAAAACGTAAACCCCGTCTCAACAGAATTAAAGTGCGAGCTCTGAAGATTCACCAGCATACAGCACTCTCCCTGCATGCGGTAATACGTCTGCCCCAGTGTGCTGTAACCTGCTTCCTTGAACATCGGTGTGATCACTTCCCTGATAACAGCCGTTTTTTTCTCTTTTGAGGTCATGGTATGCTCCTCCTCATGTGGATTTATAATCCGGCGCTTCGCAGACGCCGATGATTTCCATTTTTTTCATCATAACACAATTTCATGGTTATGAACAGGCAGCTGGATTTACGTTTTGCCTCATATAAAGAGCTAAGCAGCCGGGTATCATCTTTGAAAAAGGCAAACTGATTCTTCATTACATTTACAAACCTGCAGGCTTGAAAAGCCTTCACTGCTTTTGATATAATATCGTCATACAAAAGGGAAGCATATCCGGCCTCATTCCCAAAAGACTTACAAGAGGTATCATACGTGAAAAAAACATTGGTTTTGAAATGTCTTATTATAGGCATTTTTATCTCGGCATGTGCCGCGGTTTTTGCACTGTTTGGAACATATACCCGTCCGCAAAAAGACGTCCGATCTCTGACACCCTTTCTAAATGACGCAAACGGATGGGAGATTTATACCATAGACAAAAGCGGACAACATGAGCCTGTACAGGAACCGGAAGCGCTCCTGCAGCTTGCCCCCGGCGTACCTTTTTATCTATCCCGCACACTAACCGCCGAACTGGAGGCGGACGGATATACCTTCCTGCTCCTGCAGAGCTACAGTCCCTGCGCCGTTTTTTTAGACGGCGAATTATTCTATACCAACTGTCCGGGCACCGTCAGCTCCATGGAGCACATTTCATTTCCCGCTTCTTTCCTTGGTCTTTCTGCACGGGCGGAGGCCTTCCGCTGCTCGCTTCCCGAACCGATTGCCGGCAAAAAGCTCACGATCGCCAGCGCCTTCTCTGAAGAACAGGAATACTACAGTATGCCGATGGTCCAGCTATCCTCACACGCCATAGAATCAGAACTCTCCATGAAAGGCGCCAACGCTGAAATGATACCGGCCGCGGGGTATGCCATTCTTACGCTGTTTTTATTCGGAATCTGGCTCTTTGTTCTTTTTCAGGGAATCCGCATGCCTCATATTCTCCTTCTGATCTTAACCGCTTTTTTACAGGCACTGGCTCATTTACGGCAGTATGAGTTTTTATCACCGGCATCCACAGCAATGGACACTCCGCTTGCGCTGTTTATCCCTTCTCTCTCCATGCTCCTTCCCGCCGCCTTCCTGCTCCTTGAAATGGATTCCAGACAAAACCGCATACGATTCGGCATCGTTTTAGGCATATCGGCAGTCATCGCACTCATCTCTCCGGCTGCCGGACTTTTTGCCGGCGGTCTGCCGTTTGATAGTTCTTTTCTTGAAGCAAATGAGATTTTTTATGTTATGCTGACCGCGCTTCTTATTTTTTCTATTTTGGAAGCGCGGCAGAAAAATATGGCATTCCGCATCTTCCTGTCCGGCCTGTCAATTACGATTTTCTCTACGGCTCTTATATACGCCGGCTCGCTGCTTGGCAGCGGTTACTATTCTTCCAACATCCGTATGACACTGAAGCTGATTCTTTATCACAGCCCATATACTTTTTTTAATTGGTGTGCCGTCCTGCTGTTTCTGCTTTCTGCAATCATCAGTCTCTATCAGGTAATTACGCGCATGATCCAGACGCGCACGAATCTTGCCCTGCAGACGGAATTATCAAACCAGCTTGACAGCCGGCTGCAGTCCCAAAAAGATTTTTATGAGGCGCGCCTCGTCCATGAAGAAGAAACGCGTGCGCTCCGGCATGATATGATGGGACATCTGAAAACATTATCCTCTTTACTTGATTCCCAGAATACCACAGAAGCCCGCAACTATCTTTGTGGTATTCTTCGGCAGCATGACACTCCGGCAGCTGAGGTATTCAGCAGCAATCCCTATATCAATGCCGTACTTGGGAGCTATGCCTGCCGCTGCCGTGAAAACCATATTGAATTGGCGTACCACATTGATGTCAAAGACTGCGAACTGCCTGCAACAGAATTATGTCTGATTTTGAATAACGCGCTGCAGAATGCTTTTGAGGCTGTTATGACGCTTCCGGAACCGGAACAAAAGATCAAAGTCACAGCTGCCGTGCACCATCATATGCTTCTGCTGCGTGTGAGCAACCCTTTCCATGGAACCCTCCGGACAAAAAACGATCTGCCGTCCACAACCAAAACCGAAACAGATCACGGCTATGGACTTTCTAATATCCGCCGTGCGGCGGAACGCAGGGGCGGCAGCATGGAATACCACACTCATGGCGGCTCTTTTATTCTGGACGTCGCTCTGCCGGTTATACGGCAGGAGGAAGTGTGATGATATTTCAGGCAATTTTAGAAAACCCATTCATACAAAATAGCAAACAGTTCCCTTGCATAGTATGTCGGCAGCAGCCACAGTACCGTACTACCGGAAACTGCCCCATAGTCAAGCCCGAAATCCTCAGCAATCTTTCCGGCCCTGTACTCGTGAAACTCATTGGTTGCAATCGCTATGCTTTCATTCAAACCCTTCTCTTTAATAATTTCATAGGAAAAGGCAATGTTCTCCCGCGTTGTCGTTGATCGATCCTCCTGATAGATGCGCTCCGCTGCAATACCGTGACTGATTAAGTAAAGATACATGCACTCTGCTTCCGATATCAGCTCATCATTTCCCTGCCCGCCGGATACAATACATATTGATTCCGGATTGCTGTTCAGATATTCCAGCGCGGCATTCAGACGCGCCTCCAGCATGATGCTCGGGCGTTCTCCATTAACCTTACAGCCAAGCACAATTACAGTCGCATTTTCAGAAGGTCTGGCAGCTGCCGCCCTAACCATAAGCGTTGTCATGCTCACAGCCAGAACCAATACGCATACAAATCCTGCTGCCAGTACGCCTAAGACGACTTTTCCCACCGTTCTGTGCCAAAACGTACACAGCACTTTATGGACTGCCGGCATGAATGCTGCATACAGCATCAAACATATACCTATTGCAATTCCGGACGCATTGCCGATATTTAGGATGCCCCGTCCAATAACAGGAACGATAAATCCAATAAAGCCTGCTGCGCCAAGTAAAAACAAAATAAGCCTGATTATCATTTTTAATAGTTTCAATATGGTATCCCTCCCCTAATATTTTCTATAAAAGTAATTGCAAACCTGATGCCCCAAACACCCCCTAATACTTTATTAATATGCCAAGCCTCCTTTGGTTAACTTCCCCGTATTAATATCCATAAAAAAATTATGTCTAAATCTATTATATTTATCTTCATTGCTTTTGCCGCCGTCGCGAACTACTATAACATTACTTTTTAATTTGGTAAAATATAACATTTTATATTCTGGTGGGTTATTTACTTTAAATAAAATTTTACCCTCTATATCATACCCCAACAGCTCTTGCTTTTCACAAGATGAGATAATAAATATCCTCTGCTCTTGCGGGAAAAAACCAACTTGTTTCATATTTTCAATTGCAATTTTCTTCACATTTCCCTGTAAAGACCATTCTATAGTGCCAGTCTCCAGATCATAATACAATACCAACTCTCCAGCAAAATTAAAATAGAACACCTTGCTTTGTTTAAAATTCTTACCCGATTCGATTTCTATTAACTGCATCCCCTTTCTTTCTGATGCAAAAAAAGCATCTTCTATTTCTATTGCTATTGTTCTATTTTCAAAAGTCCAAAGAACTTTATTCGATACTATTATTATGTCTCCATTCATTTTTTGGTGTGATGCATACAAACGCTAACGCACCCTATCTCCTTTCCTCAGAATCATGTATATTGTTTAGAAAGAAAAGTTCATATTTCATAATACATCACCATTCACCTTCGTTTCCTTTGAAGATAGAAAACATTCATTCTGTTATTATCTATCCCTCATGCAAATCCACTCCTAATTTTGGTAAATTATTTAAACTTACAGTCTCTAACGTCTGCAATTGCTGTACCGCCAATTGACGAAGCAACTCCATTCTTTCCTTTTGTTTCTTTCCCTGGTTAATCAAAACTGCATTATAGCTTTCCAAATTCGCAAGTACCAGTAACTGATTTAATGTTGCAACATCTCTCATATTTCCTTTTACGGTTGGATTTTCATCCGTCCACTGTTTTGCCGTCTTTCCAAACAAAACCACGTTTAACATATCTGCCTCATTGGCATATGCATAGGCTATCTGTGCAGGAGTTAATTCTGGCGGAATCAAATTTTCTTTTATCGCATCAGTATGTATCCTGTAATTTAACTTAGAAATCTCCCTGTTCAAATTCCAATTTAATGATAGCCGACTATTCTCATCTGTCTTTAATCTCCTGTAATCCTTCATAATATATAACTGAAACTCAGGAGAAATCCAAGTTGCAAAAGACATAGCAATATCACTATGAGCATATGTTCCGCCATAACGTCCCGCTTTTGAAACAATGCCAATAGCATTCGTTGCTTCTATCCACTTCTTTGGTGACATTGTAAATGCGTTTGCTCCTGCCTGTTTTTTAAACCCCTCGAATTCGAGGGGGTTAAAATCTGGATTATGAAGTCTTTCCCATAATCCTAAAAATTCTATTACATCCCTGTTTCTCATCCAGTTTTGAATAACCGCTGTTGGGTCATCACTTTTATATCGAGCTATATCCGTCAATGAAATAAATTCATTTTCAAAGTCCTGTGTATAAATACCAATATCTATTCCATTAGCATGAATTGTATATCCTGAACTGTGTGCCTCGTTTTGATTTCACACGATAACCAACAGAAATGATTACATCGAGATTATAAAATTCTACAGGCTTATCGGAATTTGCAATGTGCAAAATTTGCACATTACCTTCTCTGAAAAGCTCGCCTTCTTCAAAGATATTTTTTATGTGTTTTGAAATAACAGAACGGTCTCTCTGAAATAACTCCGCCATCTGCGCCTTTGACAACCAGACCGTATCTCCATCGAAGATTGTTTCAATCTTCGATAAGCCATCCTCTGTTGTATAAATTATCATATTTGATTTTCCAATTTCTTCTTCTCTATAATCCATAGTTACCTCGTTATTTGGTATTTTCCCCAGCAATAGTTTGGACACTCTTATCATGTTCATTGTATCTTTTGTGACTATTATTAGCAAGATACATCCTTCCATTTTTTGACAATTCTTCTGCTTTATTTCTATTGTCTTTCGCATGATTATCTCCTGCTATATCAGGTAAATTTTCTATGTCTAAATCTGACGCATATTTTTCAATCAAATTTGCTAACATATCCGCCAATCCGCTCCACTCATCAATCATAAGCACTTACTCCATCATGAACGCAAAAAAGGACAGCTACAAACTATTACGTTCATAACTGCCCTTACGCTGTTTTGACACTCAAGAACTCAAATTCCCTGTCAATCTATCCTATTTTTATTCTATAAGACTACATACAAGTGACTGCTCATTACGCTGCCCACATCGGAATCGCACCGTCATTTCATGACTGAATTTCAATCGGAAATTCAGAAGTATCATTATCACAGATATGCCTCACCGCCCCGCACAACTGCTATGCATTTTGTCAGGTTTTTATTGCTACACGCCTTTGTTTGAAGGAATTATTATCATTCCCTTACGTTCACTCTTAAACAGATCAAAGCAGGCGTATCGTGGCGCACCTACATAGCGGCTACACATATCCTCACGTCCTGTATGTATATTGCATTATTCAGTTTTCATACCGGAACTTACTTCATTTGCCTCGGTTATTATTCTAAATGGTAAATGTGCAAAAAAACTTCCTATTTACAAAAACTTTTTCAAAATTTTTTAATAAAATCGGACGGTAATATCCGTATGAAGTTTTAGCAATTTTAAAGAAAAACTGCCTTACAGACTTATCCCTGATTACTGTTCATACTAAAACAGCAAGCACTGCCTGCGTCATGACACAGGGCGTAATAGCAAACACTGCTTGCGTATATACGCAGGGAAAATATCCCCTGACCCCTTAACCATAATACGACTGCAAAAGCAGCAACAAAAAAAGATGTATCAAATAAAAAATATGCTAAATTTACGCATACATTTCGTTTGACACATCTTCCATATGTATCATAAATAAATCTTTTTCTTGGCGGAAATGTTAGCGGGTCTTTGCTGGCATTCCGTTATGATGCTTAACCATCTGACCTTCTTTACATTGTAAATTGATTAGTCCATGATTATTAATCTTCCTCTAAAAACTACCAAATCCATTTGATTATGCGCTGACAATCAGTACGGTGGCATCGAACGGTAACGTGACCGTAAGCTTTCTGAGGTAACGGGAGGGACAATGGAAAGGAGCAGCAGCAAAAGGGCTGCCTTTTCTTGCATTATTGCCGATAATCTAATAAAATGTAGTATCGTCACGGTATTAGTTGAACGATGCACCATTTTTGGCGGGCCATTCAAGAAAGAAACCGATTCCCATTGCTACCATTTAATTAAAAACATCTATATTCATATCGTTAAAAAACTTAAGTTGTCTGCTGTAACGGTAAGTGTTTCAGCATCATTTTCTGTTAAAAATACCACTTTTGTAGTTCTGTTGTCCACACAAACTACATCCAATATTTCATTACTGTCAAATTCATAACAATCAATACTTAATTTAAACTTTTCAACTTCTTCAAAAACCATAAGAATCTCAATCATTTCCGGGTCAGAATCTTTATAACTTGGTTGTTGCCAATTACATAATTTGATTGATATTTCAAGCCTCTTTTTATTACTGAAATAATTTACTTTTTCAATTAAACTATCGTGCAAATTATATTTTATCATTACTTTAATCTCCTTGTGGCAATATATGTGATCTTTTTGAACCCTTGATTGCTTATTAGTCCAAATTTATATCACTACTTCTGGCAACCTGTGCATGCATTAACTTTGACTGCCTCGCATGTCCTTCAAACGGAAGCACAATTGCTGTCGGTAAATATTTTTTATCTAATGTCATAAGCGAAACCTTATTCTGACTTCGTATTGATAAATCCATGGTTGAAAACCTTATATTTGCTCCATGAACCATTATCTGACTCAAATCCTCTGCCGGAATCAATGCAACACCAGCGTCAGATAGTACTTCCAGCTGTCCCTCTTTTTTTATATGTATTTCGCACGAAGTGCTTATTTCAAGTGTTCTAAATCCCATTATTGCCAACCCTATTTCTTTTATATCATTTGGAATGCCTTCAATGCCTCAATAATAGCCCCTTCTTTCTCTAGCGGCATGCAAAGCGTGACGCTGGACATATTCGGCTGTCTGGAATCTTCCGATTTCGGTAAATTATAATTACCCCTCTCAATAATACCACATTTCCTCTTTACCTGCGCAATATAGAGATTACTAACTTTCAATCCCGTATGCTCCAGCACATACTCCTTAATCTCTGCATAAGTCGCTTTACTCTCCGCCTTCGTCAAATCCATTTCATCAAGGTTTACTTCCGCCTCAATATGACGCTCAACATCAAGTTTGGACAATAAACATACCGTCTCAACATGCACCGTCTGTGGAAACTGGTCCACCGGTCTTACCCGTTTTAACTCATACCCGCCGTCGGTAAGAATCCGCAGGTCACGCGCAAGCGTAGCCGAATCGCAGCTCACATATACGATGCGCGCCGGCTGCATCGCAAGCATTGTGCGGAGGCACGCCTCATCACAGCCCTTGCGCGGCGGGTCCACCACAATCACATCCGGGTGGCGCATATCGCTTTGTCCGTCCTCACGGTCCTCCGCACGGCGCCGCACAGCCTCATCCGGGCTCTCTGCTCCCGAAGGCGCATCTTTTTCCCCCTCGTAAAACCGCGGTAAAACCTCCTCCGCTTTTCCCACAAAAAACGCCGCATTCTCTATCCCGTTCCTGCGTGCATTCTCCTTCGCGTCGGCAACCGCCTGCGGAACCACTTCCACGCCGTACACCTGCTTTGCATCTCCTGCCAGAAACAGCGAAATTGTCCCAATGCCGCAATACAAATCCCACACGGTCTCTTTTCCCGTCAGTCCGGCATACGCGAGCGCCAGACTGTACAGCTTTTCCGTCTGCCTCGGATTCACCTGATAAAAAGACAATGGCGAAATCCGAAACGTCACCTCGCGTCCGTCCGGCACGCGCAGGTCTTCCCGGTAAATACGGATACTGTCCGTGATCACGGGCCCTCCCCATAGCGTCACGACCTCAGTGCCCATAATGACATTCGTGTTCTCCATATTTACGCAATACGACACGCTTGTCATATTTTTGACTGCCTTCAGCCGTTCTATCAGCCTCTCCGCAGACGGAAGCTCCCTGCCGTTTATGACAACGCAGACCATCAGTTCTCCCGTTGAAAATCCCTTCCGGATCAGCACGTGGCGAACCAGACCGTTTCCGCTTGTCTCATCATATGCCTTTACATGAGCTTCCCCCATATAGGCAAGCACCGCCTCCAAAACCTCCCGGTTTTCCGTAACACCGAGCAGGCAGTCCGTCCCCGGAATGATCGTATGCGTCCGCCCCGCATAAAATCCGGTTGTCGGATTTCCCTCCCGCGTATTTCCAAAGGGATACTGCGCTTTATTGCGGTAGCGGTACGGCTCGTCCATGCCGACGATCGGCTCCATCACCTTTTTAAGCAGCTCCTCATCAAATCCGCCGATGCGCTGCAGATTCCCGCGCACCTTCCGCTCTTTATAAAGAAGCTGCTGTTCATATGAGAGGGGCTGGAGCTGACAGCCGCCGCACTGCCGGTATACCGGGCAGGGCGGCGTAACGCGAAAAGGAGAAGATGTGATAATCTCCTCCACTCTCGCATAAGCATAATTCTTTTTGGGCTTCGTAATGCGCGCTTTGACGACATCCCCCACGACGGCGTCTTTCACAAAGAGCGTATAGCCGTCACATTTGCCGATTCCCTCTCCGTCGTTTCCGATATCCGTGATCGTAACTGTAAGCAGTTCGTTTTTTTGATACATGTTTACCCGTCCGTTCTCGTCTTTCTGACATTTGAATCCAGCAGCCGGTTGAATCCAAGCCACCCGCTCTTGTCCGTTCCTTCCAGAAGCTCCGTAAAAGTTTCAAGCTTTGCATCCGTATTATCCGCAAAATTAAGCGCTGCCGCCTCGATGATCGCCGGTTTTTTCGGCGAACCAAATTCATATTCCCCATGATGCGCCAAAATACAATGCTGAAGCTGCGCCAGCATCGTACCTGGGAACCCGGCGATCTGCCGCGCTTTTTCTCCGATCATCTCCGCCCCCATGACAATATGCCCCAAAAGCTGCCCGTCGTCCGTATAGTCATTTTCAGGGAAAAGAGAAAGTTCCTTCGTCTTTCCGATGTCATGCAGCATCGCTGCCGAAAGAAGCAGATCGCGGTTTAAGATCGGATATGCGCCGCAGTAATAATCGCACAATTTTGTCACGCTCAGCGTATGCTCCAGCAGTCCGCCAACAAAACCGTGGTGTACGGTTTTCGCCGCAGAGGACGTCTGAAACGCCTGAATAAACGCTTTATCCTCCACAAAAAAGCTGCGCAGCAGCGCTTGAAGCGGTCCGTGCGTGATACTGTCCACGTACCCCAGCAGCTCCCGGTACATTTCATCCCTGTTTTTTTTGCTGACCGGAAGATAATCCGCCGGACTGTATTCTCCCTCTTTACAGCGCCGCACCCTCTTCATGCTGATCTGAAGCGCGCCGTTAAAGCTTGTTACCTCGCCGAAAACCTCTATGTAATCAAGCGCGTCAAACTCCGCGATCCCTGCGCTGTTCGGCTCCCAGATTTTCCCTTCCAGCGTTCCTGTCTTATCCTGCAGGATTACCGTATCATACGGCTTACCCGTCTTTGTTACCGCCGATGTCTTATGCTTGCAGAGATAGATGTCAAGCACCCTGTCCCCGTCTTTATATTCCGCCAGATATTTCATGTCTGATACGCTCCTTTTTCCATTTTCTCATACGATTTTCCATCCAATATACCTCAGCTCAGTTGATGTTTCTCCTTTTATTTCAGTTCGCTCAACGTCACTTCCACTTCCATTGTGCGGTACTCTTCCTGGGCTTTACGCTGAAGCGTAACCGTGACGACTTCCCCCGGCGCATACTGGTACAATGCCCTTGTCAGGTCCCCCATACTGTTGATCACATTAACGCCGATTCCCGTAATGATGTCATTCCCCTGAATACCGCAGATCATCGCCGGCGAACCCATTTCAAAACTCTGTACGCAGACGCCCCGCGGCATCTGCAGCGACTCGCTGAGCGCCGCCGTGATATCCACCCCGTGAATACCAATGCTTGCCCGCTCCCTTTCATTCGACAGCGCTTCTATTGTCTGCTTCAGCTCCGTAATCCCGATTGCAGAAATCTGATTCTTCATATCGGAAGCATTATAGGTATTGTCAATAATGCCGACCACCTGACCCGATAGATTGATCAACACGCCTGTGGCGCCCGCATTTCCATAAATATCCGTGGTAAGAAGCCGGTAATTGGCATCCACCAGATTAATACCGGATGAATTTGATGTAATCATGCCATAGCAGACGGAACCGGTCGTGCCGGTCGGCGAGCCGACCGCGATCACCGGCGACCCCAGCAGCGTCAGCGAATTGGAAGAACCAAGCACTGCCGGTTTCGCGCGCTCGCGCGTCTCTGCGGACAATCCCGCAAGCCTGACTGCCAAAATGCAAAGTCCCGTATTCGGGTCTGTCTGTTTTTTGACAGCCTCCGCCACCGTTCCATCATGAAAGGTAATCCTCACCTGCTGATAGTCGTGGATTTTGCTTTCTGTCGCAAGGATCAAAAGATCAATCCCATTATCCGCAATGATCAGTCCGGAACTTTGCGCTTTATTTTCATATACATCGTTAAACCAGTCTGTGTCCGAAGTCACGCCGCTGACCGTTACCATGCTCTCCTGCATACCCGCCGCAATAGCCGCCAGTTCGGCATAAAGCTTGGTATAATCCTGCGTCGTCAGTTCCACTTTCTCATATACCGTAACTTTCTGCGGAGGCACCGGTGCCTGCTCCTGTTCCGGTTCCGCCCCCGGCAGATCGTTATCTGTCTGCGCCATATCTTCCGGCATCGTCTCCTCCTGCTCCTCCGGGAACGTGACAATTTCCGGCTCTTTCTCCGGATAAAGCCAGTTGGAAATAATCGGCTCCAGTGCGAAAAAAGTAATACATGCAATAAGACCAAACACAAGCGCCATAACCGCGGTAATGATCGTTCTTCGCAGCAGCTTCCTTTTATTGATCGGGCGCTCCTTAATCTTTTCTTTTACAAACTCAAAAGAAGGATCCTTCTTTTCCTCCATTGCCTCATCTGTCTGCTGATCTTTCTCCTGCATACCACACCCCGCCTTACATCCCTTTTTCATGCCTGACTGCTGCCCGCTTCGTTCATACAGATATCATACAGATAAAATTGTAACCCCACGAGTTTCGCGTCAGCGGAATCTCGCAAAGAACATAAAGTGTTCATTGAACACTTTATGTTCTTTTTTCAGTATATCCGATTGCCGTTTTCTTGTAAAGAAGCACCGTTTATGCTATGATAGGTTCATGAACGAAAAAGTATATCGCATATTAGAATTTGATAAAATCATTGACATGCTTGTGGCAAAAGCCGACAGCGCCCCCGCAAAGGAGCTCTGCCGGAAACTTCGTCCGGGCGCCGATCTTACGGAAATCACGAAAGCGCAGGAAAACACCTCAGCCGCGCTGACAAGACTGTTCCGTCAGGATCGTCTCTCGTTCGCAGGCTGTACGGAAATCCGACCGGTCTGCCGCGCTCTTGAAATTGAACGCGCACTTTCGGCTGCCGATCTGATGCGCATCGCCGACATTTTAGAATGCGCCCAGCGTGTTTACGCCTACGGCAATCCCGATGCAAAAGACAGCATTGCAGACTGCCTGACCCCTTATTTTGAACAGCTTGTCCTGCTGCCAGACTTAAACAGGGAAATCCGCCGGTGTATCCTGTCCGCTGAAGAACTTGCCGATGACGCTTCCGCAAAGCTTTCCTCCATCCGCAGGAATATTCTTTCCATCAACAATAAAATACATGATAAGCTGGCAGAATATGTCAACTCTTCGCTGCGTCCCTACTTGCAGGACGCTGTTGTTACAATGCGCGACAGCCGTTACTGTATTCCGGTTAAAGCGGAATATAAGGGGCAGGTTACAGGCATTGTCCATGACCAGTCTTCCACTGGCTCAACCCTGTTTATCGAGCCGGCCGCCATTGTCGAATATAACAATAAAATCCGTCAGCTGGAGATCGAAGAGCAGGAGGAGATCGCTGCCATCTTAGCGGCCCTTTCCGCCCGCGCGGCAGAGCACACCGCGGAAATCCTAAATAACGCCAAATTACTGACAAAGCTGGATTTTATATTTGCAAAGGCCGCGCTTGCAATGGATATGAACGCGACCATGCCCATTTTTAACGATGAGCACATCATTGACATCCGCAAAGGGCGTCATCCGCTGCTTGACCGGAAGCAGGTCGTTCCTATCGACGTCCGGCTCGGCGAGGATTTTGATCTGCTGATTGTCACCGGGCCGAATACGGGCGGCAAAACAGTTTCCCTAAAAACCGTCGGACTTTTGACTTTAATGGGGCAGGCAGGGCTGCATATTCCTGCCGCAGACCGTTCCCGCCTCGGCATTTTCAAGGATGTGTTCGCGGATATCGGCGATGAACAGAGCATTGAGCAGAGTCTTTCCACCTTCTCCGCCCACATGACAAATATTGTGACGATCTTAAAACATGCAGACGCCGACTCTCTCTGCCTGTTTGATGAACTTGGGGCCGGCACCGATCCGACCGAAGGCGCAGCGCTCGCAATTGCGATCCTCACCTATCTGCATGACCGCGGCATCCGTTCCATGGCAACGACCCACTACAGTGAACTGAAAATATTTGCGCTCTCAACAGACTATGTGGAAAATGCCTGCTGTGAATTTGACGTAAAATCGCTGCGGCCGACCTATAAGCTTTTAATCGGCATTCCCGGAAAAAGCAATGCGTTCGCGATTTCCAGACGTCTCGGCCTGTCTGATGAGATCATCGAGTCCGCCAAAACACATATCAGCAAAGATGCAGAAAGCTTCGAGGATGTGATCGCCAGTCTGGAAAAACGCCGTATCGACATGGAACGGCAGCAGCTTGAAATTGATAAATATAAGCGGGAAACACAGTCCTTAAAAGACCAGTTACAGGCAAAGCAGGAGAAGCTCGACACCTCCCGCGATAAAATTCTGCGCGAAGCGAACGAGGAAGCACGCACGATCCTGTTGGAAGCGAAAGCCGCCGCTGACGAAACCATCCGCAAATTCCAACGTCTGAATTCCTCCTCCGCAGACATGCGTGAACTGGAAGAATCCAGACAAAAACTGAACAATAAGATCAGTGAAAAGAACACAAAGCTCTCAATCCCTTCCGTCAGACCCGGGCAGCACACCAAGGTCCGCGCCGCCGACTTAAAGCCGGGTGACAGCGTAAAGATCGTATCTGTAGGCTTAAAGGGTACCGTGAGCACGCTTCCTGACGCTTCCGGAAACCTCTTTGTCATGTGCGGCATTATGCGTACAAAGACAAATATAAATGACCTTGTCCTTTTGCAGGACTCCGATGACGCAACGCGCCTTGCCTCCGTTAAAAAAGCAGGCAGAAGCAGCACCGCCGGTCTCAGCAAATCCATGCATATCTCGACGGAAATCAACCTGCTTGGCAAGACTGTGGACGAGGCGGTTGCAGAACTTGATAAATACCTGGATGACGCCTACCTTTCGCATGTACCAAGCGTGCGCATCGTACACGGCAAAGGAACCGGCGCTCTCAGGAACGCGATCCACCAGCACTTAAAACGGCTGAAATATATCGACTCTTACCGCCTCGGCGAATTTGGCGAGGGCGACTCCGGCGTCACAATCGCAACATTCAAAAATTGAGAATTTCAAAACCGGCAGAGACCCGGTAATTAAGAAATACCCAATACAACAGATAGTTTCGAAAGGAGCATTCAGGATGGTAAACAAGCAGAAAATCCTGATCGTCGATGACGATCATAATATTGCAGAGCTGATCTCACTCTATCTGACAAAAGAATGCTTTGAAACACAAATCGTAAACGACGGAGAATCCGCCCTTACCAGCTTTGAAGCCTTTAAGCCGAATCTGATTCTTCTCGACCTAATGCTTCCCGGTATCGACGGCTATCAGGTCTGCCGTGAAATCCGCGCGCATTCCCAGACGCCAATTATCATGCTTTCCGCAAAAGGTGAGATTTTTGATAAAGTGCTCGGCTTAGAGCTCGGTGCCGACGATTACATGGAAAAGCCGTTTGACACCAAGGAGCTTGTCGCACGCGTCAAAGCAGTCCTGCGCCGATATACGCCCGCCCAGAACACAGCGGCGGAAAAAGATGTGGACAAGGTGGAATATCCCGATCTGGTCATAAACCGGACAAATTATTCCGTTATATACAACGGGCACCGCGTTGATATGCCGCCGAAAGAGCTGGAACTTTTATATTTTCTTGCCGCTTCTCCGAATCACGTTTTCACAAGAGAGCAGCTGTTAGACCAGATCTGGGGCTATGAATATATCGGTGATACGCGGACCGTGGACGTCCATATCAAACGTCTGCGCGAAAAGATCAAAGATAACTCCCACTGGCGCATTGCCACAATCTGGAGTATCGGATATAAATTCGAGCTGCACTGACGCGGCATGCTCCAAAGCTGTTATCGAAGCTTTTGTAACAGCATTGGTTATAACGGAAATCAACATCGAGGGATATGATCAATGAAACGCACATTGTATTGGAAATTTCTGCTTGCCTATCTGATTTTTGCTTTTTTCGGCTTTTTTGTCGTAGCCAATTTTGTCTCCGGCATGACGCGGGATCATCTGAAAAAAGAAAAGGCGGAAGCCCTGTATCAGGAAGCGGTCATGATCGCAGGTACTTATGCGTCGGAACTCTACGATAACCGCATTTCTCTGGAAACCGCAAAAAACCAATTGGATGCGCTCGACATTTACCTCTCGGCCACAATCTGGATCATGAATCCGTCCGGAAGAATCCTCGTGGACTCCAGAAAACCCATTGATGTAGATAACCAGGTTGTTGTCGAAGAATTTGACCCGACCGTGACAGGCAGCACCTATTATACGGTTGGCACCTTTTTCGGCATGTTTGAAGAAAACATGCTGAGTGTCTTTGCACCAATTACGTCCGATTATAAGGTGAAAGGCTATGTGGTCATTCTCTCTCCCATGAGCGAGATTGAAGCCGAGAGCAGCAGCCTTTTGAATATCTCCTATCTGCTGTTGGTGATCCTGTTTTTGTTATCGCTGATCATTCTTATTTTTTTCACAGAAATGGTTTATATCCCCCTGCGCAAGATCACGCACGCGACAGAACAGTTTGCAAGCGGTAACTTCAGCTATCCTCTTTCCGTTGACAGTGAAGACGAGATTGGTTATCTCGCCGCTTCACTTTCTTACATGGCAGAAGCGCTTGCACAGGGCGGTGAAAATCAAAAAAAGCTTGTCGCCAATATTTCGCATGATTTCCGTTCCCCGCTGACCTCCATCAGCGGATATGTGCAGGCAATGCTCGACGGCACCATACCGCCTGAACTGCACGAGAAATATTTGCAGATCGTCTTAAACGAGACAGAACGCCTCACAAAACTTACAAACAATCTGCTGACCTTAAACAACCTGAATACAGAAGGAATGGTATTGGAAAAAAGTAATTTTGATATCAACCGCGTGATCAAAAATACGGTTGCGACTTTCGAGGGCACCTGCCGTGAACGTCAGATCAGCATCGAACTTGTGCTTACAGGCGATGAAATGCTCGTCACAGCGGACATGGGCAAAATTCAGCAGGTTCTTTATAATCTGCTTGACAACGCAATTAAATTTTCCCATCATGACTCCATCATTAAAATAGAAACCACGCAGAAGCATAATAAAATTTTCGTTTCCGTTAAAGACAACGGCATCGGCATTCCAAAAGAAAGTCTGAAATTCATCTGGGACCGCTTTTATAAAACCGATCTGTCCCGCGGCAAAGACAAAAAAGGCACCGGGCTTGGGCTTTCCATTACAAAAGAAATCATCCGAGCACACGGTGAGCATATCAATGTCATCAGCACCGAAGGTGCCGGGAGCGAATTTACATTTTCTCTCCCCTGTGTTGATACAAATGAAGACTAGAGTTCATTGACTTCCTACATTCTTACAGTTATAATAAAGCAGGTGACTGCAAAACGCCTATGCCGGAAATAAAAGGGAGGAATCTGCACATGATACAAGTCAATCATCTTCAGGATAACCCCAATCTTACACAGATTGCACAACTGGGTTCCTATATCGTCTATGAACATCAGAAGGATTTGAGCGTCACGCCGAGCAGCGCCGCTAACGCTTATTTCCTGCACGAAATGAATTTTAAGAAACGGCAGGTTCTCTGCGTTATGAACGGAAACGCCATCCGCATGCAGGCAGGCGCAATGCAATGGATCGCGGGACAGGTTGAAATGTCATCGAACGTCCGCGGTGTCGGCGACTTTCTCGGCAAGGCAATCAAAGGCGCCGCAACAGGGGAATCAGCAGCCAAACCGCTTTATCAAGGCTACGGATATGTCATGTTGGAGCCGACCTACAAATACATACTTCTCGAAAATGTAGCAAACTGGGGAACCGGCATCGTTATAGACGACGGCATGTTTCTCGCCTGCGATGCCTCGTTACAGGAATCTATTGTAGCAAGACGCTCTATTTCTTCCGCTCTGCTCGGCGGTGAGGGTCTGTTTAACCTCTCCCTCTCCGGACAGGGTATTGCCGTTCTGGA
Organism: Lachnospiraceae bacterium UBA7050; assembly: GCA_002493905.1. GTDB lineage: Bacteria > Bacillota > Clostridia > Lachnospirales > Lachnospiraceae > DLAJ01. Next base: position 43,100 of record DLAJ01000022.1, on the reverse strand, counting down.
AAGCCCGGTTCCCCGTGAGGAATTAATTGAACTGGTCATGCAGGATGATGTGGTAAAAATTGACGGCAATATGGCCGTGGCGTGGTCAAACACACTTCAGTTTACTGTTGAGAAATCATCAAAATCTCTGATTGGTTCTGCTGTCAGCGGTGAAGGCTTTGTCAATGTTTACCGCGGTTCCGGCCGCATACTGATGGCTCCGACCGTCGCGGGCACCACGATGTCGCAAAAAAACAGTCCGAAATAAAATGCCGCGCGAAATTGTATGCAGACAATGGATACCCAAAAAAGTGCGAATGATACCAAATCACTTTTTTCGACCCTATCTGACATTTATACTTCATTCTGACAGTCTGTTATCGGTCGGAAGGAGGATATTATGCTAGGGGGGTCCGTTTATATCGCTCTGCTGCGATGGGCAATCAGCATTGCCGGCGTCACGTTCTTGTTTTTTCAAATGAGCGAACAGCGCTATCACTTGATGAAAACTGTAATTTGCTATACCTGCTTCAGCATGATTCTTCTTTCTGCGGCCGGCGTTTGGTATATACTTGACTGGGAGAGCTGCGCTAAAATGTCCGCACTCACCATGTATCTTTGTTTTGCCGTTTTTTCCCTTTTCATGAGTATCGATCCAATCTACCTGCGCATTTATAAACTGGTTCTTACATTTTACCTGTTAGCGGTATTTCTGATCGGTGCAATTGAAACCTCCATCATTTTCTTTCACGGGAATATCTGGGTGGATATGATCATGCGGGTCCTTCTCATTGTAATGATGGCTTATTTTATAGAGAAAAAAATAAAAACTTCCATCCGGGGCTTTTCCTACTATGTGGAACAGGAAATCGACCGCTTCAGTATTACCATCATGATCCTGAGCCTTTTGTTTGGGATCGGATATATTTTGAATCCAAGCAGCCTGGATCAGACTACCCCTTACCGTCTTTTTCAGATTTTTATGAACCTCTTTTTAACCGGTGCATTACAACTTTTGATATTCCGCCTGTACCTTCATATCGGTAAAGAGAAGGCATATCTGAAAGAAAACCAGCTGATGCAGATGAACCAGCGTCTTTTGGAACGAAATTTAGAGATTTTGGAAAATGCCGCAGAATCTGGAAAACGCATCCGGCATGATGCAAGGCATCATAATGCTGTCATTGCCGAGTATGCACGCAGAGGGCAAAATACAGAACTGCTCCAATATCTGAAAGAATACAGCAAAGAGACAGAATCCCCTCTTACAGAAACTGTCTGTCCCAATATCGCGGTAAACAATCTCCTTATGGCATATACTGATCATGCACAGAAACAGAACATTAAGGTAACACTGGATATAGAACTCCAGGAAAATCTGCCAATTCCTAATATCGATTTGGTAACGATTCTGGCGAATGCTTATGAAAACGCTATTTACGGATGCATAGAAGCAAAGAAACAGGACAGTCATAAAGAATGCTTTATCCAATTAATCATACATCGCAAAAACAATAAGCTGGTCATCCGCTGCAGCAATACCTGCCGCCCGGATGCTGAAATCAAAAACTGTGAGCCAAATCCTGAAGCTACCGGCGGCATCGGTGTATTAAGCATCATTAAAACATCCGAAAAATACGGCGGAGAATATGACTTCAAAAATAATAACGGTGTATTCCTCTTCCGGCTGATCATAAACATTCCACAGGAATCCACCGATTCATGTTTTTGAAAGGAGCTACTTCCATGTACTTGATCGCGCTCTGTGATGATGAAACAGCAGAATTAGATAAAACAGAACAAATCCTTCACAACTACGAAACGGAACATCCAGACGCTGCTATTAAAATAGAACGTTTCGAGACAGCAGCAAAGCTGATTGATCACATACGCACAAAAAAATATACGCCGGACCTGATTATTTTAGATATTTACATGCCTCACGAAACGGGCATTGACGCGGCAAAAACACTCCGTGAAATGGGAAACAAAAGCCGCATCATTTTCCTGACCACTTCCAGGGACCATGCGCTGGACGCATTCCGTGTGGAAGCGGCTCAATACTTAGTCAAGCCTTTGTCGGAAAGCATGCTGTTTCCGATATTGAACCGCTTTTTAGGCGAAACCGAAGAACTCCGAAAAAAATATGTTCTTCTGCGTATCGACGGCAAAATCCGCCGTGTGCTGGTCAATCGTATTGTATTCTGCGAAGCACAGGGAAAAAAACAATGCCTCCATTTTTCAGACGGCACATTCTGTATACTGAATATCACAATGACGGAACTTTACGAAACGCTTTCTTCATATCCCGAATTTGTGAGAGTTGGCATCGCCTACATTGTCAACTTAGAGCATGTGGAAAGCGTAAGCCGGCAGGAATTGCAGATGGATAACCAAAAAACGATCTATCCTCCCAGAGGGTCCTACCAATCCCTGCGTGAAAAATATTTCACCTATTACTGTGAAGACTCTCCCTAAATCAGGATAAATTATTTTTGTTCTGGTTTAGGTACTGCATAACACCGAGATGAATCTGAAATGCTACCCGGTCCTGATAATCTTTGGACGTAAGCAATGCCGCCTCCTCAGGATTTGACAAAAAACCGCATTCCACAATCACAATGGGAACGGATGTTTTTTTCAGCAGATAATAACTGTCGTTTGCTTTTGCTTTTCTCTCATTCTCGGGATCAAGGGAAAGACACAGTTGTTCCTGTATAATTTCGGCAAGTTCCCTGCTCTCTGTGCTCGTCGTATAATAAAATGTCTGTGCTCCGCGCACATACGATTCATGATAGCTGTTCTGATGGATGCTGACAACAAGCACAGGCGCAGCACGTTCAATCACTTCAATGCGGCGGCGTAAATCCGCTGCTTTTTTATTGCTGTCGCTCTCCACATAAAGCCCGTCATCCGTTTCCCGCGTCATAATAACCGTAATACCCTCCGCCTCCAGATAACCTTTCAGCTTATAGGCGATTGCAAGATTAATATCCTTTTCATAAGTGACATTATCCACCGAAATTTTTCCACTGTCCCTTCCCCCATGTCCGGCATCAATCACAATTACTATATTTGAAGCATCTGGCGCACCCGCAGTCTGAACCGTCCCCGTATCCTGTCTTTTTTCAAACGCTGTCACAACCGCCGCTGCAGTCAAAAGCATCATTCCCAGGATAACGAATACGACGTCCGTGCGCACCTGTCTGACCCTTCTACCACACGCCCGGTACAGCCGCCATGCGCGGGATGATCTTCCCCTGCTCCCGGTATCTTTGTTTCTCTCCATCATGCTCCGCCTCCCGCATATTCTTTCATAACAGATATATGAAAAAAACAACAATCCAATTACTGGATTGTTGT
>DLAJ01000022.1:3965-39469 GCA_002493905.1 Lachnospiraceae bacterium UBA7050 | reverse complement strand
CCAATTACTGGATTGTTGTTTTTTTGAAGTCCTATTACGAAAACCGCTCTATTGGCCGCTGCTCAAGATGGCTGTTGTTTTCTATGAATTTCCGTACGCCGCAATGATCGCCCAGATGTCCGCAGTCTCATAGCCGAGCCTCCATGCTGATACGCCGGCAATCTGATAGGTGTTCATTACGTTCAGCTTAACCTGCAGGGACTCCTGATCCTCCATCCAAACTTGATAAAGCGCGCCGCCGCTCGTTAATTCACCATAATTCTGGCAGGTAATCTCATCCCAAACAAGTTCTACTCCATAATTATTTACCCAGTCCTTCGCCGCCTGCATACCAACTGCGCTGCTTGTCACCTCTCCGCCGTTTGTGGACCATATCCGCGTGAAAAACGGCACGCCGTTAATGATCCTGTCTGCCGGGACGCCAATCTCGATCGTATCCCTGATTCCGCGCTCCACAAAGCCGATGGATGCAACCGAACCCGCCTCGCTGCAGCCTGCCCAATGCTCGTCATAGCCCATAAGCACAACATAGTCAACCACAATTCCCTGCTCTTCCAGATGATACTGTCCCCTGCCGCCTTCCGGTACATAATTATCCACGGAAAGCACCAGCCCATTCTGATGTGTTAAAATAGACAGTTCACGCAAAAACTGCGCAAAGTGTACCCCGCAGTCTTTGGAAACAGTTTCAAAATCAATATTGATGCCGTCCACACCTGCATTCAACGCGGCGTTTACAAGCTGTTTTTCCAACGTTTCGCGCATAGCCGTCTGGGATAAAATACCGTATAAATCCGGAGAAAGCGTCATATCCTCAGCAAGCGCCCATACCTCGTATCCCTTTTCATGCGCACGCGCCACATAAGAAGCATCGGAAATATTGTTGATCGATACACCGTCCGCGCCGCCCGTCACATAAAACCACGTCGGCGAAATGACATTCAGTCCGGCCGTATTCGCCGTTACGCTGTCTAACGTGCTGTTCGCATCCACGCTCATAACCGGATGCCACGCCATGACAATCTTGTGTTCCCTCTCAATACGCGGATAAACAGGCTCCGTATATTCCCTGCCGGTTGTGCGCTGAACCTCCTGTTCGTTTTCCAGATATTTCACTTCAATATATCCTGTCACACAATCTTTTGTCTTGATCTCCGCCCATGTCTCCATGCGGTTTAATACCACAACTTCATCGCCCGCCGCAACATCGGTAAGGATCGGACTCTTAATCCCGCCAAGCCGTCTGACGGCAGCCGCCTTCTTGACAATTGCTGTGTTTACCGTATCTTCTTCCGTAAATACCTGCACACGGTACGGCTCCTCACCGCCGTAAAGTGTATAGCTCATACCGCAGTATCGCTGCACATAATCTGCCCAAAGGTAAAGCGTCCCCTCTTCCTCAAAAGCAGTCACATGCGCAAGCGTCTCTTCATTGCTGATATCATCTCCCGCAAGCGCCGGCGCCGTTCTGACCACCACGTTCGTATCAAGCGCTGCTGTCTCCACGCAGTCAGGCAGCGTATATTTCACCACGCGCTCCGACTCGTTATAATAAAACCGGTCTTCCATATATGCCGCTACCGTATCATACTGGAAATAGACGGCCCCGTCCCGTACGAGCGCCCGGTCAGCAAGCAGGGAATCCTGATGCATAATCCTCGCCTCATCACCCTCACATTCAAAATATTCAGTCAGATCAACCCGTTCCTTTGAATAAGAATAGCGGTCCAGTATTTTAGGTACTACTGCCACAAGCGCGACTACACAAATAAGGGCGATTGCGACAAGTACCGGAATCAATTTTTTCTTCATTCCTGTTCCCTCCAAACGCCCTTATATTATAACAGACTATTGCACGGCAGTCATTACCAAATTTGACATATCCAGACTTTTATTGTTACAGTACCGCTTTCTTTTGCAGTTCTGATCCTGTTGTTCAATCTTTTTGTGCTTCTGCGCCGTCTGTGGGCCGCTTTCCCGGACTATACGCGTTATCATATGCATCTCCTTTCCTGTATTTGTATTCGGACTGATATATCCCTTGATCCGTGAATTTGGGAGAAGCAGCCGGCCAAAAGGAATCCGTGATATTGCGGTGCAGCCGCACAATGACTGCCGTGAAACAGGTTTTCAAAGATGCCGGACGGTATCATCAGCAGCTAAGCTGATGCCATGCATTTCCACTGGAACAGACATATCTCAATGGAAAAAATTGTTAATAGAAAAATTTGAATTATACCGTGTATTTTGTTTCTTTCTTCGTTCATTGGAAAAAATTATTTTACGAACAGACACATAAGCCTGTAAGACAATCCCATACTAACATAGAAAACAGACTATGCTTTGATGGGAAGAAGATCATATTGAACGTGTGCCACCAATGTGACTTAGAAAAAACTTCTGCCTCCTCTCCGATACAGACTGTCCGAGGCATCTTTGTTTTTTCATTATATCTTCATGCGTTTCCATTTACAAGCGGCTAATTTGACAAATTTTCACAAAAAATTTGGTAAAAAATAACACAGGAGCTCTTCTTTTTGTTTATATTTCCTAATATCTTTAGAAAACATGCTGTTTATGCCCCGACCGCCACGGATAAAAAAAATATAAACTGTCACGCCATGCTATTGACTTAATAAACTAATCAGTATAAGATACTTTTACTGAGAATTACAGTATCGCATGGTTTTTGACGGATAGATAGGATGTGATATGAAATGAAAATTGAAAAAGTAAATGACTACCAGATCCGCTGTACTCTGACAAGCGATGATCTCGCAGACAGACAGATCAAGATCAGCGAACTGGTATACGGTTCCGATAAGACAAAAAAGCTCTTTCGGGACATGATGCAGCAGGCATCGCTGCAGTTTGGGTTTGAGGCAGAGGACATCCCCCTGATGATCGAGGCTATTCCCTTAAATTCAGGCTGTCTCGTTTTAGTCATCACCAAAGTGGAAGATCCGGAAGAACTGGATACACGCTTTTCTAATTTTGCCCCATCCATCCATGATGATGAGGATGACGACTATGAAGAAACAGATATGGATGTCATAAACAGCACGGGCTCGCTCCTTTCCGAGACCGCACTGGATGTTTTAGATCTCTTCCGCAGGATGCAGAACGCAGCGGCGGCGCTCCCTGACAAAGGAAATTCAGACACTGCGGGCGCTCCCGATACTGCCCCTGCTGAGAACGATGCGGATATTTCCATTTTATATAGTTTTTCCACGTTGGACCATCTGATCAGGGTATCTCGGATGCTCGCCAGTGGAATCAGTACCGATACCACTCTGTATAAAAATACGGCAACCGGTCAGTACACGCTCGTTGTCTCCAAGGGAAAAACTTCCCCTTCCGAGTTTAACCGTCTGTGTAATACGCTTTCGGAATACGGAAAGGGTGAACGCCTGACAAATTCTGCTTCCGCATTTTTAGAAGAACATTTCGAAGCGATCATTTCCTCTCACGCGGTGGAGGCTGTCGCTCAGGCTTTTTCATAACCGCTCCGTGGTCTTTTAAGGAATCTGCTTTGCAGATTCTCACATGATTGGGTAATATACTGCCTAATAGAACAAAAAAAGAGTTTCCTCCATGATGGGGAGGAAACTCTTTTTGGTTCCATAAACCGAAAGCTGAAGTCCGGCAAAGGCTGCCTTGACGGTCTCCCTCAGCATGTGTGTCCGTTTTTATAACTCCGCAAGCTTATCCATCAGCTCATCCACATCAATGCCATGAACCAGCGCTGCTTCCTCCAAAGATTCGCCCTGTGCGGACGGACAGCCGAGACAATGCATTCCCGCTTCCATCAGAACCGGTGCAACTGCAGGATTGATCTGCAGCATTTCGCCAATTGTCATATCCTTCGTAAACTGTGCCATTTCTATGCCTCCTTTTTCCAATCATCTTTCTGCCGCGTTTCTATCTTAACACAGCTTGCACAAATTTCACAATTTTTTCCATGAAAATTTTATTCATGTACTCGAAAAAGTACATTGCTTCTCTTGACTCTCCTATGAAATCTAACCTATAATTATGGTGTATCGAAAGCATATTTTTATGCGTAACTAACGGTTTTTAACCGTATAAAATTTTTTATAGGAGGCATTTCAAATGAGACCAGAATGGAACGATTTTGTAGGCGGCAAATGGGACAAAGAGATCAATGTGCGTGATTTCATCCAGAGAAATTACACGCCGTATGACGGGGACGAGTCCTTCCTTGCAGGACCTACGCAGAACACCAACGACTTATGGGCAATGGTTCGTGATCTTCAGGACAAGGAGCGCGCAGCAGGCGGCGTTCTTGATATGGATACCAAGGTTGTATCCACGATCACTTCCCACGGTCCCGGCTATCTTGACAAAAATAAGGAGACGATCGTAGGCTTCCAGACCGATAAGCCGTTCAAGCGCTCCTTACAGCCTTACGGCGGTATCCGTATGGCAGAAAAAGCCTGCTCCGACAACGGATATGAAGTAGACCCTGAAATTTCCGAGTTCTTCTCTACTCATAGAAAGACACACAATGCAGGCTGCTTCGATGCATACAACCAGGAGATGAGAGCATGCCGTTCCGCTCATATCATCACAGGTCTTCCGGATGCTTACGGACGTGGACGTATCATCGGAGATTACAGACGTGTCGCACTCTACGGTATCGACAGACTGATCGAGGATAAGCAGGCTCAGAAGGATTCCACAGGCCGCGTGATGACCGATGACGTCATCCGTCTCCGTGAAGAGATTTCCGAGCAGATGACCGCATTAAAAATGATGAAAGAAATGGCTGCTTCCTACGGCTGTGATATTTCCAAGCCGGCTGCCAATGTACAGGAGGCAATTCAGTGGACTTACTTCGGTTATCTCTGCTCCGTAAAAGAGCAGAACGGCGCCGCAATGTCCCTCGGACGTACGTCAACCTTCCTTGACTGCTACGCACAGAGAGACCTTAAGAACGGCACCTTTACCGAGGAGCAGATTCAGGAATTCGTTGACCACTTCATTATGAAGCTGCGCTGCGTAAAGTTCGCGCGTACACCGGAATACAACCAGATTTTCGCAGGCGATCCGGTATGGGTAACTGAGTCCCTTGGCGGTGTCGGCATTGACGGACGCCACATGGTAACAAAGATGAGCTTCCGTTATCTGCATACGCTGGAGAACTTAGGACCTTCTCCCGAGCCGAACCTGACAGTTCTCTGGTCCACAAGACTTCCTGAGAGCTGGAAGAAGTACTGTGCAAAGATGTCCATTAAGACATCCTCCATTCAGTACGAGAACGATGACTTGATGAGAGTTGTTCACGGCGATGATTACGGTATTGCATGCTGCGTATCTTCCATGGTTATCGGTAAAGAAATGCAGTTCTTCGGCGCACGTGCAAACCTTGCAAAATGTCTGCTTTACGCATTAAACGGCGGCGTGGATGAAGTGACCAAGAAACAGGTTGGTCCGAAGTATCGCCCTGTAACCGGTGATGTTCTTGATTATGATGATGTCGTAAGCAAGTTTGTTGATATGATGGAGTGGCAGGCTGACGTATATGTCAACACACTGAACATTATCCATTATATGCATGATAAATACTGCTATGAGAGAGCAGAAATGGCTCTTCATGACAGAGATGTCAAGCGCTACTTCGCAACCGGTGTTGCAGGTCTTTCCATCGTGGCTGACTCCCTTTCCGCAATCAAGTATGCGAAAGTTGAGCCGATCCGCGACGAGGACGGTATCATCGTTGACTTTAAGACAACCGGCGAATTCCCGAAATACGGCAACGACGACGACCGCGTAGACGAGATCGCACAGTGGGCTGTTCACACGTTTATGACGGCTGTCAGAAGACATCACACCTACAGAAACGGTATTCCTACAACCTCCATCCTTACGATCACGTCCAACGTAACTTACGGTAAGGCAACCGGTAATACTCCGGACGGACGTAGAAAGGGCCAGCCGTTTGCTCCGGGCGCAAACCCGATGCACGGACGCGATACACATGGTGCAGTCGCTTCCCTTTCTTCTGTATCCAAGCTTCCGTTCAACGACGCACAGGATGGTATTTCCAATACGTTTACGATCATCCCGGGCGCGCTTGGAAAAGAAGATCAGGTATTTGCAGGCGACATTGAACTTGACCTGAATAAGTGATCCATTGAGGAATAGCGCAATGAATGAAGATCAGATGATTGATAATCTTATCGCACAGCTCGACGCCGGAATGAAAAACGGCGTCGGGCATGTGAATGTCGATGTGGACGAAACCAGCGGCGAGGCAGCGACTGTAGAAACGATGGGCTGTGTTGACTGTTCCAAAAACGCATTTGCATGCAGTATCCCGACCATGCAGGAAGGTATGGACCGTTAAGCTGCAGCGCACTGCATATATTTGGCAGATGCATAAAGACTATGTTTACACACTGCTTTCGCTAAGTGAAAATTTTTGATTCAAGGAGGATATTACCATGGCACAGAGCAATGCACAGGTAGATAACTTAGTAAACTTATTAGATGGCTACGCAACAAAAGGCGGACATCACTTAAATGTCAATGTCTTAAACAGAGATACGCTTCTTGATGCACAGAAGCATCCCGAGAATTATCCGCAGCTTACGATCCGTGTTTCCGGCTATGCAGTAAACTTTATTAAGCTCACACCGGAACAGCAGGCTGACGTTATCTCCCGTACCTTCCACGAAGCTATCTAAAAAAGAGTGCGAAGCACTCTTTCGAAGAATCGCTTTGCGATTCTTCTGGAATCGGAGGAATTTCCTATAGCATAAAAAAGACTTTCACGTAAGCGAAAGTCTTTCGAAGAAATGCCGAAGGCATTTCTTCTAGAACGCAAAGCGTTCTTTCGGGTTGAGGAAAGTCTTTCGAAGAAATGCCGAAAGCATTTCTTCTGAAACGCAAAGCGTTCTTCTGAGGGCAGGCAATTTCCTCAATTATTATCAGAAGGCAAGTATACAGTTACACGAAAGAACCCGGGGATACCCTCCTCGGGTTCTAAAAAATTTTCGGGGATATCCCTTACCGCCATTTTTCAAAAGCTCTACGGTAACCGGTTTCTCCGGTATTTTTCAAGAAAGGAACAAACTATGAGCGGAAGAATCCATTCGCTGGAGTCCTTTGGAACCGTTGACGGTCCGGGCACCAGATTCGTTGTATTTGTGCAGGGCTGTCCTATGCGCTGTGCATACTGCCACAACCCCGATACATGGCCCATGACGGGCGGCACCATCATGGAGGTTTCGGAAATTCTTGAGCAATATGAGCGCAACAGAAGCTTCTATACCAAAGGCGGCATTACTGTAACCGGCGGTGAACCGCTCATGCAGCCCGATTTTTTAATTGAGCTTTTTTCCGAATGCAAAAAGAGAAACATCCATACATGCCTTGATTCTTCAGGCATTGCATTTAAGCCGGATAACGCCGCTTTTGTTGAGAAAATGGATCGTCTCGTACCGTTAACCGATCTCGTCATGCTTGACATCAAGCATATCGATCCCGAAAAGCACAAAGAACTGACTTCCCAGCCTAACGACGGAATTCTGGCTTATGCACAATATCTCTCCGACCATCATGTAGATATGTGGATCCGCCATGTTGTGGTGCCGGGCATTACGGATGATCCAAAATATCTGTTCCAGCTGGGATATTTTATCGGGGGGCTGTCAAACTTAAAAGCGCTTGACGTGCTGCCCTATCACACAATGGGAAAAGTCAAATATGACAAACTCGGCATGGATTATAAACTAAAAGATGTTCCCGCCATGTCGAAGGAAAAAGCAATCGAATGTAAACAGCATATTTTGGACGGTATTAAAAAACGCCGTGCGGAATTGGCAGGAAATTAGAATTATTCAGCCTGACTGGTACAGGACTGCATTTTTACCAATTTATGTTTTTTATTTTTCCGTATATTTGTGCTTGTCACTGACTCCCTTTTGTATTAGAATAATATCATGTGAAAAGGAACTGGTTTCTTCGTTCCCAGCTTATCTTTACCAAGTATGAAGGAGGATTTTATTATGGCAAGAGTAATCAGCGATGCTTGTGTAGCATGTGGTGCCTGCGAAGCAACCTGCCCGGTCGGCGCAATTTCAATGGGAGACGGCAAATTTGAAGTTGATCCGGATAAATGCATTGACTGCGGCGCATGTGAAGGCGGCTGCCCGGTCGGCGCAATCTCTGAAGGTTAAAAAGTTAAGGGACACTTCACATAAGGAAGTGTCCCTTAACTTTTTTATTTATCAATAACATGCCATTTATACAGGGAGGTCCCCCATGAAATCTACACGGACACATATCATGGAGTTTATTGAAAAACAAAAAACCGCCTTTATCGCTTCCGTAGATCAGGACGGTTTTCCGAATATGAAAGCAATGCTCGCGCCGCGTAAAATTGACGGTAACTGCTTTTACTTTTCGACAAATACCTCTGCTATGCGCACCCAGCAGTATCGAAACAATCCAAAGGCAAGTATCTACTTTTATCAAAGAGGGCGCTTCCGGTACGAAGGCATCATGCTGACCGGCACGATGGAAGTTCTCACAGACACTGAGATCAAGCAGGAAATCTGGCGGACCGGTGATACCATGTTTTATAAACAGGGCGTTACCGACCCCGACTACTGTGTATTGAGATTTACCGCCGAAAAGGGCAGGCATTACTGCGACTTGAAAACGGAAAGCTTTCAGATGGCGGATCTATAGAACTTTTGAGACCTTTGAGAAAGCTTCGCTTCAGTAAAACTTCATGCAGAAAACTTCATGCAGAATATTTTCCGTTCATAAAAAAAGAACACTTCCCGCCCTCTGTAGACGCAAAGTGCTCTTTTTTATATTTTGCGAAACCGTTCGTATCTATGATCAGCAAGTTCCTCTGCACTGTATGACTCATACTGCGCCAAAAAACGAAGCATCTCTTGATCGATGCGCTCCACCACTTCCTGCATACATTCCGCCGTGAAAGAATCGGGCTCCGCAAACACAAGCTCCACAATCCCCTGCTCCTTCAGTTCATCCGCAGTCAGCCGCATGACTGCCGCGGCCTCTTTCGCCCTTTTGCTGTCCTTCCAGAGAATGCTCGCAAATCCCTCTGGTGAAAGAATGGAATAGACCGCATTTTCCAGCATCCACACTTCATCGGCAGTCGCCATCGCAAGCGCACCGCCGCTTCCGCCCTCGCCAATCACAATAGAGAGAACCGGCGTCTTCAATGCCGACATTTCATAAATACTGCGCGCGATCGCCTCACCCTGACCGCGTTCCTCAGCCTCCAAACCGCAGAATGCTCCCGGCGTATCAACAAAGCAGATAACCGGGCGGTGAAATTTCTCTGCCTGCTTCATAAGCCGCAGCGCTTTCCGGTATCCCTCCGGCGACGGCATACCAAAATGACGTTCAATATTTTCTTTCGTATTACTTCCTTTTGCCTGTGCGATCACTGTCACCGGCTTACCGTGAAAAAATGCAATGCCGCCGATCACAGCCTTATCATCCGCGAAACAGCGGTCGCCATGCAATTCCATAAAATCATCAAACAGCGCGCAGATATAATCGCTTCCAACCGGACGGTCATTCCTGCGCGAAAGCTGTACCCGCTCCCATGCATCCCTCTGTTTCAGCGGGCTTATCTCCGGTTCATGCGCCTCATTCTGATCTGTCAGCCCGCATCTGTCTGTCTTCATAACCCCGTCCGCTCTCTGCTCCTCTGCGCTGCGTGCCTGAATCTCTCCGCTTCCTCCCATGCTTTCATGCAGCGCCGCACTGACAGACTGCTTCATCCCTTCAGACATCCGCTGCTGATCATTCTTCCGCGCATTCTCATGCATCGCCAGAATCGTCCCAAGCATACCACGCAGCTGATCACGCTCCACGATCCCGTCAATAAAACCATGCGAAAGAAGAAACTCCGCACGCTGAAATCCTTTCGGCAGTTTTTCACCAATCGTCTGTTCAATCACGCGCGGTCCCGCGAATCCGATCAACGCTTTCGGCTCCGCTAAAATAATGTCTCCAAGCATCGCAAAGCTCGCTGTTACGCCGCCCGTCGTCGGATCGGTAAGCACGCTGATATACAGAAGTCCCTCGTCGCTGTGACGCTTTAAGGCCGCCGCGGTTTTCGCCATCTGCATCAGAGAGATAATTCCCTCCTGCATTCTTGCACCGCCCGAGCATGCAAACAGGATAACCGGAAGCCTCTCTTTTGCAGCTCGTTCCACTGCACGGGCGATTTTCTCTCCAACCACTTCTCCCATGCTCGCCATCATAAAACGTCCGTCTAAGACGCCGAGCACGACCCTGTGCCCGTCAATACGCGCTTTCCCCGTAACAACCGCTTCGTCAAGACCCGTCTTTTCCTGAAGCGCCTTTACTTTCTCTTCATACCCGCGAAACCTCATCGGATTACCGTTGGCTAGTCCGTTATCCCATTCCTCAAAGGAGCCTTCATCGGCTACACGCGCAATCCTGCTGTATGCATCCACGCGAAAGTATCCGCCGCATTTCGGACAGATATAATAATCCGCAATCGCATCCTCCGCAATAATGGCGCTGCCGCATTTATTACATTTGCGCAGCAGCCCCCGCGGCACACTCGGATGCTTTTCCCCGCGGCCTCCATCATTCTTTCTGGATGCCGTCTTCTTCGTTTTTTTGAACATATCCAGCTTCATAACATGCCTCACCGATTGTCTCTGTATGACCTTCGTTCCTGCTTATCAGTTTTTCTGTTCTTCTGCATATTCCTGCTGATAGCGCTCAATAAAGGTAATATCTGTATTTCCTGCCAAAAAATCAGGATGATTGATCAGCTCATACTGATAATCCACATTTGTTTCAATCCCCTCGATAATCACTTCGCCAAGCGCGCTCTGCAGCTTACGGATGGCTTCCTTCCGGTTTTTGGCCCACACGATCAGTTTTGCGATCATGGAATCATAATACGGCGGTATTTCACAGCCCGTATAAATGGCAGAATCAACACGGATCCCCTTGCCCCCCGGCAGATACATATCCGTAATCGTTCCGGGAGAGGGGCGGAAACCCTTCGCGGGATTTTCAGCATTGATCCTGCATTCGATCGCATGCCCTGTCAGTTTCACATCCCCCTGCGCGTAAGAAAGCCTTTTACCCGATGCGATCCTGATCTGTTCTTTTACCAGATCAATCCCGGTCACCCACTCGGTAACAGGGTGCTCGACCTGAATGCGGGTATTCATTTCCATAAAAAAGAACTGACCATCCCGCCCCAGCAAAAATTCCACAGTCCCCGCACTGACATATCCCGCTGCCTTCGCCGCCGCAGCCGCTGTCTTTCCCATACGCTCACGCAGTTCATCGGACAGCGCGGCAGACGGCGCTTCTTCAATCATCTTTTGATGGTTGCGCTGAATCGAGCAGTCGCGCTCGCCAAGATGAATGACATTCCCATAGGAATCTGCAAGGATCTGAAATTCAATGTGGCGCGGATGTTCCATAAAGTGTTCCAGATACATTACCCGGCTTGCAAATGCCGCCTCCGCTTCCTTCTGGGCCGTCAGAAACGCCTGTTCAAATTCTTCCTCGCAGTAAGCGACCCGCATTCCTTTTCCGCCGCCGCCAAGCGCCGCCTTGATGATGACCGGATAACCGATCTTTGCCGCCTCGCCCTTCCCTGTTTCTGCATCCAGAACCGGTTCGGTGCTGCCCGGCACAATCGGCACGCCAGCCTCACGCATGGTATTGCGCGCCTGCTGTTTATCTCCCATTCTGGCAATGATCTCGGACCCCGGTCCGATAAAAATAATATTGCATTTCTCACAAAGCCTTGCAAACACACTGTTTTCCGACAAAAAACCATATCCCGGATGGATTGCGTCAGCGCCGGAAATCATTGTTGCACTGATGATTCTTTCCATCTTCAGATAACTTTCCGCTGCCGGCGCTGGTCCAATACAGACCGCTTCATCCGCAAGCTTCGTATGCAGGGCTTCCGCATCCGCCTCCGAATAGACCGCAACTGTCTCAATACCCATCTCACGGCAGGCCCGGATAATGCGGACTGCAATCTCCCCCCGGTTTGCCACCAATACCTTTTTGATCATGACGTACTCCTTATCTGATGACAAACAACGGCTCGCCGTACCCGACTCCCTGACCGTTCTTAACAAGAATTTCTGCTACAACACCGTCATATTCGCTCTCGATCTCATTCATCAGCTTCATTGCCTCGACACAGGCAAGAATCTGTCCTTTTTTGACGGTATCCCCGACCGTAACATAGGGCTCTGCATCTTCTGCAGGCGCCGCATAAAATACACCTACAAGTGGGGATTTCACAATATTTCCTCCAACACCCGGCTCTGCGTCCGGTGAAGCTGCAGCCCCAGCCGCATTTGAGGCCGCCACATTCAAAACCGCTGCTGCCTGCACGCTCCCGGATGCTGCCGAATATGTCGTTCCCGATGACTGCATGGGGACAGCCGCCGTATATGCAGTTCCTTCCATATTCGGGCCAGCTCCCGCATCCTCCGCTGCATGCGTCGTAATATTTCTTTTTTTCAGGCAAAGCCTGACGCCATCTTCCTCAAATTTGAAATCGGTCAGCTTCGATTCTGAAACCGCATTGATCAATTGTAATAATTGCTCTAATTCCATGGTGGTTTCCTCCTGCGGTAATCCAAACGTTTCCCAATGACGGCACGCCGTCATCTATCCTCACACTGTCTTTTTACTCCTCATATTTTTTGATCAGCAGCGTTGCGTTATGCCCGCCGAATCCCAATGAGTTTGACATTGCGCAGCGCACGTCCTTTCTCACCGGCGCGCCAATCGCGTAATTTAAGTCGCATTCTTCATCCAGATTCTTTGTTCCAACCGTCTGATGAATGAAGCCCTCCTGAATCGTCTTTACACAGGTGACAAACTCCACGCCGCCTGCCGCGCCAAGCAGATGCCCGATCATGGACTTTGTAGAATTGATCACAACATCCTTTGCCGCCCCGCCAAACGCCGCCTTGATCGCTCTTGTCTCAAAGAGATCATTGTGATGTGTTCCGGTTCCATGCGCATTAATATAAGCAACCTCCTCCGGAAAAACACCCGCCTCTTTCATGGCAAGCTCCATCGCTTTTGCAGCACCGCTGCCATCCTCGATCGGCGATGTAATATGATAAGCGTCGCTCGTGGAACCATAGCCGGCAACTTCCGCATAGATATGCGCTCCGCGTGCCTTTGCATGCGTGAGTTCTTCCAAAACAACAACGCCTGCACCCTCGCCCAATACAAAACCGCTCCGGTCCTTATCAAACGGAATAGAGGCACGCAGCGGATCTTCCTCCGTCGAAAGCGCCGTCAGCGCCGTGAATCCCGCAACTCCAGTCGGGCAGATACATCCTTCTGTTCCGCCTGCCACCATAATATCCGCGTCATCATATTGAATTGCGCGAAAGGCATCGCCGATACAGTTTGTTCCCGTCGCACATGCCGTCACCACATTCGTACACTTTCCCCGAAGTCCCAGCTGAATCGACACATTCCCTGCCGCCATATTCGAGATCATAAGAGGCACCATCAGCGGATTGACCCTCGAAGGCCCCTTTGTTAAAATTTTACTGTACTCGCTCTCCTCCATTTGAAGGCTTCCGATTCCAGAACCGATGATCACGCCCGCCCGGAATGCGTCCTCTTTTTCCATATCAATTCCCGCATCCCCGAACGCCTCAATGGATGCCGCCACCGCATATTGGGAAAACAGCTCCATGCGTTTCGCCGCCTTAAAGTCCATGCGGTCTTTTGCGACAAAATTCTTAACCTCCGCCGCAATCTTAACCTTATAATCGGTGGTGTCAAATTTTGTGATCGCGCCGATACCGACTTTCCCTTCTTTCACGGAAGCCCAAAATTCTTCCACCGTATTTCCGATCGGCGTTACCGCCCCAAGACCGGTCACAACGACTCTTCTTTTCATCTGCAATTTTTTTCCTTTCGTTTTACCATCCGTCATCCTACTGACAGTCGTATCACACTTCATGAATCCCATAAAGAATCGCTTTACGCGATTCTTTGAAGAATGATTTATTCTTTTTACATAACCATCCCGCCGTCCACATGCAGTACCTGACCCGTGATGTAAGCCGCATCGTCGGACGCTAAGAACGCCACCGCTGCCGCCACCTGTTCCGGCGTACCGAAATGCCCAAGCGGTATCTGCGTCATCGCGCCCGCCTTCACATCCTCAGAAAGAGCTCCCGTCATATCTGTCTCGATAAAACCCGGGGCCACCGCGTTGACTGTAATGCCGCGGGACGCAAGCTCTTTTGCCGCCGACTTCGTGAGTCCGATCACTCCCGCTTTTGACGCCGCATAGTTTGCCTGACCGGCATTTCCGCTGACTCCGACAACGGACGCCATATTAATAATACGTCCGCTTCGCTGTTTCAGCATCTGCCTTGCTGCAAATCGGATCGTGTGAAACGCACCCTTTAAGTTTGTATCCAGTACGCGGTCAAAATCTTCCTCGGACATCGCCATGATGAGGCCGTCCCTTGTCACGCCCGCATTATTAACCAGAATATCCAATGAGCCGCGGGTTCTGATCACCTCTTTCATAAACGCCTCGCACTGTGCGAAATCAGACACGTCGCATTGAAAGACCGCGCCTGCCCCGCCCTGCTCCTCGACTTCCGAAAGCACCTGCTTTGCTTTTTCCTCTGAACCATTGTAATTGATGATGACAAATGCGCCATCCCGCGCAAGCCGCAGCGCAGCCGCCCTGCCGATTCCGCGCGACGCTCCGGTCACGACCGCCGTTTTTCCCTTTAATGACATTTCACACTCTCCCGTCCCTTATCTTCCGGTTCCCGCTGCCATTGTTTTTTATCATGAAAGCTCCTGTGCAAGCCGATCCATATCCTCCCAGATGGAAGCATGCAGGACCCGTTTATCCTTATCTATTTTTTTTAAGAATCCTTCGAGCGTTCTGCCGGGACCGATCTCCACAAACGTATCGACGCCCTCCGCGATCATATGCTCCATACTCTGCTGCCAGCGCACCGGCGCACTCACCTGCCTCGCAAGCAGCCCCTTCGTCTCCCCGATATCCGTTACCGTCTGTGCCGTCACATTGGTCACATACGGTATCTGCAGCGGTGAAAAAACCATGTGTCCCATTTCTTCCGCAAGCTGTTCTCCTGCCGGAAGAAGCATCTTGGAATGAAACGGTCCGCTGACATTTAACATGACTGTCCGCTTTGCGCCGCCTTCCTTAAGGCGTTCTGCCGCTTCCTCCACCGCTTTTGTTTTTCCGGTAATCACGATCTGCCCCGGGCAGTTATAATTGGCAACGGAAACGCCTTCCATGCCGCCAATAATACGCTCGATGTCTTCCGCCGCCATTGCAATGACCGCGCACATTGCTCCCTCTCCCGCAGGCACTGTATCCTGCATCAGGATTCCGCGTTTTCTCACAAGCCGGATTGCATCTAACTCTTTCATTCCGCCTGCCGCTGCAACCGCGCAATACTCGCCAAGGCTTAGACCCGCCGTCATATCCGGGCTGATCCCCCGCTCCGTCAATACACGGGTGATCGCTAAACAGGTTGTCACCATTGCCGCCTGTGTGTATTCCGTCAGGTCAAGCCTGTCATTCGGCGTAAAACACAATTCCCTCATATCGAGCGACAACGCGTCGGATGCCGCGTCATATAGTTCACGCGCCGCGGCGCTGTTCTCATAAAAATCAGCGCCCATTCCCGCCGTCTGTGCTCCCTGTCCCGGATAAATAAATGCCAGCTTACTCATAAAAACCCGCTCCCTTTATCAGCTTGTCCGTTTCCTGCACAAGCCGTCCGATCAGCTCCTTACAGGTTTCTTCTTTTTTAACCAGTCCCGCAATCTGTCCCGCCATGATGGTTCCGTTTTTGACGTCTCCCTCAACGACCGCCGCGCGCAGGCTTCCGACCGTAATATTTTCAAGCTCTTCCAGACCGGCCCCCGCCGCCTCAAGCTCTAAGTATTTCTTCGTCATATCGTTCCTCAGCGCACGCACGGGATGCCCGGTTGTCCTGCCAGTGACACGTGTGTCAATATCTTTCGCTTTTAAGATGCGCTCCTTATAATTTTCATGTACCTGCGCTTCCTTCGCCACAACAAAGACCGTTCCCATCTGAACGGCGCGCGCGCCAAGCATAAACGCAGCGGCAATTCCTCTGCCGTCTGCAATCCCGCCTGCTGCAATCACAGGAATATCCACCGCGTCAACGACCTGCGGAACGAGCGCCATCGTTGTTGTCTCACCGATATGGCCGCCCGACTCACAGCCCTCTGCCACAACGGCATCCGCGCCGCTGCGCGCCATGCGCTTTGCCAAAGCCACGGAGGCGACAACCGGAATCACCTTTACGCCTGCTGCCTTCCACATATCCATATATTCTTCGGGATTGCCCGCGCCGGTCGTCACAACCTTCACGCCTTCCTCGACAACGACCTTTGCCACCTCCGCGGCATGCGGGCTCATCAACATGATATTGACGCCAAACGGCTTATCCGTCAGCTTTTTTGCCGCCCTGATCTGTTCACGCACCCATTCTGCGGGAGCCGCCGCTGCACCGATCAGTCCTAAACCGCCCGCCTCTGAAACGCCTGCCGCAAGATGATGCTCCGCAACCCATGCCATACCTCCCTGAATGATCGGATACTCAATCCCCAACAGCTTCGTGATCTCTGTCTGCATAATTCCTGCCTCCTTCTTAAGGTATCTCCGTTTTTCTGTCTGCCGTTCTGCTTTCTACCACTCCACAACCGCAGCGCCCCATGTTAAGCCCGCACCGAACCCGGCCAGCACAAGCTTGTCCCCTTCATGAAGCCTGCCGCTCCGGTTCAGCTCATCAAGCAGGATCGGAATGCTTGCAGAAGAGGTATTGCCATATTCCTGCATATTCATCGGAAATTTTTCAATCGGTTCCTCCAGCCTCTTTGCAACTGCCTCTACGATTCGTTTGTTTGCCTGATGCAGAATATAGAGCGTTATGTCTTCCTTCCGTAACTGATTCTCTTGAAGCACCTCTCCGATGACCTCCGGCACTCTTTTCAGCGCAAAACGGAATACCGCCTGCCCGTCCATTCCGATCCGGTGATCCGGATCCTGCATGGCAGCCGCGCCGCTCTCATCATGCAGATTGCTCCAATCATGGCGGCTTTTGCAGGTAAGCGCCGCTCCCTTTGCCCCTTCGGAACGTGTCGAAGGAAGATACATCTCTCCCTCCGTGCCCTTAAGCACAACCGCCCCCGCGCCGTCTCCGAATAAAATACAGGTACCGCGGTCCTTCCAGTCCATCAGGTTCGAAAGGCACTCGCTGCCAATCAGGAGCGCCGTATGATAAACGCCACAGTTGATGTAGGCAAGCGCCGTATTATAGGCAAGCAGAAATCCTGTACACGCCGCACTTAAGTCAAAACAGGTTGCCTGTTCCGCGCCCAGTTCCCTCTGTACCTCGCATGCCGTACAGGGCAGAATGAGATTTGAAGATGTCGTGGATACAATGATCAGATCAATCTCCCCGACGGATATTCCCGCATCATCAATCGCCCGCCTGCCGGCAGCGCATGCCATGGAAACCGTCGTCTCCTCCCCGGATGCAATCCGCCTTGCTTCAACCCCCGTGCGCTCTTTTATCCACTCGTCGCTTGTCTCCACAAATGCGGCTATCTGATGATTATCCATACGGTTCCCAGGCACATAAGCACCTGTCCCGCAAATTTTTCCTTTCATAAACGCCCCCGCTGTCCTTTGACTGCCGTCAGTATCTTTCCATCATCTCTCCGCGTTTTACCGGAGAGGCTGCACCCTTCTTTTATTTTGATATTCAAAGTATATAGAGATTTCCACTATTTGTCAAGTCCTAGGCACGCTGCTCCTGACTGTTTTTCTCCCTTGCTCCAAACAGGCTTTCCCTCGGCTGTCTCTTTTCTTCCGCTTCACGAGCCTTCATCTGCTTTACTTTTTCCTTTTCCCTGCGCGCATTCTCTTTCTCCTTCTTTAATCTTTCCTTTTCCCTGCGCATGCTTTCCTGCCTCGCTTTTTCTCCCTTTCTCCGCGCCTCCTCCTGTTCCTGTTTCAGCCGTTCTTTCTCTTTGCGTGCATCCTGCTGCTCCTGCATCAGCTTTTCCTTCTCCGCGCGCTGTTTTTCTTTTTCCTCGCGCTGGCGTTCCTTCTTCATCCGTTTCCGGTCCGTGATTGTCATACGGTTACGCCGTTCCCTCTCACGCAATATCTCGTCCAGCTTTTTATAATGTTCCTCTTCACGCTGTTCCTGAATGCTGAATTGATAGTTCATCTCCTTTGACACCGTCTCAGCGACCCCCTTCTTGATCTCGCGCAAAAACCCTTCGTTTTCCTCATGCACTGCCGTCACAACCATCTGCTGCAGCATCATACAGAGCCGTGCTGCCTTCCTCGTTTTTTCCTCTTCAAGCTGCGCCGTATCCTCGCTGCGGTCCTTACACTTCGGCAGTTGTTTTTCCTGAGCTTCCCTGACAGACACAGATTCCGTCGCCTGCTTTTTATCGCCGCTCCATTTACTGCCTGCCGCCTCACCTGCTTTGCTCTGCTCCCATTTCCCCGCGCTGGTCTCCGGCTTCTGGCTCTGTTCCCATTTTCCTGCGCCCGTCTCCGGCTTCTGCTTTTGTTCCCATTTTCCCGCGCCCGTCTCCGGCTTCTGCTTTTGCTCCCATTCCCCAGCGCCCGTCTCCGATGTCTGCTTTCCCAGTCCGAGCTGTTCATCCCTCATATGTACCTTCGTGCGGATTGCCCTCAGCTGCAGTCCTTCTTTTTTTAGTTCCTTAATATACAAAAATCTGCTTAAGTCCTCATCCGTATACAATCTGTGCCCCTGCTTATTGCGCTCAATAGGCAGCTGCAGTTCCTCTTCCCAGTAGCGTAGAACATGGCTTTCCACATTCACTTTTTTTGCCGCATCCGCAATTTGATAGTAGTTCATGCTTGTCCTCCTTTTTTGAACCAAAAATGCTGCATAGAACATGTCGGTTTGTTAATCGAGCAGGGAAAATTTATCTGACCTACTCGTGCGCGCCCCATGCGTCACGTTAGTGACATATTTCCTTTGCATGGGGCTGTGCATAAAAAAAGAGAATCTCCCTTTCGGAAAATTCTCTTTTGTGCAACATTACCGTCGGAACGTTTTGTGTTTCGTGGAACGTTTTTTGTTCCGTGGAACGTAAAACGTTCCATTTATTCCTGCCGGCCGCGGTAATCACCGCGCTCCATATTTGCGAACTTTGTATATTCCGGCAGCCATACGAGATTCACGGTTCCAATCGGGCCGTTTCTCTGCTTGGCAATGATAATCTCCGCAATATTTTTCAGTTCTGTATCTTTATTATAATAATCGTCCCGGTAAATAAACATGACGACGTCGGCGTCCTGCTCGATCGCTCCCGATTCACGCAGATCGGAAAGCATCGGTCTGTGATCGGGACGCTGTTCCACGGCACGGCTGAGCTGCGACAGCGCAATTACCGGAACCTGAAGTTCCCTCGCAAGCGCTTTCAGGGAACGCGAGATTTCAGAAATTTCCTGCTGTCTCGAATCACTGCCCCGCCCGCTCGCACTCATCAGCTGAAGATAGTCAATCATGATCATCTGTAGATTATGTTCTAATTTGTATTTCCGGCATTTGCTTCTTAGTTCAGGCACGCTGATTCCCGGCGTGTCATCAATGATCAGATTAGATTTTCCGATCACCGCGGCGGATTCGATCAAGCGCTCCCAATCATTGTCGTCCAGTCCTCCGGTTCTGAGCCTCTGTGCATCCACACGGGATTCCAAAGAAAACAGACGATTGACAAGCTGCTCCTTTGACATTTCCAGACTGAAGATCGCAACTGTCTGATTGGAACGGAACGCCACATATTCCGCAATATTGAGCGCAAACGCGGTCTTTCCCATGGAAGGTCTTGCCGCGATCAGTATCAGATCCGAAGGCTGCATGCCTGCCGTCCGATAATCCAGATCGGTAAAGCCTGTCGCAATTCCCGTTACCGCGCCTTTATTATGGGACGCAATTTCAATTTTGCGAAGCGCTTCGGCGACAACCTGCCTGATCGGCACATAATCTCCCACATTGCGGTTCTGCACGATCTGAAATATCTTTTTTTCGGTATCGGCCAGAATATCCTCAACCGCTTCCTTGCCAACATAACAGGTATTCGCAATCTCCTCATTGGTTTTGATCAGCCTGCGAAGCAGCGCTTTCTCCGCCACGATATTCGCATAATATTTGACATTGGCAGAAGTCGGCACCGTGTTCAAAATATCCTTGATAAACTCTAAGGAACTGACCTCCGGCGGCACATCCTTTTCTTTTAAGCGGTTTTGAAGGGTCACTGTGTCAACCGGCTTCGCCTCATCGTGAAGCTCCACCATTGCTTCAAAAACAATGCCGTATTGTCTGCCATAGAAATCTTCGCCCGTCAATATCTCGGATGCCACCACGATCGCGTCCTTATCCATCAGCATGGAACCGATGACAGACTGTTCAGCCTCAATGCTATGCGGTAATACTCTTTTTAACAGTGCTTCCTCCAGCTCTGCCACTGTTTCTCTCCTTTGTCTTTACTTCTCATCCACCTGTACGCGCAGCGTTGCCGTTACCTTCGGATGCAGCTTCAGCGGAACTTCGTATGTACCCAGATTTTTAATAGACTCTTTCAGAACGATCTTCTTTTTGTCCACTTCAAATCCATACTGCTCTTTCGCCGCCTGCGCAATTTCTTTTCCCGTCACCGCGCCAAAGGTTTTTCCGCCTTCGCCCGATTTTATAGCGACGTTAATGACCTTGCCTTCCAGTTCCTTTTTCAGTTCCTGTGCCTTAGCCAGATTCTCAGCCGCCACCTTCTCCTCATTTGCTTTTTTCAGTTTGAGATCGTTCAGATTGGCGTTGTTTGCCTCCACGCCAAGCTTCTTCGGCAGGATAAAATTGCGCGCATAGCCGTCGCTGACCTCAACCAGATCTCCTTTTTTCCCAAGTGCTTTGACATCCTGCTGTAAAATAATTTTCATGAAATATCACCTTCTCCTATCATCGTATCCAAAGTCTCTTTTATTTTTGCAATCGCGCCCGCCATATCCACATTTTCCAGCTGTGCGCCCGCCATATTCATATGTCCGCCGCCGCCGAGCCGTTCCATAATGATCTGCACATTTACTTCATCGATAGAACGTGCGCTGATATAAATTTTGTTTTGATAATCGCTGCACACAAAGCTCGCTTTGATGCCGATAATATTCAGCAGTTCATTCGCAGCCTGCGCCCCGACAATGGTCGGACTTTGAAGTCCCTGTGACGGACAGACGGAAATCGCGTAGCTGCCATGAACGATTTCCACCTGGCTCACCGCTTCCGCTTTTGCCTTGTACTCCGCCTCATCCTCCCTGAACATCTTGCGTACACGCGTTACATCCGCACCGCTTCTTCTGAGGAATGCCGCCGCTTCAAACGTCCGCACGCCGGTTTTACTCATAAAGTTATTTGTATCGACCACAATACCCGCATAGAGACAGTCCGCCTCAACGCTGCGCACCTTCACATTATCCCCGACATACTGCAAAATCTCGGCAACCATCTCACAGGCGCTTGACGCATACGGCTCCACATAGGAAAGCGTCGCATTTTCAACGACCTCCGCTCCCTGCCGATGGTGGTCAAGCACCACGATCGACTTGCAGTAATGCAGCAGCTCCGGGCATTCCGTGATACTCGGCTTATTGACGTCCACAATCACAAGCACTGTATTATTATCCGCATATTCTAACGCCTGCTGCCCTGAAATGATCGTGTCTTCCTCATACTCCGAATGTCCTTTATAGCGGTCCACAAGGGGCTGCAGAGACGTCGTCACGTCATTTAATACAATCCGCGCTTTTCTCTCCAGTGCTTTTGCGATACAGACAATGCCGACGGCAGCGCCAAAGCTGTCCACATCGCTTAAGCGGTGCCCCATGACGAGCACCTGATCCTTGGCGCTGATAATCTCCTCTAACGCATGTGCCTTTACTCTCGCTTTCACACGCGTGCTCTTTTCTACCTGCTGGCTCTTGCCCCCGTAATAGGAAACGGTCTCCGGCGTCTTGACGACCGCCTGATCGCCGCCCCGTCCGAGCGCTAAGTCAATCGCTGTCCGCGCGAACTCGTAATCCTGCGCATAGGTCAGCCCGTCAAGCCCGACGCCGATACTTAGCGTAACCGCCATTTCATTGCCGATGTTGACGGTTTTAACGTCCTCCAACAGATCGAAACGCTGTTCTTTTAACTGCTGTACGGATTTTTTGCGCAGTACAATGAGGTACTTGTCCTTCTCTAATCTCTTTACGATACCATCCAGTGCGGAAATGTATTTATTAATCTTACGTTCGATCAGCGCCGTCAAAAGAGAACGCCGCACCTCTTCAATGCTTTCCAGCGCCTCGTCATAATTGTCAAGGTAGATCATACCGACTGCAAGCGACTGATCGTCATTTTCCTGCAGCGCGATGCGCAGTGCCGTCTCGTCAAACAAATAGATTGCAATCAGATAACCGTCATACGTCCTGCCCGACACGATATCACTGTTTGCCGCCATCTCGCGCAAGGAGACTTTTTTCATCCGGACTTCATATACACTGCCTTCATACTCAATCGTCTCCTGTGCCGTATCTTCCTTTTGAGGAAGCTTATCTGCTGTCAATGTGGGAAACACCGTCCAGACAGACTTGCGATAGCCTTTTTCCTTATGCGTCACATCTTCAAAACATTCATTTGTCCAAATAATTTTCCCGTTTTCATCTAACAGCGCGTGAGGCAGTTCCAGTTCACGCAGGAGCTGTTTTTGAATCTGCCCGTACTGTGTCGCAAAGCTGATCATCTCATTCATAATGATGGGTTTATTATAATTCATCAGCAGCGCAACAATAATAAAATAGGTTACAACAAATGCCGAAAGCACAACACCTGCTGTCACGTTTATCATATAAATAATGATATTTACAAGGACAAGCAGTACGCCGAGAAGCAGTGTGGACTGCATATATGTCCTCAGACGGCCTTTCAGCCGTATTTTATTTGTACCCATTGATTAATCCCCTCTGGTATGTATAGTGCCTATACTGTTCTAGTATAACATTATTTTAACGGAACTTCCATAGCATAATATAGTGGATTATCGCGAAAGTTTGGGATAGATATTGTGGTTCATCACTTTCAATTTTCAAAAAAAGACTCCCGCCCAATGCGGAAGTCTTTCTTTAGTCCCAAAAAAGTTACGCGTAAACGGCACTCTTTTTTTAGTCACATGCATACGGCATAAGCGCAATATGTCTTGCCCTCTTGATCGCAACCGTCAGTGCTCTCTGATGCTTTGCACAGTTTCCGGTAATTCTTCTGGGAAGAATCTTGCCTCTCTCGGATACGTATCTCTTTAACTTCGCCGTATCCTTGTAATCAATCACATTATCCTTTCCACAGAAAACGCATACTTTTCTTTTTCTATGAACGCCTCCGCGTCTCTTCATAGGCGCGTCGGACTTATCTGCTGCTGCCTTTGTATAAGCCATTGCCAAAACCTCCTATCTGATTCACTTAGTTAAACGGTAATTCTTCATCAATTCCATCCGGAATATTCATAAACCCGTCACCCGCAGGTGCCACAGGTGCTGACTGCCTCGTTCCTGACGAATAACCCCCGTCACCGCCGGACACCGCATTCTTGCTCTCTGCAAACTCCAAATTATCAACCATGATGCGCACGCTATAGACCTGCTGACCATCTTTATTCGTATAATTGTCATTTTGGACTCTGCCTTCTACGAGCATTTTCGTCCCCTTATGAAGATATCTCTCCACAAACTCTGCCTGCTTGCCGAACGCCGTGCAGTTAAAGAAATCTGCATCCGCCTCGCCCTCACGCTTGAATCTGCGGTCAACCGCAATGGAAAATCTTGCCACTGCCGTATTGCTCCCGTTCTGGGAATATCTCACCTCAGGGTCCCTTGTCAAACGTCCCATAAGTATTACTTTATTCATTCGCTTCTCTCTTTCTTTATGCTTCCTGTTTTACGCACAAAAATCTGATGACGTTTTCCATAAGACGAACGTTGCTTTCAATCTGTGCCGGAGCCGTTGCGTCTGCATCAAACTGGATGAAATAATAGAAGCCTTCCTTCATATGCTGAATGTCATACGCAAGTCTCTTCTTTCCCCAGTCATCCACATTCGTAACCTGTCCGCCGAATCTTTCGATATAGCCTTTGCACTTCTCAATTTCAGCGGCTCTCACGTCATCTTCGACTTTCGCACTTACAACAACGCATAATTCATACTTGTTCATGCTTTCTGTTACCTCCTTTTGGTCTCTGGCCCCTTTTCTTAAGAAAGGAGCAAGGAAAAATATTATATCACGGATTTATAGAATATCACAATGCCCGTCCGAAATCAAGCAAAATAAGAAAAAACTTTACAAAAAATCCTTCTTAAACTATTTTTGCCTTGAAATATAAGCGCAGGAATTGTATTCTAAAAGTACCGATCATCACGTTTTAAGAAATGTAATGCCCTCAGTTTCCGGTCATCATTAACAACAGAAGAAATAGACAATTTCGTTCAGGAGGAATACAGGTGCAGCAGAGAAACGATCTGACAGGTAAGCCCTCTCTTATGAAAGAATTAAATATCAGCCTGATCAAAGAAGCTTTAACAAAGCATGAAAGTGCTACACGTGTGGAACTTTCCTCTATCACCGGTATCAGCCAGCCTACCGTTAATCTCCTCATTCGCCAATTACTGAAAGACCGGACGGTTGTCAGCGTAGGCACCATACAGGCGGCACGCGGCAGAAAGGCGGAAGTATTCTCACTCAATATCAAACGCTACCGGATCGCTTCCGTTATCGTGACGAAGAATGCGTTCCAGTATGCGATATCGGATATGAATCTCAACATTGAAGATTCCTGTATGATTCCTCGTGATACCTGCAGCACGTTTTCACAGCAGCTCTGCTCCATCATTAAACAGATCATAGAGAAAAACCAATATGTTCAGGCCGTCTCAGTGGGCATCCCAGGCGCAGTATCCGAATCCGGTCAGGTTTTTGCCATTCCCCATATTCCCGAATGGGAAAAAACAAACCTGAAAAAATTGTTGGAAAGCAAATTCAAGCTGCCTATCCTGATCATGAACGACATCAACGCAATTGCCGTCGGATATGCATGCAGTTTCCGTACCGACGTCAAAAATATGGTTTACCTGCATGTAGAAAATAACAGTATCGGAGCCGGTATTATTATTAATGGCTGCCTCTATCCCGGTTTTTCAAGCTTTGCAGGTGAAATCGGTTACATGCAGGTCGGAATCGGTACAAGCGCCGAAGACCTTCTGCCGACTTCTGCTTCTGCACAGCGGACCGCTCTTTTAAGCGCAATTGCTACCAATATCATCTGTGTTCTGAATCCCGAAAAGATTGTGATCGGCGGAAAAGATATTCCGGACAGCTTATATGAACATGTTCAAAGAGGAAGCTTTATGCAGCTTCCAGAGGAAATTATGCCGCAGATCATTGTCATTGATTCCTATCCTGATTACTACCTGCGCGGCTTAGGCGAAATGGGCAAACGGCATCTCGATAAAGGCGTTCATCTTGCAGAATAAACACCCATTCCACCAATTCCTTCTGCCAAAGAAATACCGGCCTCCAAAGATCAGAACTTTCGTCTGATTTCGAAAACCGGTATCTCTTAATTCAACAGCTTCCGTTCCGGCCGCCGTTTTATGCAAAGTCCGTTTCAGTTTGGTAAGAATGTCTCCGCCCATTCAAGATAAACGAGGCGCTCAGGGTCAAGCATATCCCGTTCTTCTTCTGTTAAACCGTCAACAATCTCACTTACCATTTGTATAAAGATAAAGTCTCTCGGAACAACTGCATCCGAGCTTGCTCCGGAAAGGCGCTTGCCAACCAGTCCGCTCTTCGGATTCAGATATCTGAGCAGGGTGTTAACCGCTTTCACACGCTCCTCCTGCGTCATAAGCCACGGGAAGGTCATCGGATCTTTCAGCGTGAAATCTACCCAGATAATACCGCAGTTCTGTTTCGTAACTTCCGCAAGTCTCTGCCCTAACGATAATACAACCGGATCGCCCATTGTATAATACCATGTTGCATCTGACGCATACCCTATCTGGTAAAGCACTTCATTTTCCGGAAACGCATCAGCAAAGCGCTTAAACTCCGGGATAAATCCAAGAACATCATCGAGGTTTTCGTCATATACCCCCAGCACATCACCGACAGGACTTCCAAATCCCTGACTGTCATTGACAAACAGGATATCACTCCGGTAAGTGGGCGGAAGATAGCGGATATTATAATGTTTTAAGAACAGCCGGTACTCCGGATTAATCTCCTTAATGTGCCGATCCCATTTTTCGGCCAATACATCAGAAATGGGAAGCCCGGAGTCCTCCGTAATTCCATGATACCATTCCACATCCACGCCGACGCCCGCCACACAGGGATGATGTCCATACTGCTTCAAAATCAGATCGATCAAGGTCTCCACATCCGCAAATCCCGGCTCCACCTGCAAATAGACCTGAATCCCATTCTGATCAAAATAATTCAGATACTCTTCATGGGACAGATGATTCCTGCGCTGCGACTCTGAAAAATAAATATACTGTTTTTCTAATGCCTCCGTATCCACACTTTCATCGGGTATAAACTCAAGGTTGCAGCCCATTCCGCTTAAGCTGCCGACAATCCAGATCATCGTCGGTTTTGCAGACGGGTACCATGCCTGCATCTGTTCTGCAACGCTTCCCCATTCTTCCCTTGTAAACCATCTGTTACCCAAACCATATGCGGAAGAACGCGCTCCTGCATAGACAACCCGTTGAAGAGAAGTATCCGGCACGGCCTGCGCCTCTCTTAAAATGCTGTAATGCTCTACATACGCCTGCTGCATTTCCGTCAGCGCGTCATACATTTCTGCAACCTGCTTCACTTCTTCCGCGTTATTTACATCCATGCTCAGGATTGCTTCATCCACACGCTGTCCGGCCGCTAAATTGTTTCTCTTTTCCTCTTGAAACTGCGGTACCAGCTCGTCATAGGCCAAGAATTTACTCTCATAAAGGGGAACTAGGTTTTGAACCGTTTCTTCTCCAAGCGCCTCGGCCAATTCATCATATTTTTCTTCCATCATCCATGTAATACCGCCGTCCTCTACTGCATCTAGCGGTGTGTCGCGTATCCACAAATTGAGGGCTCTTGCTTCTGCCATGAGAAGCTGCTCAAGCACACCATTTTCTTCCAGCAGTTCCTGATCCTCCTCCGTAAGAGAATCAAACTGCGCTCTTACTAAAACAACCGGCTCGCGGTATATTGATATCTCAGCAGTTTCCGCATCAAACCCGCTGCCGTTGATCGCCAGACCGTTGATCACCGTCATGACATACACGCCTTCCGGTGAGAGATCATCCAATGTATGACCCCGCCCCACCACACTGGCTGTGTTCTCCATTCTGTTTTTCACTTCCTCCCGATTCTGAACCGGGATATTCTGCACCGGCGGTTCATTGGGACTCTTTTCTTCTTTGAATTGTCCACAGCCCGAAAACACAAATGCAGATAAGCAGGAAACCAATACAAACAACAATGCTTTCTTCTTCATAGCCATACCTCCTCGCCCGTTTGATATCATTACTGTTGCGCAACCCCTTCACCGGCCTAAAACATACTCACGCCTCCTTTACGATACCGGCGTTTATAAATTTAATATTGTTAAATAATTAAAGTGCTAAAATTGTAAAGAATGGCTCTCCACTCTTTTACAGTGATACATATATATTTAACATTGTTAAATATATATGTATCATACCATGGTACAGCATTTATTGCAAGCCTAAAATACAGATTGGGAAATTTTAACGTAACCGTTCAGCCTTCTGCTTCGCTGTGAATTTCTCTGATATTTTTCTCCAGCGCCGTGCGTGCAATCATGATCTGATGACCGCAACCGCAGCATTTCAGCCTGAAATCTGCGCCGCTGCGCAGCACCTCCCACTCTGCGGAACCGCAGGGATGCTTCTTTTTTAATCTGACAATATTTCCAACCTTAATATCCATGTGCACCTGCCTATTTTCTTAGCCTTGCAGCATGTTTTTCAGGCCTCCGCACCCTAAGCAGAAACCTGAATACCGCCGAGAATCTCTCCGATGCTGCCCTGAATAACCAGATCCGCCATGCTGTCCCTTCCCGTTGCAGAGCGGTTGATCAATACCAGCTTGTCTCCTCTGTAATAGTCGATCAGCCCCGCCGCCGGATATACGACCAAGGATGTTCCTCCAACAATCAGCATATCTGCCTCGCTGATACACTTTATTGCTTCCGAAAGCGTATCCTGATCCAGACCTTCTTCATAAAGAACCACATCCGGCTTAATGCCTCCTCCGCAGGCATCGCATTTCGGAATCCCCTCCGAGTTCTTGATATACTGCGCGTCAAAGAATTTTCCGCATTCTTCGCAATAATTCCGCAGCACGCTTCCGTGAAGCTCCAGTACCTTTTTAGAGCCAGCCGCCTGATGCAGACCGTCAATGTTCTGCGTAATAACCGCTTTCAATTTTCCAGCTTCCTCAAGCTCCGCCAGTTTCCTGTGCGCAGCGTTTGGCTTCGCATCAAGGCAAAGCATCTTATCCCTGTAAAAACGATAAAATTCCTCCGTCCTGCCCCGGTAAAAGCTATGACTTAAAATCGTCTCCGGCGGAAAATCATATTTTTGATGATACAGCCCGTCCACACTCCGAAAGTCCGGTATGCCGCTCTCGGTCGATACGCCGGCACCCCCGAAAAAAACAATATTGCCGCTTTCATCGATCCATTTCTGTAATATAGCAGCTTTTTGCTCCATGATCCGTTCCTCCA
Source organism: Lachnospiraceae bacterium UBA7050 (assembly GCA_002493905.1). Classification (GTDB taxonomy): domain Bacteria; phylum Bacillota; class Clostridia; order Lachnospirales; family Lachnospiraceae; genus DLAJ01. Next base: position 10,509 of record DLAJ01000022.1, on the reverse strand, counting down.
TTCCGACTGCAAAATGTCTGACGATGATTGATATGCTCTTTCAAATGGGATGAAACGCAGAAGCGCCCATGCTTCTGTTTGGCGGCGCTCCGCACTCTAAGATGCCTAACGCACCTTTATGATCATGACAACGCGTCCCTTCAGGTCAGGATAGCCTTCATAGACCACTTCCCCCATCTGCCTCAGCATTTCCGTATTCATTCCGGCCAGTTCATATTTATCATATTCGCAGGTGCCAATAAACAAATATGTCACCTGATATTTATCAAGCAGGGACCTCACAAGCTCCCGGTCCTGAGAAACATAAATCGTATCCACATCCCCCGCACGCGCACTGACCGGTTCCGGACTGTTATGCCAAAGCCATTCGTGTACGCGCCAGCCAAGTACGGTCGGCAGCCCCGTCAGCACCGAAACCCTGTTGCTGATCGTATAGCTTTCTCCATTTGCTTCTAAGATCACAGGGCGTCCCGTAACATGGTCATTCAGCCACGCAATTGCCGCAGCATCTGTCGGCTGTTCTTCATAGATATAGCGGTCTGCCCGCATTCCTACATACCCTTCCTCATTTGTAATATCTCCAAACCATGCACGCGCGCTCGTCCCAAAATATCCGCAGGTCCACAACAGCAGGACAAGACCGGCCACACCCCATTTCAATTGCCGCCGCGTCTCCCGCAGCAGGATAAAGCGGATCAAAATGTAACCAATCGAAATACCAAATAAAATATATGCCTGATATACAAGCTTAAACATCGTGTTGGAGCGTTTATAATCGCCCGCATAAATATCTGACATATAGATCACTTCCGGCGTCAGTACAAGCCCGATCGCACAGAGTCCTAGTATCAGCACAAACAGATCCGAGATTTCCAGATTCTCCAAAAAAAGAAGAAAACAATTCTGCTTCTTGCCTGCATTGTTCGGCTTTCCCCGTCGTATCTCCCTCCAGATCAGCGCCGTGACAAAGCCTGTTACAATGACTATCTGAAGCCCCCACAGGATGATAAGCTGGTACAGCGGCGTATGCGTCTCAGCAAGCCGGATTCCATTTGCCATTGCAACAAAATGCACCTGAAACGGCAGTGCCGTGAGAAACGCAACAGCAAGAACCACAACAGCATGCAGCGCTGTTAATAACCATGTGCGCTTATCAAAACCGCAGATCACCGCATTCGATACCAGAATGACTGCACCCGCAACAACAAAATAAATTGGAAAATCCCAGTAATTCGACATCATAAAGATGCCAATCAGATATCCGGCCGCAATCACCGGCAGGCGGAATGCCTCACGGGCAATGGAAACAGGCACTTTTTCCCCGTTTCTTCTTTTTTTAACGGCGGCAGCCATCGCATCCCGCCTGTTCATCAGAAACGAAAAAAGGACTGCTGTCAGCGTCAGTACAAACGTAATGTTTACCACATGCGCATGCAGATCGCCCAAAATAAACGAATAGGACGGGAACTCGTGAATCGTCTTATCATGCGTATCGGGAACATAACCGATATAACGGGTCGAATTTGGAAACCAGTATCCGGGCTTTTCACCCGGTATCTGAAGAATGTCCCACAGCATCGGCACAAGCTTGTTAAAAACAATATAGTGCCCGTTCCCTGCAATCGTAACAGCCATAGCTGCCAGCACTCCGGCTATATGCGAAACAGCACCGCTTATCTTTTTCTTTCTCTGCGCAGTCAGCGCTTTCATGATCTGGCAGACCAGCGCATACACAAGCGTCGCACAAAAGGCAAATCCCATTCCAAGCGCCAGATTGTAGCCGTAACTCACAGTCGTAAATGACATTTTTGTCAGGAACGTCATCACATATTGTCCAAAATAGTAATAGTTAAGGTTTTCCCCGGCAAACCAAAAATCTTCCACCGGAAAATATTCCGTTTTGAACATGGAAGTCATAAACCCATAGTCCATCATCTTTTCGGTACCAAACGCCTTAGGGTTAAACCCCTTCATATACATAAACGCGGTAAAAAGAATAAAAAACAACAGTTCCAGACAAAGCGCGCGCTCCCAATGCAGCTTCTCCTCCCGCCGGACACCCGCCTTTTCCGGCTTGTCCACACCAGAATTCATACCTTCTGCCTGCACTCCGGTATTTTCATTATCCGCCTCGCTGCAGCCTGCTTCTGTTCCGACACGCCCCGTTTCGGATATCCCCGTTTCCTGCCCTGCGGGATTGGTACTTTTCCGGGACGTATCCCCCCTGAATCGTACTTCACTGATCTTTGCCGGTTTTACGTGTACAGCTTTAACCGGAACATCGTGAATCACATGTGCTTCCTGCTCAGAAAATATCTTCATGTACGGGTTGCCCGCCATTTTCCCACCGGTTGCAGCCTGTGCTTCGCCTTCCTGCTCTCCGCCTTCCGATGTCTCGCTTTCCTGCTCTTCTCCTTCCGGCATCTCTCTTTCCGGTGTTTCGCCTTCCTGCTCTCCGCTTTCCTGTGTCCCGCCTTCCTTCACTTCTCCTTCCTGCTCTCCGCTTTCCTGCGCACCCATAGTATCTGCTGATTTCATCCGGATCGCGGCTTTTTCATTTTTTCTCTTATGATAAATCTTATAGAGCCATGCGCACAGATAATTACACAGCGCACAGACGCCAAGGCAGAGATAGCAGTTCATGGTCGTAAATTTCAGGATATGCAGCGATGCAAGCAGCCACATCAGCCAGCCAGTTACAACAAGCCCGATTGCCTTTGAAAACAGATAACCCCTGTCGTCAAAGCGCTTAAAAATCATAGAAGTAAGCGGATAAAACGCCAGTCCGAGAAGAACCGTTGCTCCCCACCATTGAAAGAGCATCCAGAAGTCGTCTCCCATTTTCAGCAAGCTGGCATAGCCCACTACCATAAACATGACGATCGCGCACAAAATCTGTATCAGCGTATATGTTACCGTATTCCTTTTAGCTTTCGATGCCATGACCTTCCTCCGCACTGTCCGCGATCACCCGGTTGATCGTCCTGAAATCCCTGCATGCCTGACTTCCTATTTTTATAATCTTTTTCATATTAATAGAGTTCACGCCCCCCTGTCTGGGCAGGAACGTGATCGGAAGATATCTGACAGCAAGCTTTTTCTTTTTGTATATAACAGAAATAATGACATTTGAAAGATTATATTCCGGCGGAATCAGCGGCAGACATTTCGCAAGGGTATCCGCCTTCATCAGACGAAACGGTGTATTCGCATCGGGTACACTCACATGAAATAACAGCAAAAGCGTAAGCTTCAGTACCTTGGTCACCATAATGCGTGAAAAACCATCCTGACGCTTCTGCCTGTGGCCGATCACCATATCATACTTCTTACGCCGTTTCCAAAACCCCCAGAATTCCGACGATACAGTCTGACCGTCTGAATCCGTTTGAAACACATATTCTGCGCCCTTCTTAAGTGCATAACGATAGCCATACAGAATTGCAGCACCATGTCCGCCGTTCTCTTTTGTCAATCCGATCAGCCGTTCATGATCTTTCGCATATTCCTCAAGAATCTCCGCCGTACGGTCCCTGCTCCCGTCATTTACAATCACCAGCCTTGACTCTCCGCCAATCTTCTCCACAATGGGATACCAGTCGTCAATGACCTTTTTTATCGTGTCCTGCTCATTATAGGCGGGTATGACAATATACAGTTTATTCATCTGATCTCCCTCAACAACACACGATCTCAGTGTTTCTTTTTTCTCGCAAGAAATTGCACAAAAATGTCGTCCTCAACATCATACGTATAATAATTATACTGCATATCATACCCAATGTCATTACGGAATCTGTCTGCATATGACTGCATTGAAAAGTCTAAGTCCATAACCTGCTGCTCTCCAATCCTGTCGTCCGCGATGATTTGATACAATTCTCCGACCGGATAAATCGCACCAATGAACAGACATACGATCAAGGCTCCCTTGATCATTCCGGTCCTCATATCTTCCGTACGCTCCCATAGAAAACGCAGCACCGCAGTCATCAAATAAAATAGCGCTGGAATGGACACTCCCATACAAAAATCATTCCACGAACCCATGTGGAAAAGCGGGATGATCGTCAGGGATGCCACCGCAGTCCAGAACATGACATTCTGGCTGTTCTTCCGAAATACACATAACGCATAGATTCCAAACATAAAAAGGCAAAACAAGAGATAAATAAGAATATGTTTCCCTCCATAGCGAACGATTTGAAATCCGATTTCTTTCGGTTTATCTGAAAATATATTACCGCCAAAATACAAAAGCAGCACGCCGCCCAGTCCAAAAAGCGTCATCAAATTCCACGGGCTGAACAAACGTTTCCATTCCGTTATGCTTCCCTTTTTTTCCACCAATATTTTACAGACATATACAACGGCAAACACAACAAGCCCCAGCGTAGGCAAAATACCAAACAGTAAAACCGGAATCACAAGGACCGCATAATGTTCGATTCTTTCCCGGTGTCTGGCAAGCATCAGCATGGCAATCCACGGCACAATACACTGTGGAAATACCCAGCGCATAGAAACAAGATTACTGCGGTACTGCAAAAAGTATCCCTCTATATTCAGAAAATGGAAATAATCATACTGCGCGCCAATCGATATTCCGAATAAAATAGAAAGCAGCTGCTGTGCGATCGGGAGCATGCCGCCAAAAAAGAAAAATACTGCGAGCGTACCAAGCTGTTTTTTCCAATTCTGCGCCCGCACTGCATAAAACAAATGGAACAGCACAAGCAGGATTCCGGTTCCGTTCCAAAAAAACAACGCCCACTGTGTAACCGAAAAGGACGCGCAGAGTTTTCCAAGCATAGCCGGAACCAAATACTGGGCAATATAATAGGTGAGCATGGAGCGTTCCCGCGTCTCATAATAAACCGGCCATTTTCTGGTCGTCAGATCGTGAAGCACGGCATTATGCTTATTCCAATCTGCACACTGAGGCGCACCACCTGTGTAGCCCATATAATAAGCAAAAAGCAGCACCAAAATCACAATTGTAGTGCAGGTGCCGTAACCAATTGTCAGTTCTTCCCACCCGTCTTTTCGGTAATCATACACCATTCTCGCGACAGCAGGAATCAGCAGAGCGCTGACAATAACTGCAAAATACCATTTCACCCATGTAAATAAAAATAAAAAAATAGGCAGATAAAAATATAAAATTGTTACAGCTGTAAGCCATGCTTCGTTTATCCTAATTTTCCTTTTTTCCATACGCCCATTGTACAATGATTTGCCGAGAAATGCTACCCATTTTCTGTTAGAACCGGATAACCGTTCCATCCGTATGATCTTATATTCACATAGATGTACGCTATAGAACGATTCCGGCTTATTGCAAATCAAAAAGGACATTTCCCGAAAACACTGCGGTCTCCGTAGAAATGTCCTTTTTGGAATACTTCTATTCCGTATATCCATTACCTACTGTCTTAAGATCAATATCCAAATTCCTGTGCCCAGTAGAGCTTACCGTCCGCATCTTCATAAACTGCAATTCCGCAAGTTACGAAACCTGCATCCAGAATATTCGCCGCATGCGTCGGAGATGCCATCCATGCCGCAACAACGCCTTCTGAGGTATTATATCCTTTTGCGAGGTTTTCACCCCAGATGATATCACTGTTCACAGTCCAGTATTCTGAACCATTCGGCCGCGTATGCGAGAAAGAACGCACCATCTCATCATTTGCTCTGACATCTGCCGCAACTGCTAGCTCATCGCTCCATACCAGTGCAGGAAGCCCTGCCGCTGTACGCTGACGGTTCACAAGCTCAAGTGCGTCAACTGCCATTGCCCGAAGCTCTGCGCAGCGCTGCTTTTCCGCATCCGTCATATTGGCATTCTCTACGGAACTGATTAAGGCAGTATATCCGTCGTCGATATAGACGCTTGTGTCATCCGGATCAAACTCACGGAAAGCACCCTCATGATCCAATTCGCCCTTCGTGCTCCCACACCCGACGGCTGAAACAATCATCACTGCCAGCAAAAGCGTCGCTACCAACTTTTTCATAATATCACCTCCTCCTGCTTCCATTTCCATCAAGTCAGGTTCATTTTTAATCCTGTGATTATATCGTATTAAATACTCTTTTTATTTACCCCGCCTGTGAACGTTTCTCATCCCGTTTTTTTAAGAATGCCCACGTTCCCAATCCTGCAGCGGCTCCAAAAAGTACCGTCAGCCACATATTGGTCTCAGCCATATCTCCAGTCTGCGGAGCCCGTCTCTCACCAAGTACTTCTCCCTGCTCCGGAACAACAGGCGAACGTCTTGCACCAAGTACCTCACCTTCTTCTGGCGTATCAGCAAGCGGTACCGGTACGTCCGTTATCGTTACCGTTGTCGTCGGCACAGGTGTTGAGCTTGTCGGTGTCGGTGTATCCGTGATTGTTACAGTCGGCGTTGTCTCCGGCTCATCCGTCGGTGTTGGTGTCGGCTCCTCACTCGGTGTTTCCGTCGGTGTAACCTCCGGCTCATCCGTCGGTGTTGGTGTCGGCTCCTCACTCGGTGTTTCCGTCGGTGTAACTTCCGGC
>DLAJ01000022.1:1124-3610 GCA_002493905.1 Lachnospiraceae bacterium UBA7050 | reverse complement strand
TTCCGTCGGTGTAACTTCCGGCTCATCCGTCGGCGTCGGTTCGGGCGTTACACTGGGCGACGGAGTAACTGGAATCGTCGGTGTCGGTGTACTAAGCGGCATCCACGGCTGATGTGTCTCCGAACTATTTGGCCGGTTATACGTATCGGTAATAACGCGTCCTTCCAATGTACCGGTTACAATTACCTGCTCTGCATTTGGTGCAACGATCACTCCTGCCGTCACACAGCTGTCCGCATTGATCGTTCCACTAAATGTACCAAAATCCCAAATCAGATATCCGTTTGCAGTACCATGCTCCTCTTGAAACATAGGAACAGTGATTGTGATTGTATCCGTCCCCTCGGTGTTCACTCTGACTAATAAGGTTGCGCCAACTTCCATATTAGCCAAATAGAGATTCTTCAGGCTGCCCTGAAGAGAATTCTCGGCATGTGCACACTGAGTTAATGCGTCTACTGATACATCAATTACAACGATATCGCCTTTTTTAAGCGTATTGTCTGTCAGCATACCAGTTACAGTATCTACTGCAACACAAGCTGCAGAATCAACCGGCTGTCCTTCTTCTGCTACAGTTTCATTTACTTTAACGTCCTGCAATGCCTGATCCATTGCATCAGCAGCATCGGCAATTCTGTTCAAATTCTCATTGATCTGAATTGTCTCTGCAATCTCTTCTGCTTCGACATCTAACTCTTCAACGTTCTCCAGCACATTTGCAAGTTCCTCCACGTCAACTGTGCCTTCCTCCAAATTGATTGCAGAGCTGACATCTACAAGCACTGTTCCATCTGCATTCTGCGTACCCGGCGCTGGTTTGCTCTCTCCCTCGTCGTTGACGCTGCCCTCTAAATCCGCATCGCCATGCAGCACTACAGAATCTGCGCTTCCTACCAGTCCACTTGCTTCACCAATATAAGAATAATCTCCGCCTTCCAGCTCTTCGTCCGATACGCTACCCTTCACTAAGAAGTTATCGCTCTCTAAATGATTAACCGCAATATTACCCTCAACATGGTTGCTTTCAGACTGATACGTATCTGCATATACTGCAAAGTCTTCTGTCACTTTTAATGTGTCAAGAAAATCTAGTACCGCCTGTGCCTGTGCGCCTTCCAATGTTGTACCGCCAGCAGTCACGATCTGCTGCGGAGCCGGTGTTATGACAGGACTATCATCCACATTTCCGGCCGCGTTCAAATTTTCCGCATCGCCCGTGACCCCGGCATTCGTATCATCCTCTTCAGACACTTCATCATTTGTGGCATCCGCTTCAGCATTTACAGCATCCGTCTCAACACCACCCTCGCTGTCCGGTGCCTGTTCTGCGTCCTGTTCTTCGGCTCTTACCGTAAATGTCATTAACGCCGCTACGTTCCCCATCACAAGCGCCGCTGCCATGAGACTTATCATAAGCCTCTTTAGCGTCCTCATTCTGTTTTCACCCCCCTTTCTTCCTTGGAACAACAACGTTCCATTTCCCACAATAGCACCCCTTTGATACTATATGTAAAGACCCTCTTGCACGCAACACCGCGCAGAAGTCATTATTTTTATTCCACATTTACCAAAACGCCATGTACCACCATTCGTTCCGTCGTTCCTCCCGCACCGGAACAGGTACTCAACGTAACAATATCCGGCCGCTGCGAAAAATCTAAAGGATGACTTGGCACATATTCTGTCAGACCCAGCGCTTCGCTCACATATAAATCATATTCCTCTTCCGTATCAATAAGGCGGTATGTACTACTTGTGTATTCTGTCGTGTAATACGCAAAAATCTCATACTGATATACGGTCGTTCCCCTATGTATATAAAAATACGGATCGGCGGAACACAGCCCCTGTTCCCTGCGAAAACGCTTTAGTCCGCCAAACATGGAGCCATTTTTCATATTATGACCATATATAAAGGTATTCCGGTCACTAAAATCTGCCGCCGTCTCGCAGTCAACAAACAGACAGCCCGCACCGTTATATTTTTTCTCAAATGTATGATGAAGATAATATTCATTATCCGTTCCTGCAACAAGCGGATAACTAATATTCAGAACCGGAATACGCAGCCATGCACAATAATCTCCATTCACTGCCCGAAGGCCCTCTTCATCAATATACCGCGTAACAGCTTGGGCAGTTTGAGCGTCCGGTCCAGCATCCTGCCCCATCTCTTTCAGCGGAGCCCTCTCCTGCGCTTCGTCTAAACCACCCTCATCCTCTGGAATTTGTATCACTTCTTTGCCGACTTCATCAATATCATTTTGAATTGGCTGTTCGCTGCTCTCAATTGGTACCTCAATAATGTAAGCTGCCAGTTCGTTATACTCCTCCTCCGCTTCCTGATACTCCATCTGTATCGTAATCACTTTGTATAATGCAATCCCAATCACCGATACCAATATGATTGGTATCACAACATTGGCAATTTTTTTAATATTCATAACAATCACCTGCGCCAATTCATCAATTCATCAATTCAT
>DLAJ01000022.1:534-815 GCA_002493905.1 Lachnospiraceae bacterium UBA7050 | reverse complement strand
TTCATCAATTCATCAATTCATCAAATCAACAATTGGCATTATAAAGAAAGGGACATGCACCCACGATTATTCTTAGTACTATATTATCATAATTATTTAGATATTACCAGCCTCATCAAATTATTTTAACATAAATTTTGTACCAATCTTTATGCTAATTTTTGTATATATTTTCGAAATTCAAAACGACGCGCCACAAACCTGATCTCGTTTGTAAGCAAAAGCATTTTCCATAGATTACAGATAGATTGGAAAGAAAAAAAGAGTTTGCGGAACGCAAA
>DLAJ01000022.1:0-172 GCA_002493905.1 Lachnospiraceae bacterium UBA7050 | reverse complement strand
CCTTACCACTTGGCTAAGTCGCCATCATTCATATGATATGCAAAACATATCCCTCTGTTCCTTGTAAAAAATATTTCCAAGAAATGTTTTGTTTCCTAAGTTTTGTTACCTAAACAGATTCTTTCCCACAAAACATAATATAATCTTCAAATGACTCCGACGGGAATTGAAC
>DLAJ01000015.1 GCA_002493905.1 Lachnospiraceae bacterium UBA7050 | reverse complement strand
TCTATTGCTCCCCTTCTGCCCGAATCACTTTATATAAATACCCCTTTGTATCTGCTACATAAAAAGTATTCTCATCCTGCATACCAACATACATATTATGCGCCTGTATACCCTCTATATAGAATAGTGCTTCCAACAGCTCCCCGTCTTTCGAGACCCGGTTCATTTCTCCCCAAACTGTCGATACGGTATAAAGCTCTTCTCCGCTCACAATAAAATCCATTGGTGCATACATGTATGGAAGTTCGCAAACTTTTTTCAGTTCACTTTTGCCAACCTCATAGAGCCAATTTTCTCCCGGCCTTTTACCGTATCCATTTTCTGCGGTATAAAACTGCCATGTATCCACTGCATACACAACTCCGTCCTGCTCTGCCAAATATCCGGAAAAATCGCATGGAATCCGGCAAAGTGCACCATCCTCTATATAGAATAGACCCGACTCCTCCCGATAAGGAGAATCGGCAACAAGATAAATCGTTTCGTCGCCGTCAATCGCCATATCCACATATTTTTGGCTTTCTTTCAGCGATGCCTCAAATGGAATCTCCCGATCAAATTGCATCGTCTTATCAAATACCTGAATCCGCCTGTTTCCCGAATCCAATACATAGATTTCATCTTTATAAAAAAGAAGGGCAGTCGGCTCGATAAAGTTTCCGCTTTCAGAGCCGAGTTCTCCATAGCTTTCCACAAAAACGCCCTCCGTTGTCAGGCGCACCACGCAATGATTTCCTGTATCGCAGACCAATACCATGTCCCCCACCGGAAGAATTCCTCCGGGCGTCTTGATCTGCGTTGAATTCTTCTGCCATACCTCATATTCAAATGCAAACGTCTCCGGGAAAAGAACCGGATCCGGATATTCCGCATTCTGCTCTCTGCCCTCTTCCGGTTCCGACAAATCGCTTTCCAATATATTATCTGCCGACGTATCCTCATATGACTCCTCTTCATCCGGCTTTCCCACCGCATCAGATTCTTTTTTTGCACATCCCACGACACCGGACATTATGGAAACGATCAGCACGCCCAGTATCATCTTGTTTTTCCCCAGTTTCATTTTGATTCCCTCCCAAATGGAAATAGCTCCTTAAAGATTATATATAACTCAATTTGGAATAATCACTATTTATGTATATCCACGTCGGGGTCGATAACGCCAGTTCTACGGAATGATCCACTGTATAGCATTGATCCATAGAAATACCGTATTGTTCAACAATCGTCACAGGAACACGGTCAGAAAAAAGAAATACATAGCTGATATTCTCCTTCCCCAATATTCCAAAAACACGCTCATACTCCGCAAGCAAATCCACGCAGCTCTTGCATGCCTCTGACAAATAAACAACCAGTGTAACTGTCCGCTCACAGGGCAGCACCGTAATCTCCTTTTCCCCCGCGCGTCGAACCGGAATCTGATCCACCATATCTCCATAACGCACAGACATTCTTTGATAATCAATATTGTTATCCGTCTGCACCGCTTTTTTCTCCCTGCCAGTTAGTATCAAATACTCTGCTGTCATAACTACTATCAAAATTGCAGCATAGATCACTACACCTTTTATCCTGTCTTTTTTACGTTTCTCTATCATCGCATCCATAACTCCTTGTTATTTATCTATTTTTTCTAAAAATAAGATGCTGATTCTTTACCTACCTACTATCAGCATCTTTTACTGTCTCCAATGAAGCATTTGTATTTATACTATAATCACTTTTCTTCATAATCATAGTACTACTTTTGCAAGATTTGTCAATTACTTTCAAATTATTTTTTTATTTTCGTAAAAAAAGCAGCTTCCACCAGCCGGAAATTGAATGTACCCAGCTGACTTAAGCCGCTTTTTTCACGTATCGGAAACTCTTTTAGAATGTATAGGAATTTCCTCAACTCGGAAGAACGCGAAGCGTTCCAGAAGAAATGCCGAAGGCATTTCTTCGAAAGACTTTCGCTTACGCGAAAGTCTTTTTTAGAGCTGCTCCGTCCAATAGCTTTTATAGCCTTCTCCAAAAATCTCATTTGCGCTGGAAACGATAAGGAATGCTCTCTCATCCTCTTCCTTCACAATGTTAATAACCTCCGGAGAACGCTGTTTTCTGGATGCGCATAGAATAATCTTCTTATCCTTTTCGGTATAAGCGCCTTCTCCCTCTAAGTATGTTACGCCAATGTCAAGCTCCGCCATGAGACGCCCCGCAATCTGCGCGTGCTTATCGCTGATAATATAAATCAAGCGTGCCTCGTCCTGCCCGTACAGAATCACATCCATAACTTTTGCATCCAGAGCGATGACGATTCCGGCATAAACCGCAAGCGTCAGATTCTGGAACACAAAACCGGACACTATGACAACAACCATATCCAGCACCAAAAAAATGGACCCGGATTTTAAGTATGGATATTTCAGCCGAAGAAGCTTCACAATAATATCCATCCCCCCCGTCGTTCCGCCTGCCCGGAACACAAACCCGATACCGGTTCCGACCGCAATGCCTCCCAGTACAACCGCACAGATCAGATCATTCGTAACCGGCGTAACACTGCCAAGCAGATTTGTAAACAACGACGTCATGATGGTCGCATAAATCGTTTTGATAATAAATTTTCTTCCAAGCTTCCACCAACCGACCGCAAGTAACGGAATATTGATGATCAAAATCCATGTACCAGTCGTAATCGGCGTAAAACGGCTTAACATGATGGAAATACCAGAAACACCTCCGGGCGCCAGATTGTTCGGGTCAAGCAGAAGGCTGATGCCCGTTGAATAGATCAATGTACCAATCGTGATCATCAGATACACCCGGACAGCATCTCTCACCCGCTTTAGGCTGTTTTTCCCTGTTTTTCCTCTTCTAAGGTCCTTTTCCTGTTCTCCCATGCGCTTTTCCCCTCTTTAACCCGTTTCATGATCCTCTTATCTGCATCACGACATCGCCGCTTATCAGAACCGGCCCCATCCCCGGTTATATCCGGTACCGGAAGCGGTTCCGCGCGTGTCTCTTAGATCACTGTGCGCACTGCCTTCGGGCTATAGCCGTTTTTCTCCAGAGCCTGCATGATCTGGGTTTTATGCTCCGTACCGAATGCCTCAATTGTAATGCGCAGTTCAACAGCGGCATTCCGGTTAATCGAGACAAACTGATTATGCTCAAGCTTGATCACGTTACCATTCTGTTTTGCGATCACATCCGCCACCCTGCTCAGCTCGCCCGGCTTATCCGGAAGCAGCGTCGATACCGTAAAGATCCTGTCACGCAGAATCAGTCCCTGCTGCACAACAGAGGACATTGTGATCACATCCATATTGCCGCCGCTTAAAATGGAAACCACTTTCTTTCCTTTTACATCAAGCTGTTTTAACGCGGCTACCGTGAGCAGCCCGGAATTTTCAACGATCATCTTGTGGTTCTCAACCATATCAAGGAATGCGACAACCAGATCGGCGTCCTCCACAGTAATAATATCGTCTAAATTCTCCTTTATATACGGAAACAGCTTCTCTCCCGGCGTCTTTACCGCCGTTCCGTCCGCAATCGTGCTGACAGAAGGGAGCGTCGTTACTTTATCATTCTGCAGGGATACCTGCATGCAGTTTGCACCTGCCGGCTCCACGCCGATCACTTTGATCTTCGGATTGAGCTGTTTTGCCAATGTCGAAACACCTGTCGCAAGACCGCCGCCGCCGATCGGAACCAAAATCAGATCAACGATCGGAAGCTCCTTAAAAATCTCCATCGCAATCGTTCCCTGACCCGTTGCGACCGCAAGATCGTCAAACGGATGGATAAACGTATATCCATGCTCTTCGGCAAGCTCATATGCCCGTGCACACGCCTCGTCATATACGTCACCGTGCAATACAACCTCCGCGCCATAACTCTTTGTCCGGTTTACTTTAATGAGCGGCGTTGTTGTCGGCATCACAATGACTGCTTTCACGCCGAAGCACTGCGCCGCGTATGCAACCCCCTGCGCATGATTGCCTGCAGAAGCGGTAATGATCCCGCGTGCGCGTTCTTCTTCTGTCAACGTCGTCATTTTGTAATAGGCGCCCCTTACTTTATACGCGCCTGTAAACTGCATATTTTCCGGTTTCAGGTATACCTTATTCCCTGTCTGTCTGCTGTAAAAATCACTGTAAACCAGCTTTGTCTCACTCGTCACTTTCCGCACGATCTCAGACGCTTCTTCAAAACGTTCCAACGTCAGCATTTCCGCTCCCATCGTAACCCTCCACTCCTGTTTCCTCTCGTTTTTGTTTTTTGCAGCTTCTACACGTAATCTTTTTCGCAGCCGTGATCTTTTTCATATCCACGCTCCAATTTTTCTTCATCCGCGTTTTTATGCTCCAGTACGTCTGCTCTCATTATCCGATGCAGCTCCCCTCATTATCCGCTGCGTCTGCACGATTCTCTTCCGCATCCGTCCCGTTATCCGCTCTGTCAAACAGCGCTTCCACAAACTCTGCCGGGTTGAATTTCTGCAGATCGTCCATCTGCTCGCCGACACCGATATATTTGACCGGAACCTGAAGCTCGGACTGGATCGCCACAGCAATCCCGCCTTTCGCCGTACCGTCCATTTTCGTCAATATAATGCCGGTCAATTCTGTAACATCTCCAAATTCACGGGCCTGCACCAATGCGTTCTGTCCGGTTGTCCCGTCTAAAACAACCAGATTTTCACGGTGGGCATCCGGAAACTCCCGGTCAATAATACGGTTCATCTTGCGAAGCTCTTCCATCAGATTCTTTTTATTGTGAAGCCTTCCTGCCGTATCACAGATCAACACATCCGTACCGCGCGCTTTTGCCGCATTGACCGCATCGTAGATCACCGACGCCGGATCAGCCCCTTCAGTGCCGCCGATCATTTCAACCCCCGCCCGTGCGCACCACTCTGAGAGCTGCTCGCCCGCCGCTGCACGAAAAGTATCTGCTGCGGCTATGAGTACCTTTTTTCCCTGCCCTTTTAACAGTCCTGCCAGCTTCCCGACCGAAGTAGTTTTCCCCACGCCGTTTACGCCGACGATCATGATGACCGATTTTGTTTTTTCAAACTCATATGCCGCCTCACCGACCTGCATCTGCTCGCAGATACTATCGATCAAAAGCTGCCTGCAGGCTGATGGTTCTTTAATATGCTGCTCCTTCACCTGTTTTTTTAAGCGCTCCAGAATGCCGGAAGTCGCATTCACGCCCATATCGCCCATGATCATCAGTTCTTCAAGCTCTTCATAAAAATCTTCATCGATACTGTTAAAGCCGCCGAAAACAGAATCCATGCCGCGGACAATGGAATCCCGCGTCTTGGTCAGTCCCGCTTTTAGGCGACCGAAAAAACCTTTTTTTTCACTCATGCATCCAGCTCCTTATCAATTAAGTCCACGCTGACAAGCGCCGAAATTCCCTTTTCCTGCATCGTAATGCCGTACAAACGGTCCACTTTCTCCATCGTACCGCGCCGGTGCGTGATCACAATAAACTGCGTATGCTTTGTCAGCTTATGTAAGTATTTTGCAAAACGTCCGACATTATTCTCATCCAAAGCTGCCTCAATCTCATCCAGCAGGCAGAACGGAGAAGGTTTTAAGTTCTGGATGGCAAAAAGCAGCGCAATCGCGGTCAGTGCTTTTTCGCCGCCGGACATCTGCATCATATTCTGAAGCTTCTTGCCGGGCGGCTGCGCAATAATACGGATGCCGGCCTCTAAAATATCCTCATCCTCCTGTAACTCCAGTTCGCCCTTTCCACCGCCGAACAGTTCTTTGAATACCTTATCAAATTCGCGGCAGATATCCCCGAACTTTTCCTTAAACTGCTCACGCATCGCCGTGTCCAGCTCCTCAATGATATGTTCCAGAGTCTTTTCTGCCTCAACAAGATCATCATGCTGCGTTTTTAAGAAGTTGTAACGCTCTGATAAATTTTTGTAATCTTCAATCGCGTTGACGTTGACGTCGCCAAGTTTACGAATCTCATCTTTTAGGCGTGCGATCTCTTTTTTCATGGCGGACAAATCCGTCATTTCCTCATCCCTTAACCCCGCCGCATCACTTAAAGTAATCTCATACTCGTCCCACATATAGTTGATCTGGGTTTCTATGGATTCCTCCAGACGCTCCTTCTGTGCGTTTAAGCGGTATACTTCTTTATCCAGCGCATTCATCCGTGTGGACAATTCTTCCCGCTCACTAAAAAAGTTCTTTTGCTTTGCGCTTAATTCCTCACGCCTTTCCGTATCCTCTTTTAACTTTTTCTCCGTCTCGCTCTGCGTGGTATGGGACGCCTCAATCGTTTGTTCAATCTGCTCGATGCTCTCCTGCTTTTTCGCGACATTCTCATCATTGCTGCGGATTCCTTCATGAATCTGCGCAAGATCGCTTTCCAGACGCAGGAGTTCACCGTCGATTCGATCCACATTCTGCTGCGCAAATTCCTGACGCTGCAACAGCTTCTGCACTTCCACATCCCACTCGGAAACCTTTGCCGCCTGTTCACTTTCGCTGCCCCGGATTTCCTCAAGTATGCTCTGGGCTTCCCCGATCTTCTCTGTCAGCGTCCGTTCAAGCTCCTCTGAATCTGCAAGCTTTTTCGCCGCTGTTTCCTTTTCCCGGGCAATTTCGCCGGTCTTCTCCTCAATACCGCCCTGTTCTGTCTTCAGTGCGCCAAAATCCTTCTCGGTCTCTTCCCTGCGCTCCTGCGCTTTGATGACGTTTAAGCGCGCGGTATTCTGTTCTATAAACATTTCCTGAATCCGGTTTTTCACATTTTCCAGGTCGGCACGCAGTCCGTTTCTCTCGCGCTTAATACTCTCAATCCGATTCAGGCAGTCTTCGACCTGCTGCTTTAAGTCAGCGGTCTTTTTCTCAAGCTCTTCCATCTCACGGCGTCTGCTGAGCAGATTGGAATTATTCTTGAACGCGCCGCCGCTGATCGCGCCGCCCGGCACAAGCAGCTCGCCCTCAATCGTCACCATGCGGATGCCGTAATCAAATTTTCTTGCAATTTTTACCGCATGATCCACATTGTCAACAACGAGAATTCTTCCGAGCATGGCTTTCGCGACATTCCGGTAACGCGAATCCGTCTTGACAAGCTCATCCGCCATTCCGACAACGCCCTTCTCCTTGATCGCCTCCGGATTCTTAAATTCCTGCGGTTTCGTAATACTTGTAAGCGGCAGAAACGTCGCGCGTCCGAAACGGTTCTCCTTCAGGAACGCAATCATGCGCTTTGCCGTCTCCTCATCGTCCGTCACGATATTCTGGATATTGCCGCCAAGTGCCGTCTCAATCGCCGTCTCATATTTTTGATCTACCTTAATAATATCGGCGACCACGCCGATAATGCCTTTTTCCTTTTCTTTACGCTCCATCACGCGCCGGATACTGTTGCCGTATCCTTCATAGCGCTCCGTTAAATTCATGATGGCGTCTAACTTCGACTTTTCCTGATGATACTGCTCCTGCGCCTTGATCAGCCTTGCATCCGTTCCTGAAAGCTCGCCTTTAATTTCCTCCTGACGCGTTTCCATGCGCTTTTTATCCTGATTAAGCGCCGTGATCTGCCCCGTTATACGCTCAAATTCCGCCTCCAGTTCCTTGATCGCAGCGTCCTGCTCCTCCTCATCGGAGCGGGCGCGCAGCAGTCTGCTGTTTAATTCCGCTTTTCGGATCTGTATCTGCTCCATCATAGAGTCTAATCGTCCAAGCTGCGTTTTGATCGTCGCACGCTCATTCAGTGCCTGAATAATCGTATTTTTATCCGTCTCGATGCCGCTGTTTAACTCCTCAATCCGGTTCTGGACTAAGAGCAGTTCCGTCCGCGCACTTTCCCGTGCTTTACTTGTCTCATCAAGCTTATCATCAATATTCTTTTTATCTGTCAGCACCGATTCTCTCTCGATATTTTTAAGACGGATATCTTCGGTCAGACTGTCCATTCTCGCCTGAAAATGGGTCTTATTCCCCTCCGCCGAGTGAATCTGTTCTTTTAGGACATTGATCTCACCCTCAAGCTTCCCGCGTAACACGGAAGTATCCGTAAGCGACGTTCTCTCCGCCTCAATCGCCGCATTTAACTCCTCGATCGTCTGCTCGATCTGTTCATATTCACTCTTAATTTTTTCGTGGCGCTCGGTCGTCTGCGCAAGATCACTGCCTGCAATCTCATACTTTTCTCCGACGTCAGCAAGCTGCTCCCTCACGCGCCGGTTCTCTAAGAGGAACACGTTGACATCGTAAGTCTTGAGTTCTTCTCTTTTTTTCAGATAGACCTTTGCCTTTTCCGACTGCTTTTCAAGCGGCTCCAGCTGCTTTTCCTGTTCCGCGAGAATGTCGCTGACACGCACGAGGTTCTGCTGTTCATCGGCAAGCTTTTTCTGCGCCGTCAGCTTGCGGCGCTTGAATTTAACAATGCCCGCCGCCTCATCAAACAACTCGCGCCTCTCCTCCGGCTTTCCGCTTAATATCTGGTCAATCTGCCCCTGTCCGATAATGGAGTAGCCCTCTTTGCCAATTCCTGTATCATAAAAAAGCTCATTGACATCCTTTAACCTGCAGGGTGCTCCGTTGATCAGATATTCGCTTTCACCGGAACGGTAGAGCCTTCTTGCCACCGTCACCTCGTCATAATCAATCGCAAGCTGATGGTCCGCATTATCAAGCGTGATCGCAACATAAGCAAAGCCAAGCGGCTTCCTTGTCTCCGTTCCCGAAAAAATAACGTCCTGCATGGACGCTCCACGAAGCTGCTTGATCCGCTGTTCTCCAAGCACCCAGCGCACCGCATCCGCAACGTTGCTCTTTCCGGACCCGTTCGGTCCGACAATTCCCGTGATCCCGTTATGAAAACGAAATACAATCTTATTGGCAAAGGACTTGAAGCCCTGTACTTCAATGCTTTTTAAGTACATTCTATATGAACCTTTCCTTCTTTTTTCATCTCAAGCAGTACCTGATAAGCGGCTTCCTGCTCCGCTGCCTTTTTGCTTCTGCCCTTCCCGCTTGATCTGATCTTTCCGTCAATCAATGCATTCACGACAAACACTTTCTCATGCTCCGGTCCTTCCTCGGATACCAGTTCATAGGTAAGCACCGCTCCCGGTGTTTTCTGAATCTGTTCCTGCAGGATCGTCTTGCTGTCGTAAAAGAGCTGCTTGTCCTCAATATCATTTAGAATGAAACGCATAATAAAGCTTTTTGCCTGTGTAATCCCGCTGTCTAAATAGATTGCTCCGATAATAGCTTCCATCACATCACTCGTAATGGAGGCGCGTCCCCTTCCGCCAGTCGCCGCTTCCCCTTTTCCCAAAAAAAGATACCTGCCAAGCTCTAAATCCCGCGCGCAATACGCAAGTGCCGGCTCACAAACCATGGAGGCACGCAGCTTTGTAAGCTGCCCCTCCGGGCACTCCGGATAACGCAGATATAGGAATTCGCTTGTCACCAGCTCTAATACCGCATCCCCTAAAAATTCCAGACGCTCATAATCACCACAGCGGTTGACCTTACGCTCGTTCGCATAAGAACTGTGCGTCAGCGCCTGCCGCAGCAGCTGTTCGTTATAAAAATGATAGCCGATGACTTCTTCCAAACGTCTTACCGTATACTCCTCCATCCACTTTCCCTCTTACATTTTTATACCCCTGCATATCGCAGGCAAATGCCTGCGATATTGCACCAATAAGTAGTTTGAAAGTTTACTTTCAAACTTTCCACATTCTAATCCCCGCAGGCAGGGCATGCGGGGATTCTCATAAGATTGCCGGTTTACCCTCTATGCGGTTCACTTGACGGATGCCTTTAACAGTGCAAGCGCCTCCTCAACGGTACTGATCTCTTCCACCTTTTGCGGGTCCAGCGTGATATCAAACTCATCTTCCACACCCATCATAATCTGGTACACATCAAGGGAATCGGCTCCCAAATCTTCCATAAATGTCGTCTTCAGCTCAATCTCATTCGGATCGACATTCAAAACAGATGCGATCACATGCTTCAGCTTTTCTAATTCCATGAAAAAATCCTTCTTTCGTTTGATTCCATCCCGCTGCGGCTGTCTGCCACGGCTGATTGCCGTGGCTAAATGCCGTTATCCCTATGATCCCGTCAGTCTTCTTTCATTTGAATCATATCCCGTATTTTTTCGTTAATCTGCTGTTCCTTAAAGGTCAGACACTGGAAAATCGAATTTTTAATTTCATTGCATTTCGCACTGCCGTGTGTCTTGACGACCAATCCGTTAAGACCGAGCATCGGCGCGCCGCCGTACTGCTCTAAGTCAAACTGTTTGAGTGTGCTCTTTAATGCCGGTTTTACAAGCAGGGCACCCAGCTTTGAGCGGAACGAAGACATCATTCCATCCTTAATCTGTTTTACGACCATGGCGCCTACACCCTCGTACATTTTTAGTACCACATTGCCGACAAACGCTTCGCAGACAATCACGTCCGCCATACCGAATGGAATGTCGCGTGCCTCCACACTGCCGATAAAATTGATGTCAGGGCAGTTCTTCAACAGAGGAAACGTCTCCTTGACAAGCGCATTTCCTTTTTCTTCTTCTGCGCCGTTATTGACAATTCCAACTCTCGGATTTTTTACCCCCATAACATGTTCCATATAAATCGACCCCATCTTTGCGAACTGCACGAGATGGGACGGTCTTGCATCCACGTTCGCACCGCAGTCTACCAGAAGGGAAACCCCGTTTGCCGTCGGCATAAGAGGCGCAAGAGGCGGTCTTTCCACGCCCTTGATCCGTCCGACCAAAACCTGTCCTCCGACTAAGTTTGCACCCGTACTGCCCGCCGATACATAAGCGTCGCATTTCCCCGCCTTCACATCCATCATCGCACGCACAATGGAAGAATCCTTCTTGCTTCTGATCGCCATCACGGGCGGCTCCGCCGTCTCTATCTTCTGCGTGCAATGAACGATTTCCACCTGAGAGGCGTCGTACTCATAACCTGACAATTCTTTTTTGATCGTTTTCTCGTCCCCGTATAGGACAACCTGAATCTTCTTATTCTCGTTGATCGCGCTGACTGCGCCTTTCACCGGCTCTGCCGGGGCAAAATCCCCGCCCATCACGTCCACTGCAACCCGTACATACTCTGCCATAACCGTACCCTGCCTCTCTTCCATCTAAGGAACCGTACCGAACAAGCTCCACTCTTTTGAAACTGCGCATGAACCTGTATTCCATAATATGCCAGTGTCAAAGACCCTTTCTCAACTATACTAGACCCCTTGAAAAAAGTCAACAACTGCAATGGGAAGTCATCCGCCTTAAGTGGCAAAAACCCTCAAAAATGACCGTCGGATCATTCTTGAGGGTAAAGTATCAGACCGCACATTTTCGATCGGTCCGCCTTGTATCATCATGCTTTTCTACTTTTGGAACTTCTTTCCTGTGCATATGATCTTTA
>DLAJ01000016.1 GCA_002493905.1 Lachnospiraceae bacterium UBA7050 | reverse complement strand
GGAAAAGAATGGCTGGCATCTGACCGCCATACTGAATACCCATTCTAACGCAGATCATATCGGCGGTAACAAATACCTGCAGGGGCAGACGGGGTGCAAGATTTATTCCGGCGGCATCGAGGCGGCATTCACGAAATTCCCGGTCTTGGAGCCGTCCTTTCTTTACGGAGGTTATCCGTGTAAGGATTTGAGGCATAAGTTTTTGATGGCGCAGGAGAGCAGTGTGACGGATTTCTCGGATGAAAGTTTTCCGAAGGAGATCGAGGTGATACCGCTGCCGGGGCATTTCTTTGACATGGCGGGGTTCCGTATGCCGGACGGTGTGGTATTCCTTGCAGACTGCATCAGCAGCAGAGAGACGCTGGATAAGTATGCCGTTTCATTCATTTATGACGTGGGTGCTTATCTGGAAACGCTGAATATGGTGGAGGGGATGGAAGCTGCCGTGTTCGTTCCCGCTCATGCGGAGGCATCTGCTGATATAAGGGAACTTGTCCGATACAACAGGGATAAGGTACATGAGGTGGCGGACAGGATTTTATCCATCTGCGAGGAGCCGGCCTGCTTTGAGCGTATTTTGCAGGAATTGTTCAAAGGCTACGGGCTTACCATGAACTTTGAGCAGTATGCGCTGGTGGGTAGCACAGTGCGCTCCTATCTTTCATGGATGAAAGATACAGGGAGGATGATGGCTGCGTTCCATGACAGTATGCTGCTCTGGCAGAGAGTATAGTGTTAATGGCTTGTGAGGCATATTGGCAAAGCACGGAAAATCTGAAATCCTATATGCAGCGTCAGTGGAGCCTTGTGGGTGGAATGGATGGTACATTCAATAATAAAGACAGTTGGGCGGTCTTGTGCCGCCCTGTGCGTTCTGTTAAAATACATTTATGGGGTACTGCCATAACGGGATTCTCGGAATCATCGTGTCAATCCTGATAGCTTACATAAACCACACAAAAAAGTAACCGCCCTCAGCCAAAGGATGCGGTTACTTTTTTAGTAACTAAATTCTAAGGACTGACCGTCTATCGGCAGTACCTCTTTTGTGCTTTTATTGTGACAGATTCCCCGCACCTGTCAAACGCTGTGGGCTTTTTTCTGCCCTGCGGAGGGGCTTGGGGATTTCAGACCGGTGGAAGAGTTGTGTATAAGATTGTAGAAATTAAATCTCTTGTGTGATAATATATATAAAATAACTTTTTTGGAGGAAAGATATTATGGCGCTTATTAAATGTCCTGAATGCGGAAAAGAAGTTTCTGACAAAGCATCTGCTTGTCCTAATTGTGGATATAGAATGTTGCATCCGGAGAAAACGGCTGCCATTATTAAATATGCTAAAATCGGCATAATATGTTTAATTGCAGTTGTTGCAATTATTGCGCTGTATAAAGCAGTAAGTAAGGATCACTCACCATTTGAAAAGTTTAGTCCGCAAATGACTAAAGAAGAAGTTCATAAAAAATTTGGAGAACCAGATCTAACTGGTACAGAATATAATACTGATCATTATAGTAATGTTTCATTTGTCGGATTGGTCGGTGAACTTTCTGTATGGTATAGAAACAATGAGAAAGAAAGTATTGACCGGGTATCTTGGTATTACATGTTAAAAGAAGGGGAAACTTTTGCAGATTATTCAAAACAAGTGGAAAGAATTACAGAGCTTTTTACTGAAATGTATGGTCTGCCTTCAGAAGAATATGGACATACTATATGGAAAGATTCGGTCGGACAAGAATATTGGCTTAAGTTAGATTCAAATTCAAGTGCAGTATCATTGCCGCCAATGATTTGGTTGACATATCAACCATAGATATTGAGATAGGAGGACTTGGTAAAGTGTGGTGAGTTGCCATGTACTATTTCTAAGGAAGCGTTGATGATGGTTCTGCTTATCACGATAAAGATGGGAAGCTTCATACAACCGATGGTTGATGAAAACCAACTATTTGTTGAATTTCAAAAAAAGAGTTGACAAATAAACAAATCATATTAGAATAGGGATAGTATCTGTTTTGAAACGCGGATAACGGCTCATACAATCGGGTATGGCTGCACAGACAGGAAGGAGGTAACCGTATGTTTCGAACTGTGACAGGAAACGGGAACGTTTCAGCGCATTTTAATCATTTTACGAAATATGGCAGGAACATGATTACCTCCGCCCAAACGATCTGATCAGACATACGGCGCGGCTGGAATGACAGGGAGACTTTGTGTCATTCCATGATTCATGCATGTGGATGCATGAGGGCGCGAATCGGAGAAGGCTTTGGTAATCATGGATTATCAGAGTCTGTTTTTATATTTGGCAGCAGGAGACAGGAGCAGCGGGATTGATGCCGGCTGCCGGAAATTTCCGAAAGCCATGATAAGAGCCGGTCGCGCGATAGAAAAGGAATGGAGAAGAATATCGCATACGGCGGTATTCTTTTTTTATCTATAGGAAATTTTGCAGTCCCGGAAGCGTCCCCTAAGGGAATTTTTCGAAAGAATTTGCTGGGCACAAACTCTTTCCGGCGGCTGGGAAACTTGAAAGGAGCAGCATTTGTCATGCAGAAGTTAAGAATGTATTTATGGAAACACAAGTGGCCATACCTTGTTGCAGCCATATCACTTACGGCGTCGGTGGTTTTGGACCTGCTTTCCCCGGTCGTCACGCAGCACATCGTGGATGATGTCATTGTCGGCGGCAATATGGCAAAATTAAAATATCTGCTGTTGGCGTTTCTGGGCATCGGTATCGGCAGATGTGTGTTTCAATATGCGAAAGAATATCTCTGCGATCTGACCGGCTCCAAGGTGGCGCTGGAAGTCAGGAGGGATGTGTTTTCCCATGTGCAGGGCTTGAGCGCGGAATTTTTTGACCGCACCGGAACCGGCGAGCTGATGGCGCGTGTCAAGGACGATGTGGACCGTATCTGGGACGGCGCATCCTATGTCGGCATGCTGATCACAGAAGTCGCTTTACATACGGGGATCGTGCTGTTCTGCATGTATCACCTGAACTGGAAACTCGCAATTGTCCCGACTGTTTCGATGATCGCATGCGGCTGTATTGCGGTTGTCATGGAGAAAAAGCTGGACGTTGTCTATGAGGAGATCAGCGAGGAAAACGCGGCATTAAATACGGTTGCAGAGGAAAACCTGGCGGGCGTGCGTACCGTGAAGGCGTTTGCGAGGGAAAAGCATGAGATCGGAAAATTCTTAAAGCATAATAACCGCTATTACGAGCTGAATATGAAGCAGTCGAAAGTGTTTGTGCGCTATTATCCGTATTTTAGCGTGATCGCAAAGGTACTGCCGCTTGTGACGATACTGATGGGCGGTTATGAGGTCATTTATTCGGGCTTTTCGCTCGGAGAGCTGAGTGCGTTTGTGCAGTATTCCAATAACATTGTATGGCCGATGGAAATGCTCGGCTGGCTGACAAACAGTATTTCTTCGGCGTTTGCATCGAACCGCAAGCTGCGGAAGCTCTGCGCGGAGAAGCCGGTCATTGTGGAAAAAGAACAGCCGATTGTACTCGATCAGGTCCGTGGAAAGATTGAATTTGACCATGTATCGTTCCATAAAGCGGATGGATATGAGATTTTGAAAGATATTACATTTACGGTCGAGGCAGGGCAGACAATCGGTATTATGGGAGCAACCGGAGCGGGAAAGAGTTCGATCGTATATCTGCTGCAGAGGCTTTACGATGCAACGGACGGATGCGTGCGCGTGGATGGTGTGGATGTCAGGGATTTAACCTTAAAACAGCTTCGCAGCAATATTTCGATCGTCATGCAGGACGTCTTTCTATTTTCCGATACGATCAGTGAGAACGTGCGTCTCGGCAAACATGACCTGACGGATTATGAGACGATCCGGAAAGCGTCGCATGACGCGCAGGCGGGCGGCTTTATCGAGCGCATGGACGATCAGTATGAGACGGTCATCGGCGAGCGCGGCGTCGGTTTATCGGGCGGACAGAAGCAGCGCATCAGCATTGCGCGTGCGCTTGCCAAAAAAGAACCGATTCTGGTGTTGGACGATTCCACGTCGGCGCTTGATACCGAGACGGAGCGCGCGATCGAGCAGACGCTGTTAAACCTTCCGGATACGACCAAGCTGATCATTGCGCACCGTATCAGCGCTGTGCGCGAGGCGGATATGATTCTGGTAATGAAGGACGGCGCGATCGCGGAGCGCGGCACGCATGACGAGCTGCTTCAGAAAAAGGGACTTTACTATGGGACCTACTGCGTGCAGCATGAAGCGCTGCCGGAAGACGCGGGAGAGGAGGCGTAAGCATGGCGGTCAATTCTTATAAAAGCGACGAACAGAGCGTGGAAAAAAGCAAGCGCGAGACGCTTGCACGCCTGTTCCGGTATTTATTTCAATATAAACTGCAGATCATCGGCGTATTGCTGCTGATGGGTTACTGCGTGGCGGTTTCATTGATTAATCCGCTGATTATGGAGCGTGCGATAGACACGCATATCCGCGGAAACGATGATACAGGACTGGTAAAGCTGATGATCGCGGCGCTTGCAGTCAACGTACTGGTTGTGTTTGCCGTCAAGCTCCGGATGTATATTATGGCGAAAGTGTGTAACAAGATTTTGCTGACGATCCGACAGGAGCTGTACACCCATATCCAGACGCTGGATTTTAAGTTTTTTGATTCCAGACCGACCGGAAAAATATTGAGCAGGATTATCGGGGATATTAATTCCTTAAAGGATGTGCTTAACAACTGCGTGACGACGCTGATCCCTGATTTTTTGACGGTCATTGCAGTTGTCGTGATCATGTTTGCCAAAAATCCGCTGCTCGCGGCGGCATCATTATTAAGCACGCCATTTATGGCGGTCGGGACGGTACTGATCGAGTTAAAAGCGCACCCGCGCTGGCAGGCGTTCCGCAAGAAGTCCTCGAACTTAAACGCGTTCATTCATGAGGATATGTCGGGTATGCGCATCATACAGAGTTTTACAGCGGAGGAAGAGACGGAGCGGACGTTTGACGGGCTGGTGAATGAACACCGCAATTCCTTTAAGAGCGCAGTGCGCATCAGCGATGCGTTCGGCTCGGTCATTGATTTTACGTGGGGGCTTGGCTGTATCTGCCTGTACTTTACCGGCATCGTGATTCTGGGCGTGGATAAGGTGACGCTCGGTACGTTCCTTGCATTTGGAACCTATATTAATATGTTCTGGCAGCCGATCAACAATTTAAGCAGTTTTTATAATCAGATCGTGACGAATATTGCGGGCGCCGAGCGTATCTTTGAGGTGCTTGACACCGAGCCGGAAATTACGGACGCCGAAGGCGTGCATGAGATCGGGGAAATCAAAGGAACGGTCGATTTTGAACATGTTTCGTTTTCCTATGACGGGGAGCATAAGGTGCTTGATGATGTGAGTTTTCATATTAAGCCGGGTGAGACGATTGCGCTTGTGGGTCCGACCGGAGCAGGAAAGACCACGATCGTCAACCTGATCAGCCGTTTTTACGATGTGCAGGACGGCATTGTCCGTATTGACGGGCAGGATATCAAAACTGTGTCGATTGAAAGCCTGCGTAAGCAGATGGGCATCATGACGCAGGATCAGTTCTTATTTTCGGGGACGATCAAAGAGAATATCCGTTATGGAAAGCTCGACGCGACGGACGAGGAGATCGAGGCGGCGGCAAAGGCGGTCAATGCGCATGAATTTATTATGCGTCTGCCTAAGGGCTATGACACGGAGCTTTCCGAGCGCGGAGGCGGTCTGTCCATTGGACAGCGCCAGCTGCTTGCGTTCGCGCGCACGATGGTGTCAATGCCGAAGATTCTGATTTTGGACGAGGCGACTTCCAGTATTGATACGCAGACCGAAGTGCTGGTACAGCAGGGCATTGAGCATCTGCTTTCGGGAAGAACGAGCTTTGTGATCGCGCACCGCTTATCGACGATCAAAAAGGCGGACCGCATTTTCGTCATTGACGACGGGCGCATCATTGAGGAAGGAAGCGCATCGGAGCTGATTGCGAAGAAGGGTGCGTATTATAACCTGTATATGGCGTCGCTGCGGTAGGCGGACAGCAGGATATATAGCGGCGGGACAGCTTTGGCTGTCCCGCTGTATTTTTGGTAAAAATGAGGTTATGGAATCTGTTTGTAACCTTGAATTGCAGTACTGAATGATGGTGATAGCTCGAAAAAGTAAAATGGTGTGCAATGTATCGACAACGTACATGCGCTGGAATATGATATAGAAAAAAGGAGGTATCGGTATTATGGCGACAACCAATATAACAATGAGGATGGATGCGCACATCAAAGCGCAGCTGCAGGAATTAATGTCTGATCTTGGCATGGATATGACGACTTTTTTTACGCTGGCGGCAAAGCAGGCAGTCAGAGAGCAAAGGATTCCGTTTGAAATATCAAGAGAAGTTCCAAATAAGGAAACGATAGAAGCGATAGAAGAGGTCAAACGAATGAAGCAGGATTCTTCTTTGGGGAAAACCTATACGGATGTGGATGAAATGATGGAGGAACTGTTACATTGAATTATAAAATAAGACCAACGACCAAGTTTCGGAAAGATTTGATTTTGTACCTGGCAAGAACCGGAAGTCACAGTGATTTGTTCTGAATTAGCTGAATACCCGAAGTTAGACTATTCATATGAGAAAAGTATCATAAGAAATTGAATTAAAAGAATCCCTTTGTGATTCTTTTTCACCGTATTATAAGTATGGACCCGGAACAAAGTATAATTCTTGGGAGTAACTGGTATTTTTGGGAAAAAACTGCTTGCGTATGCCTGCGGCAGATGCTATAGTTTTTTATAAGAAATTCATTTCGCACAAAAGATACATTTCATGGGAGTTCCCCTATCTTTGAAATTCTAAGTATCAAAGTGCACATTTCAGGCTTTTCGCCAAACAAATTCAACAAACGAAGAAAACAAAGTACGGGCGGAAAGCGGAATCGTTTTTCTCCTGTACGGAACGGGAGGAAAACATGAAGTACAAAAAAGGACAGAAGAAGTCTGCGCCTGAGCCGTCAAAGAAGACAGCCAATTGTGAAATGCGCAGAAATCAGGAAGCAGACGTAAGCAGCAAACGCATTTTTGGAAATCATACGCTCTGCGCACAGTTTTTAAGGGATTACTCGGGACTGCCGATGTTTGCTAACGTGCAGCCGGAGGACATTGAGGATGTCACAGAGCGTTATCACCTGTTCCGGGAAGTGGAGCTCCAGTCAGACACGGTAAAGAAGGTTCATGTACGGGGACAGGCAGACGGAGAGACGCAGGATATCTATATTCTTTCCCTGATCGAACATAAAAGCAGCGTCGATTATGATGTGACCATGCAGATCCTCAAATATATGGTCTGCATATGGGAGAACGAAGCGGCACAAGAACTGAGGGAAGAAGGAAACAGGGCAGAGACAGAAGGGCATCCGGAAGCGTCAGGGGAAAAAGAGGGAGAGAAGACTTTTCGGAGGGCGCGGAGGAACAAACAAAAAGCCTTCCGCTATCCGCCGATTTACCCGATTGTCTACTATGAGGGAAGCGGGGAATGGACAGCCGCAAGAAGTTTGAAGGAGCGGATTCTGTTTGGAGATTTGTTTACTGCGTATATACCGGATTTCACCTATCGGCTTGTGAGGGCGCAGGATTACAGTAATGCGGAACTGCTGTCAAAAGAGGATGCGATTTCCCTGCTGATGCTGCTAAATAAGATCCAAAAGGCAAAGGACTTTGAGGAAATAAAGGATATTTCACCAAAACGGCTCAATGGAATCATGCAGCGCGTGCCGGTGGATGCAGCGGAGATCATCGCGGCGGCAGTGAGGAGCTTATGCAGCCGGCTGAATCTGACGTCGGAGGAGACGACGGATTTTGTAAAGAAAGTGGAGGGTGGCAACATGGGATATTTATGGGAGAATATGGAAAAGATGGATATTCAGTTAGAGCGCCGCAACACAGCCGAGCAGAGACGGAGGGCAGAGGAAGCCGAGAAGAAGGCAGAGGAAGCAGAACAGGAGAAATCTGCTTTATGCCATATTTTGATCAGTACCTGTCAGGAACAGGGGATGAGCAGGGAGTCTGTAAAGCAGAAGCTGCTTACGGAAGCCGGATTGAGTGAAGCAGAAGCAGACAAACGATTGGAACTGTTTTGGAAAAACTGAGGCATTTTCAGCGGCTATCCGCTAAAACTGAATATTTTTGAAACAGAATATGTGCGCAAAAAGGTTATACATTAATACAGATCGCGGATGTTGCGGAGAAAAGTATGGAGCAGATTGATATTATACCTTTGTAAACACCATCGTAACGTGCATAGAACAGTCCTGTATTTCCGCGAAAATTTCTCCGCTCATTTTCCGCATAAGCTTACGGCTGATGTAAAGTCCTAAACCGCTTCCCGCTATGTTTTCAGCGTTTGCACCGCGCCAGAAGCTGTCGAAAATATGGGGTAAGTCCGTGTCCGCAAGGGTACAGCCGCTGTTGCAGACAGTGATCAGAGCACATTCGTCTTCCTCAGAAAAATGAAGCGCAATATGATTCCCATCGCCGTATTTTACGGCATTTTCCATCACATTCTGCACGACTTCGACGCTTCGGTCGAAATCTCCGTTCAAAATACAGTCTGTATAATCGGATACCGAAAAATCCGTACCGATCAGGGACAGCTTTTCTGTGTAATATTCTTTGATCCTGTTTACAAGCATGGAAAGATAAAATTCCCCCATATTCACATCGAAACTTAGGAAATCCTCCTTTGATGCGGTAATGATCTGTGAAACGTAGCTTTCGATTTCGTCGGCTTTCGTGTTGATGCTTCCGGCGGTCTCAAGCTGCTTTTCGCGGTTTTCGTACAGTCCGTCTGACAGCGCCTTTGCATACAGCTTGATCGCCGAAAGCGGCGTTTTAATGTCATGGGACAGAGACAGCAGAAGCATTTTTTTGTCTCTCTGAAGCTGAAGCTCCCGCTCTTTCTGCTGCTCGATATGTTCGCGGAGCATGTTAACGCCCCAGACAAAACGTCCGAAATAGCGGCTTTTCGTTTCCTTTACAGGTACGGTCAGGTTTCCTTTTGACAATCCGTAGGGAACGTCTTTCAGCCGTTCGAAGGGGGCGAGAATGGCTGATTTCACGTATATCATGACGAAGATGATCAGGACTGCCATAACGCCGAGAATCACATTTACTGTAATAATAAGCTGCGTCCTGTCACTGCTTTTGTCAGTTCTGTAATCAAAACGGTACAGTTCCCCGTTTATTTCGCGGATGGCATAGTCGCTGTCTGCATCAAAAAAATTCTCATTGTATTTTTCAATTCCCGTCACATATTCGCAGTCCGAGACGTCGGCGTAACCGTCCGTTTTTATTTGGCGTGCGAGACGGCGGATCTCCACGCGGTAAGGTCTGCCGCCCGAACCGGTTTTGTCCGCCATAAGTATGATATTTGCCGCGGCAAACAGGATGGCTATCGCCGCGGTCATCACTGCAAATAGTTTATGAAATGCTTTCATATTTGTAACCGACTCCCCAAACAGTAAGTATTTTTTTCGGTTTTTTTGGGTCATTTTCAATTTTTTGCCGCAGCCATTTGATATGCACTGTCAGAGTCTGCGGCTCCGAAAAACTGTCACTGCCCCAGACTTTCCCGAAAAGGTATTCCTTACTCAAGGTTCTGCCATTGTTTTCTAAGAGAAGCAGGAGCAGGTCAAATTCCTTAGCGGTCATTTCAAGCGGCACCCCGTTTTTGTAAACCGTGCGGCTGATTCTGTTTAGGCGTAGATCGCCGTCAACGATTTCATCAACAGCGTACCGCCTCTTAAATATGCCGTTTATTTTCGCCAGCATGATGTCAATGTCGTATGGTTTTTCGATGTAGTCGTCCGCACCGGTGTCAAGACCGCAGAGCTTGTCCTCTTTGTCGGTTTTCGCACTTACGATCAATATGGGAACATTGCTTTCCTCACGGATTTTTCTGCATACCCAGAAGCCGTCCATGTCGGGGAGCAGGATGTCCAGCACAATCAGCCTTGCGCCGTACTTTTCGTACAGCGACAAGGCTTTTTCACCCGTTTGTGCTACGGCTGCCGTGTAATTTTCCCGAAGGAGGAAATCGCGCAGCAGCTCCGCAAGCTCTTTATGATCCTCCACGATAAGAATATCTATATCCATAACCATGCCTTTTTCTCAACCTGCGAACTTTGAACCGCAGGCACTACCAGCCCAGCTCTAAAAGCCAGTTATTCAGCGAGCGTTCCCGTTCTCTCATCTGAGAGAAACCTTCACACTTGTTTAAGTTATACTCCCCTTTGATGTTCCCGTCAACGATGTACAGCACTCTTGTGCATTTTGCGGCAACCTTGACGTCATGGGTAACGAGCATGATCGTCGTCCCCTCGCTGTTCAGCTTTGCAAGCTCTTCCATGACCTCGTCGGAAGAAGTGCGGTTCAGCGCGCCTGTAGGTTCGTCAGCAAAGATCATTTTCGGTCTGTTCATCATGCTGCGGCATATGCAGGCGCGCTGGAGCTGCCCTCCAGACACTTCGTTGATGTCATTGTCGGCAATGTCGGATATCCCCAGCTTACGCATCAGCTCCCGACAGCGCTGCACCGTTTCTCTGCGCGGTTCCTTGTTCTTTTTCGACTGTGCCGCAGGAAGTATGATGTTATCCAGAACGGTGAGATTTTTCAGCATGTACATCTGCTGGAAAATAAATCCCATTTCGTCAAGACGCAGAACGGCAAGCTCTTTCTGGCTCATTTCGGCAATATTTTTTCCGCAGAACAAAACCTTTCCTGCGGTAATGCCGTCCATGCCTGAAACGGCGTAAAGCAGAGTGGACTTTCCCGAACCGGAGGGTCCCATGACAGCGACCATTTCCCCCTCGCCCACGGCGAGGCTTACGTTTTTCAGTACGTTATTCTGACGCTTGTTTACGATATAGGTTTTGCAAAGGTCCTTTGTTTCCAGAATATTCATAATGATGATTTCCTTTCTTGTGAATGCGTATTATTCAATATTAGCGGTGTCCGATGGCTTTATTTTTCTCGTGTACAGCGAGGTGAAAAACGCGCTTTGGGCAGTCGCTGCAAAAATGACCGCGGGGAACAGGATGTAGATTTCAACCGGACTTTGGACATATTCCACGCCCATTTCCAGTCCCATCATTCTGAAAACGGGGTTAAAGCAGAGCCTTGTAAGGGGCATACCCAAAAGTTCGGCGGCAGTTACTGCCGCTGTCACGACGATTAAAAATCTTGTCGTATGGTGCGCGTATATTTTGGAATTTTTCATTCCGACCGCTTTCATAAGGGCGATTTCCGCCTTTTCTTTTACAATAAAGGAACGCTCCATGAGCACGGTGACAAGCGCAGCAAGAATGATGGTAAGTGCAGCCGATATTTTTTTCACCGCGTCGATCGCGTCGGCAACGCCTGTTGTTTTCTTAACCCATTCGCCTGCCGTTTTCACATCTGTAAATTCGGGAAAAAGCTCCCTGATCTGATCCATTCTGTGCCTGATTTCCTGATCGCCGGGGTTATCGGTAAATCTGATCTGCATACCCGGTGTCATGAGGAACTGGGTATAATTGATATCCTCTCCGGAATAGAGTGTTGCGGCAATTCCCGAATTGTGCATGGACTGGTAAAGGGCTGTTACAAGGTATTCCCTTTCGCCGGCTGGGGTGGACATTACAACCGTATCGCCGATCTTTGCCTGAAGCGCCCTTGCCGCATAGGTTGTCAGCGCAATCTCACCGCTGTTTTGGGGAGGAGTGCCTTCGGTGTATTCGTACATGTCCATTGTAGTACCCGTACCTTGGAAAGCAAGGACCCTGCTTTCCTGTCCTTTGTACATGAAAGTCGAGTACATTCCGAATTCCTGCATGCATTCTGCGGGCATTCCGTTTTCTGCAAGCGTCTGTTCGACCTCGCTAAGATATTTTTTCAGCTCTACGTGCCCATCCTCGCTGCTAAAGTTCATCATGCTTCCTGTATCTATGACTAGATGACATTCCGCCATGTGAAAGCATTTCAGCAGCTTTTTGCTTGTCAAAGAAGTCGTACAATTGGAAAGGATGATCAGAAGAGACATACACAGGAAAAAGGTTAAGGTGATGATGCCGTAGCGTCTGGGACTGCTTACAATATCGTTTACGGCAAGAAACGCAGTTGTGCCGAGTCTTGATCTGCCAAGCTTCATTAGGCTTTTTTTGCGGAAGCGCTCCCCTGTCTGACCGTTTCTTACAGCGTCGATGGGGGTCATTTTATTTACTTTTCCCGTGCAGCTGAGGCAGAACAGGAGTATGACAGCCGGCACCAGAAATGCGCAGATCACATTGATCAAAGCGGTGCTCTGACTGTTGATCATGACTGATTTTGAGGAAAGGTCCATCAGCATTCTGCCGAACGGGAAACTGAGTACCAGACCGAGTGCGGCGCCGATGATCGAAAGGGCGGCGTATTTTGTAAGATACAGTCCCCTGATTTTGATGCTGCGTATGCCGATTGCTTTCATGACGCCGATCTCGCGGAACTCCTCAGAGAGTGTAAAAGTGATGGTAAAGCGCAGTACCACAAACGATATGAGGATCAGGATGAGGCTTACAATGAGGAGAACGCCCGTAACCAGCATATCGAAAAGATAGCTGAATTTCAACATTTCCCGGTCGCATGCAAAGATAAAGTTTTCGGTGACATCCGATATTTGCGACAGGGTCCTGTCAAGGTCTGCGGTGTACAGATAGCAGAGTTTTGCACTGGACCCGCTGATGACTGCCTCATCCGACAAAAGTTCGTCAAAATCCGCGGCATTCACGACGAATCTCGCGAACCCAAACAGTTCTGCGTCACCTACGGCGGCCCTGAAGCTGCCGGCAAAGGTAAATTCGCGGTTTATGCCGCCAAGTTCAATCGTAATTTTGTCGCCGGGTTCAAGACCTTCATTTTTCGCGACGCAGTAGGAGAGGTAGATCTGCCCTGCGGGTACGTTTTCAAGAATACTTCCGTCCTCTAAGAAATAATTGAGCGCAAGGTCTCTGTCGCTCTGTACGAGGTAGAAGTTGAAGGAAGTTTCGAGCAGCTTTTTGTTATGCATAATATGATTCGACGTGAGCATGTAGAGGACTTCTTCGATGCGGACCTCGTCGGCAGCCGGCGCATTTTCCAAAACCTCCGTCAGGTTTTCTGCAGACGCATAGGTGTTCATAGCTATCGCAAAATAATCCGGCACGCCGGCTGTTTCAAAGTACGTATCCAGCGCAGTGGTCACGCTGATGATGTTGTTCACGCTTGAGGAAATGAACATGGTGCTGAGCGTAATAAATACCAGCAGGATCACGTTCATTGCCCGCTTGCGCTTTAGGTCTTTTTTCAATATGTTCAGATACATTTCCGATGCTCCTTTCAGGTTTGCTTTTCGCCTGTTATGTTCGATGCTGATTCATGATTATAGCGGGGAATTATTAAATAATCCTTAAATCTAAAAAACAAATTGGATAGGCTGAAAAGCGAAATGCTGACCTGAAACAAAGATGGAATTTTTTATAATACCTTTTCGCCCCGCAGGATGACATTGACACAGAATAAACCGCCGTCATAATGGAACCGGCAGTATCCGCCGTTTTTCTCCGCAGTATGCCGCACAGCCTGTAAGCCGATGCCTTCCCATGGACGTTTGGAGGAGAGCAGCACGCCGTCTTTCTCACGGACTTTCTCATCATAGGTATTTTCCACGGATAATAACACTATATGCTCAGAGTGCAGGCGGGCAGACGCCTTGACCTGCCGCCTTTCGGGGGCGGTTTTTAAGCTTGCTTCCATCGCATTTTCAAGAAGGTTTGACAGCACGGAACACAGGTCGGTTTCCGGAACCGGAAGTTCAAAGGGCAGATCAAGCTCAAAGGTGAGCGGTATCCCCTGTTCCCGGTACAGTGGTACGAAATAACCTGCCACACCGTCCACGATCGGATTTTTGCACAGACCAAGCTCCTCTGCGGGGATGCTGCCCTGCACTTCGGTAAGGTATGCCGTCAGGCTTTCCCATTTTCCCTGCGCGGCGAGGCTCTGCAGGATATGGAAATGATGGCGCATATCGTGTCTGGCCTGACGGGTCTGCTCAATGGCGGTGCGCAGACTGTCATACCGCGCCTGCTGCATGGAAAGAAGCTGGTTCTCCCGTCGGAGGCGGTCATTGCGGTTTAAGCTGGATGCCATCAGGTAAAAGAGCAGATAGAATAAAAGAAGCAGGAACAGGAGTGCGAAGCTGATGAGGGCATAAAGCAGCCGGAGCCGTCCCTGTTCAAGCATATTGGGATTTTTGGGAATCATGGCGAGGTTCAGCACAATGAATAAGATCGGAAGGAGCCAGAACACATACCATGTCTGAGCGAAAGCGTCTTCCTCTAAAAGCCTCTTTGCGGCGTGGGTGGCTGGATACCAGACAGCCAGAACACCCGTGCAGCACATGACAAACCAGAACAGGGCGCCCCTAAAGGAAAGGGGCGGCGTAAGCGCTCCGGGGCTTAAGATGCCGTTCATTGCAAGGGAAGTGCTGCCCAGACAGGAAAACGCGCCGAATACGGCAAGAAAAACACTGACGGACTTCCAGCGCGTGATCGTAAGCGTGTGGACATAGAAAGAACCCATGATGGCGGCAATGGGAAAAAATATCCAGACGATCCCGATATGAAAAATGCAGCTTACGGCACTGCCGCAAAGACAGAGAAAGAGCGTCAGCGGTACGGTTACCGCCGCCAGTTTTGCGGGATGCATTCGCAGATGTGGTTTCATGGGAAGGTAGGCGAGAAGCATACCCGGCAGGAAGATCATAAGCTCCAATGAAACACAGAAATAGTCTGCCACTTTTTAGGCCCTCCTTCCAAAGAGATAGTCTCCGAAAGCAAGCCTTGCGGATTTAGCAAGGTCACGGCTGACAGGAACCCGTTTTCCGTTTTTCAGGATAAAATCAGTGCCGTCAAAATCTTCGGCATGTTCCAGATTGACAAGGACGCCGCGGCTGCAAAGGAAGAACCGTTTGTCGGTGAGGCGTGAGCCGAATTCACGGAAGGTCTGACGCGTTACGACCGCCTGACCGTCTGTCCGGTAAACATGAATCTGGTGCTGGTAATGCTCTGCATAAAGGATTTCCTGAAAGCGCAGGCGGACAGTGCCGCCTGCGGTATTCACTTCAATGTATCTGTCCTGAGAGGGAAGCCGCTTTACGATCTCGTCAAAAAGTAAGGTAAGGTCAGCATCTGTGTAAGGCTTCACAAGATAATGGAATGCCCGGACACGGAAACCGTCCAGGGCGTGGTCCGTGGAGGCAGTGATGAACACCAGCAGACAATCCTTATCCAGGCGCCGGAGCGCCTGCGCCGTGTCCACTCCGTTTTCATTTCCCATATAAATATCAAGAAATACAAGGTCAAACCGTTCTTTTTTCGCGGCGGAAAGAAAATCTGCGCCGGAAGTAAAGACGAAAATCCCGGCTTCGAGGGAAAGGCGGGCAAGCTGAATGTCCAGCCTGGACTTTAAGTGCTCCTGTTCTGCTGTCATATCATCTACAATGGCAATCCGCATGGAAAATCTTCTCCTTTTTCCATCACCTTTCACAGTTCCGAAAGAGCTTCGCGCAAGCGGAACTCTTTTTGTATCATAACATATCGCTGCAAAAAAGGCGAGAAG
Organism: Lachnospiraceae bacterium UBA7050; assembly: GCA_002493905.1. Taxonomy (GTDB): domain Bacteria; phylum Bacillota; class Clostridia; order Lachnospirales; family Lachnospiraceae; genus DLAJ01. The sequence continues at coordinate 82 of DLAJ01000016.1, read as the reverse complement.
TATATCAAAACCGGCATGTCGAAACCGACATGCAGCCTTCATTCAAACTCCATTCAAATTGCCTCAATAGTAATCCGAGATT
>DLAJ01000017.1 GCA_002493905.1 Lachnospiraceae bacterium UBA7050 | reverse complement strand
AAGGAGAGTGGGAACAGTGAATGAGCCTGCAATAAGGACGGAGGAGCAGATCATCAGCCTGTTTTCTGACAGGGAAACTTTAATTTGCCGGGGATGGGTGCTGAAAAGAATGGAAGGATGGCTTTTAGTTTATCCGCTGTATTACAAATTTTCGGATGGGGATATCCCGGAGAATATACACAGGTGCAAAGAGATCGGCCGCCAGTGCGGGGCAAGGTGTGTGTTCCGCATTGTGGAGCATACCAATTACCACCTGAGTCCCATCCTTACGGACAATGGGTACGGGCTGGAAAAATGCGGCGTGGGAGGAGAAATTCTCCAAAGAACAGGAGGATTGAAAGATGGATTTACAGAATGAAAAATGTGTCATGGTGATTGACGAGAATCTGCCGCTTGGCATCATAGCGAACACGGCGGCGATCATGGGCATTACGCTGGGGAAGCAGATGCCGGAGATTGTAGGTGCGGATGTGTATGACAGGACGGGCAGCGGTCATTTGGGGATCATTGAATTTCCTGTGCCAATCTTAAAGGGAAATGTGGAGGTGATCAAGTCTATCCGTGAGAAGCTGTATGAACCGGAGTTTTCGGACTTGACGGTGGTGGATTTTTCAGACCTTGCGCAGGGGTGCAAGACCTATGATGAGTTTATTGAAAAGATGAAGGATGTTTCGGAAACAGAACTGAATTATTATGGGATTGCTATCTGCGGCACAAAAAAGAAGATCAACAAGTTGACGGGAAGTATAGCGCTGCTCAGATAAAGAACACACAAAAAACTAGCCGCTGCACGATGGACTTCATCCACCATATGCGGCGGTCTGCCATTTCTATAGGTTTGAAGTCATTTTTAGTGATTTATTGCTTTCGTAGATGAATTGCTATAAAGAAATTTTCATGTTATACTGTCTTGCGAAAAGATAACCGGGGAGGTGGAAACGATGCTCTGTTATTTACTGATTGACTTAAGCAAAGGTCTCTGTACAAAGTCTGGTGACTGGACGAAAATTGTACAGAGATAAAAACTATCGTCCACATTGGATTTTGTACTTTTTATTCTAAAAAATAAAGAATAGAATGGAGAAAATTCAATGGAAGAAAAATCGTTTCGGAAATATATTATTTTGTGGTTAAGCCAGAGCGTATCGGGACTTGGAAGCTCCATGACCGGGTTTGCGCTTGTTTTATGGGCGTATGGACAGAGTCATTCTGCAATGTCCGTTTCGCTGATGTCCTTTTGCAATTATGTGCCGTATGTGCTTTTAAGCCTGTTTGTCGGCAGTTTTATAGACAGGCATAAGAAGAAAACAATCATGCTGGTCTCAGACAGCATTGCGGCGGCTGGTTCACTGGCAGTATTGGCATTTCTGCTTACAGGGTGCCTGGAGGTCTGGATTATCTATGTCATAAATGCGGTGGTTGGCATAACGAATGCCTTTCAGCAGCCGGCATCCGCAGTGGCAACAGGAAGGCTTGTACCAAAGGAGAAGATTTCAAATATCAGCGGGATGAATTCTTTTTCCAATAATCTTATTGTGGTATTCAGCCCTATGCTGGCGGCGTTCCTGTTTGCGGCAGGCGGGCTTCCTCTTATCCTGCTGATCGATCTGGCGAGCTTTGTCTTTGCCTTTTGCATATTGCTGTTTTTTATCACGATCCCGGAACAGGCGCAGGAAAAGAAGTACAGTTCCCCATTTGCCGGAATGGTGGAGGGATTTGATTTCCTAAAAAAGGAAAAAGGCATATTTTACATCATGCTTACGATGGCGCTGATCAATTTCTGTTCAAGGCTGACCTATGAGAATATTTTATCACCGATGATTCTGGCAAGAAGCTCGGGAAACAGCATTGTACTTGGAACGGTAAATGCCTGCATGGGCATAGGCGGGATTGCAGGGGGCATGATTGTCTCCGTAAAGAAGGAAAGCCGCCATAAGGCTGCGGCAATTTATGTTCCGGCGGCATTGTCATTTCTGTTCGGTGATCTGATGATGGCAGTTGGGAAAAATGTATTCTGGTGGTCGGCGGCGGCGGTTGCTGCAAGCCTGCCGATCCCTTTTATACAGGCATCCCAGAATACGATATTGTATCGTAAGATTCCGGACGTTATGCAGGGGAGGGTATTTGCGGTCAGGAATGCCATCCAGTACAGCACGATTCCGGTTGGAATTATCCTGGGAGGTTATCTGGCAGATTACGTCTTTGAACCTTTTATGGCCTCCGGGAACAGGATTGCGGAAATGTTAGGAATATTAGTAGGGGATGGTGCCGGAAGCGGCATGGCGGCAATGTTCCTATGCACCGGAATATGCGGCTTTACGGTAAGCATGGCATCCTGTTTCAACCGGGAAATAAAGAAATTAAACTGACTGGCTGATATGGAGGGGCAGGGTATCCTGCCCCTTCTGATGTTTTTTGCGGGAGGCAGATGTCTCACGCTGGAAACTCATAATGAATAGGAAAATGCGGAAATGCAGGCATCATTAGTTTGTATGAACCGGATACGATCATTACGGTCATTACACCGAAATGTCCGTTTGCGGCATTAACGGAACTTTGTTCGCATTTATGTCGATATATACGATAAAACCTGTAAAAGAGGCGATGAAAATGCTGGCAATAGCAGTGTGCGATGATGAAGTCATAGAATGCTGTAACATGGCAAGAAAAATAAAGGATATTCTGGAAGAGATGAAAATACCATGCTTTATCCGCCAGTTTAAGAGCGGTACGGAGCTGCTGCAGGCAGTGGAAAGCTTTGACATGATTTTCTTAGACATCATGATGCAGAATTTGGACGGGATAAAAACTGCACAGATTTTCCGCAAAAAAGCATTTGATAAGATACTTATCTTTATATCTTCCAGCAGGGAGTATGTGTTTGAAGCATATGACGTGGAGGCCTTTCAATATCTGCTGAAGCCTGTGGATGACAAAAAGCTGAGAAGAGTATTGCAGAAAGCCGTCCTCAAGACGGAAAGACATTTACAGGAATTTATCATTGTCAGCAGGGAAAGGCAAAAAAGGAAGTTGTTTCTTGATGATATATCCTATTTTGAGATAAAGGGAAGAATGGTTGATGTTCATGGGTCAGAGGGCGTTTTCACTTATTATGAACAGATAGGAGAGCTGGAGAACAAACTGCGGGACAAAGGCTTTTTCAGATGCCATAAGAGTTATCTGATCAATCTGAAATATGTTGACGGGTATAACCGGCAGGAAGCAATTCTGGAAAATGGGGAGACCATCATGATTGCAAAGAGAAGATATGATAAGTTTGTACAGGAACTTCTTACGGTCATGCGGAAAAACGGAGGGATTCTATGAAACAATTCCTTGACTATGCAGACATTGTAATCTCAGCGCCGTGTTATCTCGGATATTTATGCATGGCGGATAAATTCTGTAAAAAATATCTGGAGGCCTCCAGGAAAAATGAACGGCTGTTTATGACTTTTTCCTTTGTCGGATGGCTGGCATTCAATCTTGTAAGCAGATGGTTTTTTGTTCCGTACATTTTTCTGGTAACAGCGGAGCAACTGTTGTTTATGGGACTGGTGTTACTGCTGTTCAGGGAAAGGCGGGAGAAAAAAATTATGGCTGTGTCGATGCTGACGATAGCCATGACATTGGTATCAACTCTTTTTACATCTTTTTTTTCATGTCTTGTATTATTTTTCCAACATACAGTGAAAATGGTCTCGCAGCCATTTTTAAGTGTTTGGGAAACCGGAGTGATTGGTGGTGTCAGCTGCTGTTTGGTTCTATTTGCCGTATACTGGATGCGGGAGCATTTGGAGCCGTTTTTTTCAGGAAAGCCGGGAAAGTGGTATGTTATATTGGCACTTCCCCTAATCCTGATGGCTGTAGTGTTTGATGTGGCAGGCTGGGGAGCGAGTCATGGGATTATGGTCAGAAGCGGCGGCATGGGAGTATATTATGACCAGATGTTCAGTCATGCTGAATTTTTTTGTCTGGCACTCCTGTGTATGTTTTCGGCAGGGGGTTATGTATTTGGGATGAACAGGCTTTATTCTGAGCGGGAAAAAAGCGGCTGTTACTATTCGCAGGCTGCAGTCTACAAAATGCTGACTGAGCAGTACAGGCAGTCGGAGAGGCTGCGGCATGATATGAAGAACCATATCATTGCCTTGTCGGCACTGTCCCGGAATAAAGAATGGGAGAAGATAGACAGCTATTTGAAAAATATGGAGGGAAGCGGGCTGGAGGAGGGCGGGGATATGACAGGGAACAAGGCCGTGGACGCGCTTTTGTACCAGAAGCAAAAACGGGCAAATGAGAAGAACATCAAGTGGGAATGCGATGTACAGATACCGAAAGATATTTATTCTATCAGGGAATTCGACCTGTGCGTATTGTTTGGAAATATTTTAGATAATGCGCTGGAAGCATGCGGCAGAATGCGGAATGGTGAAAGCTGTTTTATCAATATCCAGGCAAAAACAGTAAAGAAATGCTTTCTGATTGAAGTAAGGAACAGTGTGGATATGGCAGAAAAGCGGGTGGATGGATTTACGAATAAAGAGAATCCGCGGGAACATGGGATCGGCCTTTTGAATATTAGCGATGTGGTGCGTGGGTATCATGGTATATTAAATCTTGAATCTGAGAAAGGAGTTTTCATAACCTCTGTTTTAATACCGCTGAATGATGCCGCACATGACGTCAAAGCGGCTGGTTGAAGCATAAATCTAATATTGCATATTTTCACCGCCGAAAAGAGAAATAAGAGCGCTTATGCTCTAAAAACCAATAGGAGGGTGTTATTATGCACACAAAGACAATGGAAGGACTCATAGGTGCAAGGACAAATGTGGACCTGATGGATACCCCTATGCGCGTTTACAGGGAGGCGAGACGGAAGGGTGATACAGGAAAAATGGAGCGTGCGATGGAGTATGTCGGTGACTTTTCTGAAAAGGCGGAGGAATATAAGGAGAAAGCTGACGAGGGCATGAAGGAGGATGCGGAGGAGACCCGCAAAATTGCGAAGGAGCAGCGTGAGGAAGCTGTCCAGAAGCGCAGGGAAGAACGTGAAAAACTGGAAAAGAAGATTGAAGAAAACCGGAACGGTGATGCCGGCAAAGATACGAAAGAGACGACAGCTTGTCTCCTGGAAATCAGTGAGGAAGGAAAAGTGTTGTTAAAAGACAGCACAGGTTTGGACAATACGGCTTCCGGTGAAACAAAGACGGATACCGTAAAAGACCCCATAACCTATTCAAAAACAGGGGAGACGGTTTGGGCAGAGCAGAATGCAAGTACAAGCATTTCAGTTTCCGTTTAATGAAAGATTCTATTACTCCATGAGAGGAGGGGATAGGAGGCTGTTTCTATTTCTCGTTGCAAAAAGCAGAGCATTTTGCCCTGCTTTTTTTGTGTTCAAATAGCATTCAACTTTTTCATAAAAAGATCGACATCAAAGCGAGCAAGTATGAATTACCACGAAGGTCCGTCCGACATTAAGTTTAACTATGGAGGCGGAAGCAGTGCATATTCTATTGTTCTTCACAATTAATGGAGGAAAAATAAATCTTCTAAAACAATGAGTTTTATTGCATTTGGAGATAACATCGGATTCGGAGCAACAATATTAAAGCTTGCAGATTGCAGTGCTGACAGTATTGGGGGTGCTATTACGATAAAAGCACTTGACAGGGACAATGCAACTCACTATAATGAACATTGTTCATGTTGAGGTGATTGGATGAATACGGTTGTAACATCAAAAGAGGAAATTTTGAAAGCCAGCAGGCAGCTGATACAGCAGCAGGGATGGTCTGCAGTTAATATCCGTGCTGTTGCGGCAGCCTGCGGGGTATCAGTGGGGGCTATTTATAATTATTTTGATTCTAAAGCTGCGTTGGTATGCGCTGCGGTAGAAAGCGTCTGGTGTGAGATTTTTCATCCTCCGGAAGATCATGCTGTGTTTCAGGATACACAGGTCTGTATTGCATGGATGTACGGGAGGATGGAATACGGCTGTAGACAATATCCCGGATTTTTTACGCTGCACTCCATGAGTTTTATGCAGGAAGAGAAATCTGACGGAAAAAAGCGCATGAAGCAGACATGGCAGCATATTTTAGATGGTTTATGCGCTGTTCTGAAACGGGATGAAAGGATTCGTGCCGATGCTTTTACGGAGCAGTTTACAGTGGAAAGGTTTGCGGATGTCTTGTTTTCACTGATGCTGTCTGCGCTGCTGCGCCAAGAATATAATCTGGAGGCTGTGTTGGAAATCGTCCGCAGGACCCTGTATTGAAATCTCAATAAAGTGCTGTTTTTTTGTTTCAAAATGAACTATGTTCACGAAAAGAGGCGGATCATGAAAGTAAAGCGGAATACGTTGCTGCTGCTTGCCTGCCTTGTGTGGAGTGCAGCGGGATTTAATATTCTTCGTATTGGCCTGATGGTTTATCCGGAATATTTGAATGTGTTGAACTGCCTGTTGTCGGTAATCGTTTTTGGAGTGTTTCAGAAATTCATTTTTGGACAACTCGTAAAAAAGCACACGTCCAGAATCAACGCATATCTGGAAGAAAAGCAGTTTTTTCTAAAGTTCTTTGACACAAAATCATTTATCGTTATGGCGGTAATGATGACCGGCGGCATAGGTCTGCGGGCAGGAAGACTTGTTCCGGAGAGGTTCATCGCTGTTTTCTATACCGGTTTGGGCGCTTCCCTTCTGCTGGCAGGCTTATTATTTGGGAGAAACTATGGCAGAGCGGCGTCCGGTGCGGCAGTTCAAAATAAACACAGCATAAAGGAGAATAAATGATGCAGGCAATTGTAGAATCCGTGTTTGATGCTTTCTATCTGATTTCGGTTATTACGATTGGGATATTGATGATTAAGGGCAGTAAAGGAAATGTTCAATTCCGTCTGTTTGGATGGATGGCAGTCGTGCTGGGGGCGGGAGATTCGTTTCATCTGATTCCGCGCGCGCTTGCTTTGTGTACTAACGGTCTGGAGAATTATATTGTTTCTTTAGGACTCGGAAAGTGGATCACTTCCGTAACGATGACGATTTTTTATGTACTGCTTTATTATGTGTGGCGAAAGCGCTATAAAATGAGTGGAAGGGCAGCAATTACCGCAGCGGTATACGGTCTGGCCGGGGTGCGGATTGTACTGTGCATGATGCCGCAGAACCAATGGCTTAGTGATGAATCACCGCTTTCATGGGGAATTTACCGCAATATTCCCTTTGCCCTGCTTGGACTTTTGGTGATTGTGCTGTTCTATTGCAGTGCAAAGGAGCATGAGGACAGGGCGTTCCGCTGGATGTGGCTGACTATTGTGCTGAGCTTCGGATTTTATATTCCGGTGGTGTTATGTGCGGACAGGATACCCATGATCGGGATGCTGATGATTCCAAAGACCTGCGCTTATGTGTGGACGGTACTGATTGGTTATTTTGCGATGAAACAGGAATGCAGATAAAGGGAGGAGCGATTATGAAGCTAAAATGGAGCCGATTTTACGGATGAGATGAAAAGGGCAATTTTCATTAAGACAGAAGGTTTGGAAACTGATAAAATAGAAAATAAAGAATCTGGAACCTGGAGCGCATCTTTGCAGCAGACGTTCCGGGGCGGAAAGGAATGTTTTGAATGAAGCAGCAGTCAGTTACCGAAAAAATTCTATCCTATGTTGAAGCGAACTTAGAAAGCAGCCTGACATTGGAGGCCATTGCCAAGGAATTTCATTATTCCAAATTTTATATTGAACGCGCATTTAAGAAAGATACCGGCGTATCCCTGTATCGGTATATCCGGGGCAGAAGATTGAACGAGGCCGCAAGAAAGCTGGCAGAGAGTGCAAGACCGGTCATTGAGATCGCGTTGGAATCCGGTTATCTTTCCCAACAGGCGTTTGCGCAGGCATTTCGGGCTGAATATGGATGTACGCCGCGCGAATACCGGGAAAACGGACGCTTTATGTCCAAGCAGCAGCGGGCGGAAGCCGTGCGGTGCAGGAACGGTGTGAGCCGGCGCGGAGGCAATATGGCACGGTCATTCCGGTTCCGGGAAGCGAGGATGGCGGCATGAGTGTGATACCTTATGTGGTTGAACAGACAAACTGGGGCGAACGCAGTTATGATATTTATTCGCGCCTTCTTTCGGACAGAATTATTTTTCTGGGTGAAGATGTTAACGACCGCTCCGCAAGTGTGATCACCGCACAGATGCTTTTTCTGGAGGCGCAGGACCCGGAAAAAGATATCCAGTTTTATATCAACAGCCCGGGAGGTTCTATATCGGCGGGGCTTGCGATCTATGATACCATGCAGTATATCCGGTGCGACGTTTCGACAATCTGTCTTGGTATGGCGGCCAGTTTTGGCGCGTTTCTGCTGGCGGGAGGCGCAAAGGGGAAGCGCATGGCGCTGCCCAATGCGGAGATCATGATTCATCAGCCTGCCATTCATGGAGACGGCGTGCAGGGTCAGGCGACGGATATTCAGATTGTGTCGGACCATCTTCTTAGGACGAAAAAGAGACTGAACAGGATATTGGCGGAAAATACCGGAAAGACTCTGGAGGAGATCGAAGCGGCTACGGACAGGGATCATTATCTGTCTGCACAGGAAGCGCTTGCGTTTGGGCTGGTCGATCAGATCATTGCCGGAAGGGAAGAAATAAGACACTGATGTTATGCGCCAAAAGCGTGCGCAGAAATGAGGATTAAAATGCAATATTGAATAAAGGAAAGGCTGGAAATGCAGGTCATTTTCAGCTTTTTGATTTGTAATTGTTAATGGGAATACAGCTTTTTTGTTGCATAAAATAGAGGTTGATGCACAAAAGCCGCCATGATATAATTGAAAAAATCTATGTTTGGAAAACTTATGGGGAGAGGGATTCCGGCAGTATTCATCAAATGACTGCAGAAGGATCAGAGTAAAGCGGGATGAGTGAAAATGTGATTGAGCTGTCAAATGTCCGAAAAGAATTTGTGACAACCAAGCATGATCCGGGATGGCGGGGAGCCGTGAAGGGATTGTTTACAAGGGAAAAAGTGACCAAAGTCGCGGTAGATGACGTTTCACTGGCAATTCAAAAAGGTGAAATTGTCGGTTATATCGGCAGTAACGGGGCGGGAAAGTCCACGACAATCAAAATGATGTCAGGAATTTTGACACCGACGTCCGGCACCTGCATGGTAAACGGCCTGGAGCCGTATCGTAATCGAAAGAAAAACGCCAAAAACATCGGCGTTGTATTTGGGCAGCGCACACAGCTCTGGTGGGACCTTCCGCTCAGCGAGACGTATACCGTCTTAAAAGAAATCTATGATGTGAGCGATGAGGATTATAAGGAACGGATGAATTTCTTTGAGGATGTGTTAGGCTTGCAGGAATTTATCCATAGTACGGTCAGGACCTTATCGCTGGGGCAGAGAATGCGGGCGGATTTAGCGGCGGCACTGCTCCATAACCCCAAAGTGTTATTTTTGGATGAGCCAACGATCGGGCTGGATGTCGTGGTAAAAGATAAAATCCGTCAGGCGATCAGGGAGATCAACGGGAAATATGATACCACGGTACTTTTAACGACGCATGACCTCAATGATATTGAGCAGTTGTGCCGGCGGATCATCATCATAGATGCAGGTAAAAAAATTTACGATTCCACATTAAATCAATTAAAAAAGGATCATGGATACCGCTGCAGCATCCTGTTTGAATGGAAAGAACTGCCGGACTCCGAAAAGCTTGAGCGTCTGCGGAATCTGAGCGAAAAGGCAGTGTTCGAGGGGCAGGAGAGAGGCGGTAAGGTCACGTTTAACAAAAATGAGCTTTCGGTCGCGGAAGTGATTGCCGGCGTGATGAGAATTTTGGAAGTAAAAGACATACAGATCAAAGAAACAGAGCTTACGGATATCGTGAAAAATATTTATCAGAACCGGGCGGAGGCATAGGGGAAAAGTCTTATAAAATGCAGATTGTGTCAGATTTGAAGATTTGGATGCCCGGAAAGGAGTTTGATTATCAGCATGACAAAATTCTTTCAAGTATATTGGACATTTGCCGCTAATCAGATAAAATCAAATTTTGTGTATAAAGGGCGGTTCTATTTGTTTATTATCCGCAAGTTTTTAGGGATGTTTATTTATTATTATCTCTGGATGGCGATCTATGCGAGTTCACCCTCCGGCCAGCTTGGCGGGTTCACAAGAAGTGAAATGATTCTTTATGTTTTTTTGTCTTATACGATTGCAGATATTGTCATGATCGGAATTTCCTCGGAGATCGGAAAAGATGTGCTTGACGGAAGCGTGGCAATGAATCTCGTCAAGCCGATCAATTACCGCCTGTATCTGACATCTAAGGCTTTGGGTGTCATGATTTACCGGATTATCGTGCCATCTGTTTTTATCTGGGCTGGATTAGAAATTTATAAGGTGACAGCATTGGGCATGGCGGTCAGCAGTCCGTCTCAGATCGGGCTTGCGTTGATCAGCATTCTGCTCAGTTTTTTCATTTATGTGTTTTTTGATTATTGCTTTGGAATGCTGGCATTTGTCACGACGTACATATTTGGAATGACGATCATTAAAAATGCGGCGCTGAATTTATTGACAGGCAGGCTCATACCGATTTCGTTTTTTCCGGCAGTGGTACAGGAGATTTTCTCGTTCCTTCCGTTTACAGCGATGACCTATGTTCCGGTTATGATCTGGATGGGAAAATATTCGGGGACGGAAGCGCTGCTCCAGCTGGGGAAACAGGCAATTTGGGTTGTGCTGCTCTATCTTTTGGGAAGTCTTTTATGGAAAAAGATTGAGAAGCGGCTTGTGATCTTAGGAGGGTAAAAAAGACCGCTTTGCGGATTCTTCTGAGTGGGGGAAATATTGACTGGTATGTGCGCTGATGTGTGAAAGAGGTATTATGATGAAAAAAATCTCCAGATATATGAGGTTATACCGGATTTTTGCCGTGCAGTATATGAAAACAGTGATGCAGTCGAAGGTGGATTTTTTTATCGGACTGGGCGGTTTTCTGATTTCCCAGGCGGCAGGGCTTGCGTTTCTCTATCTTGTATTCCAGCAGATTCCGACAATGAAAGAATGGACGCTGGAACAGCTTCTTTTTATTTATGGTTTTGCACAGATACCGAGAGGCATTGATCATCTGCTGACCGATAACCTGTGGATGGTCGGGTGGCAGATGGTGATACAGGGAACGTTCGATAAATATATGCTTCGTCCGATGAATCTGTTTTTTCAGATTGTCTGTGAAAAGATACAGTTTGATGCCGTGGGGGAGCTTTTGATAGGAATTCTATTTGTGGGGCGGGCAGTCGCGAAAGGCGTTGTTCAGGTAACACCGCTCAAGGTGCTTTTCTTTTTTATTTCGATGATCGCAGGAAGTGTGATTTATACTTCTGTAAAATTGGTGCTGGCGTCCATTGCGTTCTGGGTTAAGGACAGTTCTCCGATCATGACAACGGCATATGATGTTGCTGACTTTGCTAAATATCCGGTCGAAATTTATGCAAAACCGATTCAGATTGTATTGATGACGATTCTGCCGTTTGCTTTTGTTGCCTATATTCCGTCAACTTATTTTCTGATTGACGCGAATATCCTAAAGACGATTGCTGCGGAATGCGGAATTGCGGTTATATTCTGGCTGTTTTCCTATCATCTGTTCAAAAAGGGACTGACGATTTATGAAAGCGCCGGAAGCTGATAACACGGTACAAAGCCGGTTGTCATGCTAAGAAAAGCAAAAGCGAAAAGAAAAGATGAAGCAAGAAATAAAAGCAAAGGATCAAGATAAAAGAAAAAGCGAAGTTAAAACAAAAGATAAAAGAAAATAAAAAGAAGAAAATAAAAAGGGACGGATTCAGACAATGAAATCCGTCCTTTTTTCCTCCAACACTTTTTTTAGGATCATCAGTCCCGTTCTGAGATCATCCTCTGTATAAGGTGAAGTGACGGACAATCTGACAAAGGAGGAGGTATCTGTGCCGCTCTGCAGTGCAAAGCGGTGGGAGCCCAGTACATGTACGCCTTTCTTGAGTGCCAGTATTTCCAGTTCTTCACTGGTAAGCCCGTCCGGAATTGGCAGCCAGCGGAAGAACGGTTCAATCTGCCGCGCTTTCGGTGCAGGAAAGATCGTGTCGAAAATCCGGTTCCGGCTGCGGGCAAGCATGATTTTTTCACGGGCGGTCCGTTCCGCTTCCCCGCTTTCGATCATTTCGGCGGCGATCTCGCCGCCAAGCGAAACGGTCTTTAAGTTGATATTCAGCATACCGGCTGTCAACAGATCGCGATAGCGATGCGGGAACGCAACAAATGCGGCTCTGAGACCGGCGCAGAGCGATTTCGAAACGCTGCAGATATGAATGGTGTTTTCCGGCAGAAGATGAAAGAACGGAATGGTTCTGCCGGCGGGATCGCCGAATGCTGAGAGAAACGAGTAAATGTCGTCTTCAATGAGAAGCAGATTGTAATGCCGGATGATTTCTGCAAGTTCTTCCCTGCGGTTTTGCGGCATGAAAATGCCGGTCGGATTGCTGCATGTCGGCATCAGATAGATACCGCTAATCTGTGTGTGTTTACAGACAGCGGAAAGTGCGGATGGAAGCATGCCGCAGTCATCCCCGTCAACTGCAATCAGTTGAATATGGAGAAAGTTTGCAAGGGTTCTGAAGTTCGTATAGGTGAAGCGGTCAACGGCAATTTTATCTCCGGACTGGAACAGCGAGATCAGGATGACGGATAGCGCGTTCTGGGCACCTGCGGATAATAAGATATGGTCACTTTTTACGTGGATGCCAAGAAGGCGGAGCCATTTTTGCGCAGAGGAAAGCTGTCCGGCGGTTCCGAGCGGATCGCTGTATTCGAAAAGCCGCAGGGAGTCCTGACTGCTTATAACGCGCTGCGCCGCCTGCAGCACCTTTCCGTTCGTTTCATAAAAAGGCTGGATCATTCCCAATTCAATCATACCGCCGTTCCTGCTGAAAAATGTGTCCTGTGCGGAAAGACCGGACGAAACAAATGTGCCTTTTCCGGTAACGGCGTACAAAAGCCCTTTTAATTCACATAACTTGTAAGCTCTTGTAATGGTACTGACATTCAAATCTAAAAAGTCGGCAAGCTCACGCTGCGGCGGGAGCTTTGTATTTTCCGGCAGATTTCCGGATAAGATATCTGATTCCAGACGGGCAGCGATCGAGAGATAGTAGGGCTGCTCCAATTCTGTTCTCTGCGGTTTCCATGACATCGGGTAATCATCAAAGGAATTGACTGGCATGACTTCATCCTCCATCTAAATTGTATGCAACACAATATTAACATTGTATGCATACAATTTCAAACCTATAATCGGAGATAAACAATGATTGGTGATGAAAAAGGGAGGAAATGGTTGATGAAAAAAGAATATGAAGAAGATACAGACAGGATTTGCAGCAGCGAAAGAGAAAGCAGCAAACGAGAAAGCAGTGAAGGAGAAGGCGGCGAAAGAGAAAGCAGTGAAAAAGAAGGCGGCGGAAGAGACAGAAGCGGAGACGACGTTGGAAAAGACAGAAGTGTGGGAAACAGTAATGGAAAAGACGGCTGCGAAAAAGAGGGAGGCGGAAGAGTCGGCGGCAGAAAAAAGAGCGGTACTTCCCGCGGAGGGCTGACGATTGTGGAAATTACACAAATTGGCATTATGGCAGGGATTGTTTACGCGGCGTCGGCTTTTTTGCAGATTCCGATTCCGACCGTGATCGGGAATACGCGTCTCCACATGGGAAATGTAATCTGCCTTTTGGCAGGCATGCTGTTAGGAGCGTTCAGGGGCGGTCTGGCGGCGGGGATCGGCTCCATGCTGTTTGACCTGACAAATCCTGCGTATATCGCATCGGCGCCGTTTACGTTTCTGTTTAAGTTTGCCATGGCGTGGGTCTGCGGAGGTATCATAAATCACCATACGGACAATTATATCAAAGATCATTGCAGGGCGAAACGGCGCAGGACGTCTCTCAGAATGCGGTATCTGCTTGGCGGCGCAGCGGGTTCCATAACGTACATTGTGTGTTATCTTACAAAAAATTTTGTGGAACACCGGTTTGTACTGGGGCTTCCTATGGAGGCGGTCGCCCTGATGACCGCGCAGAAAGCGCTTGTATCGTCGGTTAATGGAGTGATTGCATGTGTAGCGGCAGTGCCGTTAGGATTAGCGCTGCGTGCGCGCAAAGCGGGCAGATAGCGGCGTTTTAATTCAGGAAGAACGCGAAGCGGTCTTTTTTATTCTATAGGAAATTTCGTGCTCCCGGAAGACTTTCGCTTCAGTGAAAGTCTTTTTTAATTGCGGTTTTTCTTCTTTTCATAAAATGCGTTCCGGTATGCAGTGGCGGTAATCCCTTCATAGCGCTTAAAAAGCCGCATGAAATATTTTTCATCGGAAATGCCGACCTGCTCGCTGATCTCGGAAAGTGAAAGGTCCGGCATGGTAGTAAGCAGATTTTTGGCAACGCGGACGCGCTGCCGGTTCAGGTATTCCGTGACAGGGTATCCGCTGTAACGCTTAAATACAGCGGATAAATAAGACGGGTGGTAGCCGAATTTCTCCGCGATGCCATTGACAGAAAGTGCGGTATCGTAATTTAACTGCAGCCATTCCATCAGATCGGCAATGCCCAGCGGGATTTTTTGATCCTGCAGCAGCAGATGCTGTCTGAAAAAACATTCATTCGTCAGCTCTAAGAGCAGCGTGCTCTGGGCATAACTGCACTGCATGTAAGAGAGGCTGCCGAGGCGTTTAGACAGGTCTAAAAGCTGCACAAATAAGACGTTGACCCGGCTGTTTGCCGAAAAAGTGCCTGTCTCCGGCAGAATATAGCGCGGGTGATCTTCTTTATGAAAAAAAGAAGAGCCGTCCTGCCCGTCACACACTGTAGTATTTTCTGAATTGAAGTAAAAATGGGTCCAGTAAAATGATAATTCCCCTTCCGAGGGGGACATTCCGTAATGGCACTCATTTGGAAATAACAAAACAAACTGACCGGGCGAAAGATGATAACTGCGGCCGCCGGATGCGATGTGCAGGATGCCTTTTGTCACAGAGATCAGTTCGTAGGAATCAATGGTGCGTCTGGGGTGAAGAAACTGATCTTCGTTTGTAAGATTGCCTGCCGCATAAAAAGTGACCGGCTGTGACGCGTCGGAAACAAGATACAACATCTATGATTTGTCCACCTTTCATTGAAAACTGTATGTTGCGGGATTTTATGAAAATGATAACATGATTTTTGAAAACAGACAATGTTCTGTCACAGAAAAATATGGATATTTGTGCACATGAAAGAGCAAGGGGGCTTAACAGATGGAAGAGAATCAGATGAAAGAGAACCGGACGGTAGAGAAAATCAGAGAGGTTGGAAGCAGCCGTGTTACGATTTCCGATTCGTTTTGGCGGCCAATGCAGGAGAAGGTGATTGACGTGGTTATTCCGTTTCAGGAAAAAGTGTTAAACGACGAAATTCCCGAGGTGGAGAAAAGCCATGCAATTGAGAATTTCCGCATTGCGGCAGGGTTAGCGCAGGGAGAATTTTATGGAATGGTATTTCAGGACAGCGATGTGGCAAAATGGCTTGAGGGAGCGGCCTATTCGTTGATCGTTAAACCGGACGCTGAATTGGAGGCGCGGATGGATGCGATCATTGAGATTATTGAAAAAGCGCAGCAGCCGGACGGGTATCTGGATACTTATTTTATCATCAAAGAGCCGGAACACCGCTGGCAGAACTTGCACGAATGCCATGAGCTGTACTGTGCGGGACATATGATGGAGGCTGCCGCTGCCTATTATGAGGCGACCGGAAAAGAGAAACTGCTGCATGTGACAGAACGTCTGGCGGACGCGGTTATCAGCCGGTTTGGTACGGAGGAAGGAAAGGAACACGGCATTCCCGGACATCAGGAGATCGAGATCGGGCTGCTCAGGCTCTATCACACGACCGGAAAAGAAAAATATAAAAATATGGCAAGGTATTTTCTGGAAGAGCGCGGAAAGAACCCTGATTATTTTTATGAGGAAAAAGTGAAAAGAGGATGGCAGCACTGGGGACAGTACAGTCTGGAAAAACTGGACGTGACTTACAACCAGGCGCATAGGACGATCTACGAGCAGGATGAAGCGGTGGGGCATGCGGTCCGCGCGCTGTATATGTATACGGCAATGTCGGATCTGGCGGCGGTCGATGCGGATGAGAGGCTGTTTCAGGCGTGCAGGAGATTATGGGAAAATATCGTTCAAAAGAAACTGTATATCACTGGAGGACTCGGCGGTAATTCGGAGGGGGAAGCGTTCGGTCCGGGCTATGAGCTGCCAAACGATATGGCGTATGCTGAGACCTGTGCGTCGATTGCCATGGTATTTTTTGCGCACCATATGCTGGAAACGGATGTGGACGGAGCCTATGCGGATATTATGGAAAAAGAGCTGTATAACAGCACGATCAGCGGCATGCAGCTTGACGGGGAAAAATATTTCTATGTCAATCCGCTGGAATGTGAGCCGGGCGTGTCGGGAAGGCTGTTCGGCTACCGGCATGCGCTGTCGGTGCGGCCAGGATGGTATGCCTGTGCCTGCTGTCCGCCCAATTTGATCAGACTCGTTACATCCCTTGGAAAATATTGTTTCAGCGAGAGTGATTCGACCGTCTATTCCCATCTGATGATCGGGCAGACGGCGGAAACTGAAAAAGCAAAGATTACGATTCAGACGCGTTATCCGTGGGAGGGCGAGGCTGTTTATACGATTGAACCCAAAACAGACAGGGAATTTACGTTTGCGATCCACATACCTTATTATGTGGATTTGACGAAAGAGGGGGCGTATCTGTCCGTCAATGGGGAGAAGGTCAGCGCAGCGGATCCCATGGAACAATGTTCCGTAATATCTTGTTTCATAAAAAAAGGTTATGTATATCTGAAAAGAAAATGGAATGCGGGCGATCAGGTTGTCCTGCATTTCCCGATGGAGGTGCGGAAGGTATATGCGAACCAGTATGTGCGTGAGGATGCGGGCTGTGTTGCGCTGATGCGCGGACCGGTCGTGTACTGCTTTGAGGGCGTGGACAACGGAGAACTGCTTCAGAGTCTTCGGATTCCAAAGAATCTGAACGCGGAATCCTATGTCTGCGGTGACGGTGTTCTGAAAGGCAATGTCCTGCTGCGCATGGAGGGGATTCGTATGGCCGGAAGCGGGGAACTTTATAGTGAGAAGCCGCCGGTAAAAGAGAAGGCAGTCCTTACGGCAATTCCTTATTATGCATGGGCGAACCGCGGGGAAAACCAGATGCGGGTATGGATGCTGGAGGAAGCCTGACTAGGAATTCAAAAAAGAGTGAAGGGAACCTCATTATTAGAAGAGAAAGAAAAGTCTAATGAATGTGGTTCCATTTATTCTGCAGGTTTCTTTTGCTGTGGCGGCGGATACATCTTATTAAGATGTAGAATAAATATAAAAAGGAGACAGGGGTTGTTATGCCGTGCGGTATCTGATATTGTCAAATGGTATATAGTAGTAAAATGAAATAACAGCGGTCTAGACATGATCTGATTCAGATGACCTGATTTGGGATGGTTTACACCGCAGAGGAAGGAAAGGGTAAGGCTTCGGATGAAAAACAAATATGCAATTGATTGGGATTCTTATGCAAAGACAGCAAGGGCGGCAGCCGCGGAAGGCGTGGTCTTGTTAAAAAATGACGGAAACGTACTTCCACTCAAGGAAGGAGAAAAACTGGCGGTATTCGGCCGGATTCAGTTTCATTATTATAAAAGCGGTACAGGTTCGGGCGGAATGATCAACACCAGATATGTGGTCGGTATTCTGGATGCCTTAAAAGAAGAAAATCTGAAACTGGATGAGGAATTGGAACAGGTTTACCGGGACTGGATCGCGGGGAATCCATATGATTTTGGAAAAGGATGGGCGCAGGAACCTTGGGGGCAGAAAGAAATGCCGCTTGAACGTGCTGTTGTGCAGAAAGCGGCACAAAAAAGTGATGCGGCGCTAGTGATCATCGGGCGCACGGCGGGAGAGGACCGCGATGCGGCAAACGAGAGGGGAAGTTATCTTCTTTCTATAGAAGAAGAGGCAATGCTTGAGTGTGTGTGCGCGGCGTTTGAACGTGTGATTGTTGTGTTGAATGTCGGAAATATCATAGATATGAAATGGGTGGAGACTTATCGTCCGCAGGCTGTGCTCTATGCATGGCAGGGTGGAATGGAGGGCGGACATGCAGTCGCGGATGTCCTGATGGGCAGGGTGAACCCGTGCGGAAAGCTGGCGGATACGATTGCACGTTCCGTCGCAGACTACCCGTCTGACTCCAATTTCGGCGGAGAACACGGGAACTATTATCAGGAAGATATTTATGTGGGCTACCGTTATTTTGAGACGTTTGACAGCGTAAAAGAGAAGGTGTTGTATCCGTTCGGATTTGGGCTGTCCTATACTTCATTTGAATTGAAGAGCGCGGTGGCGGCCAAGGACGGCTGTTGCACGTTTCTTGTGAATGTGAAAAATACGGGCGCATGTGCGGGAAAAGAAGTAGTGCAGGTGTATGTCCAGCCGCCGCAGGGAAAACTTGGAAAACCGGCGCGGATGCTGGCGGCATTTGCAAAGACGAAATGCCTGAAACCGGGAGAAGAACAGAGGCTGGTGCTGAAGGTAAACGACAGGACGTTTGCCTCCTATGATGACAGCGGCGCGAGCGGTTATCCGTTTTGCTACGTGCTGGAAGAAGGGAGCTATCAGTTTTATATCGGAACGGATGTCAGAGGCGCCAGCCATGCCGGGAGTCTGGCAATACCTGAGACGAGAGTCGTGGAGCAGTGCAGTCAGGCGCTTGCACCGGTGGAGGCATTTGAGCGGATGAAACCTGCAAAACAGCAGGATCAAAAACTGGCCTTATCATGGGAGAATGTACCGCAGCGAAGATATTGCATGACCCGGAGATATGAGGAGCGTCCTGTACGGGAACTGCCGTATACGGGCGACATGGGGTACAAGCTGTCCGATGTGTATGATAACCATATTAAAATCGAAGAGTTGATTGGTCAGTTAAATGACGAGGAGCTATGCTGTATGGTACGCGGCGAGGGGATGTGTTCTCCGAAAGTAACGCCGGGTACTGCGGCAGCCTTTGGCGGCGTGACAAAGGCGCTTGCGCATTATGGGATTCCGTGCGGCTGCTGTGCGGACGGACCTTCGGGTATCCGGATGGATTGTGGTACCTATGCGTTCAGCCTTCCGAACGGCACCTGCCTTGCATGCAGTTTTAACGAAGAACTGATAGAACGCCTGTATGAATTTGAGGGCGCAGAACTTAGGAAGAATCAGATCGACGTCCTGCTCGGACCGGGCATGAATATCCACAGACATCCGCTGAACGGAAGAAATTTTGAGTATTTTTCGGAGGACCCGCTGCTTACTGGAAAGATTGCGGCTGCACAGATCAGAGGAATGGGGACTTATCATGTTACAGGCGCGCTCAAGCATTTTGCTGCCAATAATCAGGAATATCACCGTAGAACGTACAATTCCGTGATATCGGAGCGTGCGCTGCGTGAAATCTACTTAAAGGGATTTGAGATCGCCATAAAGGAAGGCGGCGCCTATGCGGTTATGACAACTTACGGCGCGGTCAACGGTCTTTGGACTGCCGGAAATTATGATCTGCTGACGGCTGTACTTCGCGAGGAGTGGCATTTTGACGGATTTGTGATGACGGACTGGTGGGCGGACATCAATGAGGAAGGAAAGGAGGCGTCCATCAGGAATACCGCCGCCATGGTACGGAGTCAGAATGATGTCTATATGGTAACACAGGATTCTGAGCAGAATGCAAACCGGGATAACTTAAAGGAGAGTCTGGAAAACGGTACCCTGCGCCGTGCCGATCTGCAGCAATGTGCAGGAAATATCCTGAAGGTGCTCATGCGCAGTGCAGTGATGGACAGAAGCTTGGGGCGGCTTTCCAAAGAGGAACTCTTAGCAGCGCAGGAGGCAGCGGAGGAAGCGCAGACCTATCTTGATATTCAGTGGCATCCGCTTAAGGAGAAGCTGGAACTGGATGGAAGTTCCATAGATACCCGGAAGGGAAACATATGGGTATGCGGACTCAGAACAGACGGGGACAGGGGAATGTATCAGGTCCGGTTTCAGGTCAGGGTGGATGCCTCAGAGCTTGCCCAAGTGCCGATGTCCATTTTTTCGAACGGTACCCTGCAGAAAACAGTAACACTGAATGGGACGGGCGGCAGCTATGTGGAAATTGTACAGCCGATTGGCATACTTCTTAATAGAAATAACTATTTGAAGCTGTTTTTTGCTGAGAGCGGGATGCAGATTGGTTTGTTCTGCATTGAGCGGATTGAATAAAAGCAGAATAGCAGATAAAAACGCGGCGGAAGGAACTGAGGGCGCTGCGGAGTTAGGGCGCAGGTGATGCAAAACGCCTGCCCAAACAGAACGAAAGGGGGTAATTTCAATGTACTTAAAACAGATTCAGATCACGCACCATGGAAGGACAGTAAATGCAGCATGCTATCAACCGGACAAAGAAGGCAGGTTTCCTTTTGTGATTTTCAGCCATGGCTATAACGGGCACCGGACAGATTTCGACAGATCCGCAAAATATCTGGCACAGAACGGAATCGCATCGGTCTGCTTTACGTTCTGCGGCGGCAGTACAAGAGATGTGAGCGGGTTTCCGACGACGGAGATGACGCTGTTTACAGAAAAAGAAGATTTGAATGCCGTGATCGATACAGTGCGCTCATGGGGCTGCGCTGACCGGCAGAATCTGTATTTATTCGGTGCCAGTCAGGGAGGGATGGTATCTGCGCTGACCGCTGAAGAGAGAAGTGCGGATATCCGTGCGTTGATTCTGCTGTTTCCTGCTTTTTGTATTGCGGACGACTGGAACGCACGGTTTCCGAACAAAGAAGATATTCCGGATTCGCAGGAATTATGGGGAATGACGCTGGGACGTCGATTTTTTGAAGCAATCCGCGGTTTTCAGATCAAAGAGCGGATTGGACAGTTTTCTGGAAAAGTGCTGCTGATGCACGGAACAGAAGATCGTGTGGTCAATATGGATTATGCGGTATGGGCGTCAAAACAGTATCCGGATGCCCGATTGGAACTGTTTGAAGGAGAGGGGCATGGATTTTCCGAAGAAGGGAGCAGACGTACGGATGAAATGACGCTGCAGATGATACGGACGTGCATGAGGGGATAAAGCGGTTGTCACATATATAAATTCAGTGTTTAGGTTGAAAAAATAAATGAAACATATTAAAAGTAAAAAATAGTTGCATTGACGGACGTAATGTGTTATCCTATTAAAAATAAGCTACATAAACCAACCAGTCGGAGGAAACTTGAAAAGAAAAGAAATCTTCAGGTTTATTTGTGAACAGCTGAGTGCGTTTAAGCTGAGAGTCCTGATCATTTTTATCAGCATTCTCTTTATTACAGGGATCGGTGTGGTTACGCCGCTGTTTGGGCAGAAACTGTTTGATGAGGGGATCCTGAGGGGGGATTTCCAGCGGATTTTATATTACACAGCCATGATAGCGGGATTATTTTTCACGGAGCAGATTCTTTCGTTTTTGCAGTTCACGCAATATGAATGGATTAACCGCTCCATTCCGTACCGCCTGCTGGAAAAGGCATTCCGGCATTCGCTGGACTTGAAAATGTCCTATTATCAGGACAATAGCTTTTATAAGGTGATCAATAATACCTTTGCGGATATCAATCATATCTCGCAGGTGACGAATGCGGATCTGATCCAGACGCTGATGGGTGTCTTTAAGATTGCCGGGGGAATGATCGGTCTTGCTGTGATCAACTGGAAAATGATGTTTATGACCGTGTGCATCATTCCGGTCAGTCTGCTTATTTCTCATTTGTTTTCCGCGCAGAAAAGAAAACACTTCCAAAAGCTTATGGGTGCGGGAGAAGCGTTTTCAATGTGGTTCAGCGAGACGTTAAGCGGCGTGGAATTTGTGAAGCTGTGGAATCTGAAAAAACAGAAATACCGCGAATTTGAGAAGTATCAGCAGGCTGTAGTCAGACAGAACAGCAAAATGGAATATCTTGATCATGCAAACCGGATGATCGATGCCTGTGTTTCGTTCGTGCTAAATTACGGACTGATTTTGACCGGGGCGCTTTTCATTATGAAAGGCAGCCTGACGGTAGGCGGTCTTTACGCGTTTCTCTCTTATTCAAGCCTGATCATCCAGCCGGCGCAGATGATCGCCGAGATTGCGGGAAGGCTGTCGGGCAGTATGCCGTCGTTTGAACGTTACTTAGAATATTTTCGTAATGAAACGGAAGATTTGGAAACGAAAGATAAGTGTAAGGTTTCTGAAATCATGCCGCTGGAGCGTATTACGTTCGAAAAAGTGGATTTTGGATATACAGAAAAGAAACAGATATTAAAACAAGTCAGCTTTACTGTTCATAGGGGGGAGAAGGCTGCTTTCGTCGGACTAAACGGTTCCGGCAAATCAACGATCCTGAGCCTCCTGCTCCGGCTGTTTGAACCGCAGCACGGAAGAATTTTATTTGGCGATACGGATATTTCCTGCATAGAACTGGAGGAATATCGTGGACTGTTCGGAGTCATGACGCAGCATGCCTATCTGATGAACGATAGTATTCGCAATAATATTGATATTTATGGAGAAATGGCGGACGAGCAGATTGGACAGGCGGCAGAGGTGGTTACGCTGAACGAATACCTGTCATCGCTGCCGGAGGGGCTTTCTACGAACGTGGGATATAACGGCTCCAAAGTATCGGGCGGGGAGCGGCAGAAAATTGCCCTTGCAAGGACGCTCGGAAAAACATGCAGGATACTTGTGATGGATGAGGCATCGTCAAATTTTGACCTAAAAGCGGAAGAGGCTTTTCGGGAATATATCCGTGACTCAAAGCGCTATGATTTTGTTTTTGTTGTCACGCACCGTCTGGAAATGGTGCAGGATATGGACAGGATTTTTATAATGGAGGAAGGGGAGATTGTCGAGTCGGGCAGTTATCAGGAATTGACCGACCGGGGGATTGATATCAGGGAATTATTGCTGAGGGAGGAAAAGGCAGCATGGGAGTCGTAATAAAAGCGTTTCGGACGCCGCTTGGCTATTATGTGTATGACCGCAGCTCCAATATGATCGTGAAAGTGGAGAAGGAAGAGTACCCGGTCGTTCTGAAGCTGGAAGCCGGAAGGGAGGATGAGGAGACGGCGGAGCTCCTGAAGGCTTATCGTGCAAAAGGAATTCTGAAAGAGAACAGGCTTACAGAGATCAGACATCCGGCGTCACAGACGCTTCCGTATCATTTGGAGCACCGGGTTCAGAAAATAACGCTCCAGCTGACGCAGAGCTGTAATCTGCGCTGTGATTATTGCGCATATTCGGGGAAATATCATCAGCGCACGCATGGCGGCGGAAAGATGAGTATGGAGACGATTAAGAAAAGTATTGATTATGCGATGAAACGTTCGGATGGAGTGGAAGACCTTAATATTGGCTTTTATGGCGGAGAACCGCTGCTGGAATTTGAAAATCTCAAAAAAGCCGTGGAGTATGTGTCCGGGGCATATCATGACAGAAAGGTGAATTATACAATCACCACAAATGGTACGCTTTTTCATGATGAAATCATCCGCTTTTTATCCGCACATGACTTTTCCGTAATGGTCAGTCTTGACGGGCCGAAGGAGCTGCATGATCAGAACCGCGTGTTTGCAAACGGGGAGGGTTCTTTTGACAGGATTATGGAGAATCTGCGATATATCAAAGAAAGGTATCCCGTTTTCTTTCAAAAGATCAGCTTTAACACGGTTGTTCCACCGGGGAGCGATTACAAGTGTATTGAGCACTTTTTTTCGGCAAATGATCTGATAGAAGAAAATCATTTGTCCAGAACGACAGTCAGCGAATTTAGCTTAAAGGATGAAGTCCGTTATGACGACCGCTATTTTGTCACATATCAGTATCAGACGTTTAAGATATTGATGGCGGCGCTTGGCTTTTACGATAAAAAGAAAATATCACGCATGTTCTCTACTGATTTTGTGGAGATACAGCGGTTTTATGACCACCTTGGAGAAGCGCCGGTCTGTACATCCTGTGCCCATCCCAGCGGCCCGTGCGTTCCGGGGGCGAGGCGGCCGATGGTTGATATCGACGGAAATCTTTTTCCGTGCGAAAGGGTCAGCGAGCGGTCGGATGCGATGAAGCTTGGGCATGTCGATACGGGCTGTGATCCGGTAAAGGCGGACAGACTGCTCAATATCGGAAGGCTGACAGAGAGGGAGTGCATTCATTGCTGGAATTTTCTGCATTGCGGGCTGTGCGCTTCGGCGGCGGACAACGGGACGGCACTGGCAGGAGACCGCAGGCTGTCTTATTGTGAGAGCAGCAGGCAGGGAACGCTTAACACTATGAGATCAATCTGCCTGCTTCGCGAGTATGGGTATGATTTTGAGGGAGATTTTTTCGATGAAGAAGATCGCGTTATTTCCGGTACAGAAAAATAATGCCCCCCTTGCGCGGTATCAGAACAGGATACCGGATACGGAGGTCATACCAATTCTGGCTCCGGCGCATAAATCCATGGCGGGGCAGGACCTTTCTGCTTTGGACGGAGGCAGTCATACGGGCATTACGCTGCGCGGGGATTTTGAGAAAGCCGTGGAGGACTGTGAGCTGCTCTATCTGGATGACAGCCGCTTTCTGACACGGGAGGAAAGCTATGCGGAATTCATAAGGACGGCGGAGAGACATCCTATCCGCATCATCTATGCGCGGACGCTGTCGGAGCGGCTGCATTTACAGGATGAGGAAAGCTGTTCTCAAAAATGGCAGGCATCGGGACTGGGGGATGCCGGTAAGCTTACAGCGGTTGACATACCGGTTATTTCGGTTCTGACAATGGGAAACGAGACGGATCAGAGCCATGTGGAAATTGGAATGAGACGTTTTTTTCAAGATCAGGGATATCGTGTTTCACAGATTGGAACACAGGAATACAGCAGATTATTTGGCTTTTCTGCAGTGCCGCATTTTTTATTCGCTAATTTGGACGGAAAACGGAAAAGGCTGATGTTTAACCAATTTGTCCGCCGCATGATCAAAGAGGAAAAACCGGATCTGCTGATTATGGGAGTGCCGGAGGCGGTCATGAAATATAATAACCGTATTCCGGCGGGAATGGGCGATGTGCCCTGTATTATGATGGACGCAGTCCAGAGCGACATCGGGGTTCTGTGTACCTGCTGTCAGCCCTATACCGAAGAATATTTTAAGGAACTGTCACTGTTTGGGCGTTACCGGTTAAATTGTGAGCTTCATTATTTTAATATATCCAACTCCGTGGTGATCAATGATGAGGACTACCAGGACAGGCTGGAGCATCTGCCGCTTGACAGCGGATTTGTGGTATCGCATATGTATGACGGCGTTGACGCAGACTGCGGGTTTGAAATATTCAATTCCTATTCGGACATGTCGTCGGATAAGGCATACCGGCGGATGGAGGAGGAACTGGCGGGAAATCCGGAAGCGATGCGGGGAGGAATCTGATGGATATCAAAAGTCAATTTCTGGAGATTGTCCGGTCGGTCAGGCCAATCGAAATGGAAAGCATGGACGACAGTATGTTCAGTACTAAATACCGGCTGGATGCAAATGACATAGCGTATATTTTTTTGCTTGCAAGTGAACAGATAGGCTTTTCCGTGACGGAGGAGCTGATAGATTTTTTAGAGGAGCATAACAGCTTCCGCGATGTGATCGGTTATATCGGCAGCCATGCGGCCGGTCATAGGTAAAGCAGCTGTATGGAAAAGGCGGCAAGGGCAGACAACTTATGAAAGGAGGAGAAATCAATGGGAATGGAAACGGGAAGAAAGCTTCATAAGAGGGCTCAGACGGGAAATTCGGTGCAGGCGTATGCCTGTGTGTGCGTCTGCGACGGGTGCAAGTGCGTCTGCAATGCGACGCAGGGAGGAGTCATGAATAATGTTGGAAACAAGTATTCGGCGAATACACAGACAGATGCAAATACAAAAGCGCTGAACGGATGACAAAAAATAAGATTGGAGAAGGTTGTGCGTAAAGATGCGCAGAAATGGGGCGGACAATGGAAAGAGTGGAAAAAAGAAAGCTGAAAAGGAGAGTCCGGACCGGTAATTCGGTTGAGGCATATGCATGCAATTGCGCCTGTCATTGCGTCTGCATGTGCAGCTGCGATTCCGTTTTTGGCAAGTTCAATCAAGGCGCATCAGCTGATGACAAAGGCGCGAATAAGACGACAGTTCTGACGGGCGTGTCGCAGAGTGCAAACTGACAGGGGCGGCGGCAATGATCCAATTATATAAGCTGGAATTTGGTAAGCTCGTTAGAAGAGCGTCATGCATTGCGGGGATCCTGCTTCTGCTCCTGACTGCGGCAGAGGTTTATGGAAAATATGTCGACCCGTTTGGAAGCAGTCTGTATGTGATCGATAAGGAAGGGACAATTCTGCATGGCAGAGCGGCGATCAGGCTGAACAGGGAATGGGTGGAACGGTATGGAGGCGTGCTGACTGATGAACGGGTGGAAGAAATTTCACGGTACTTCAAACTCAACGAACAACAGCTGGAAGCGCTTTTACAGGATGAGAATCCTGACAGGGTTGAGTCTTCTTATGCAGACCTTTTGATCTTTTGTTACTTTAAGGAAGCACAAAAATTCACGGTTAACAGAGACGGCAGGGAAGAGACGCACACCATAGTGGAGACGTTTAACGGCGAAATGCCGATGCGCCGGATTGCCGATGTGTTTCCGGAAAGCGTCCTGCCCCTGCGCATGGAATATTCGCTTCCGTGGACCGGTATGATGGAAAGCATGATCTTGGTTCTATTTAGATTGGGACTGCTGATGCTGCTTTTCGTTGCGCCTGTTTTTTCGGATGAGCGCATGCGCCGTATGAATGCGCTTTTGTTCACGTCCCAAATGGGAAAAAGGAAGTGTTTCTGGGCGAAAGCGGCGGTAGCGTACAGTATGGGAATCGTTTTGGCTGCAGCGGTCGTTCTGCTTCATGTGCTGATTACATTTTTTGCTTTTGGAAGCAGCGGACTTTTGGGCAGTATCCAGATCGGGGATTTGAGCGGAATCTATCAGAATCTGCTTTGTGTGAAAACGGTCGGTGCATGTATATTGGAAGCCGCATGGCTCTATACGGCGGACGTGATTTTTATGGTTAGTATCGCCGTGTTAGGTTCTGTGCTGACTCCCAACCTATTGACGGGCATAGCGGTTTCTGCAGTTATGTGGGCAGTGCCGGCTGTTCTCACCTTTTGGAAGGGAATACCGGAAGCGGTCAGGCTGACCGCACCGGTGGTTCACCGGATGAAGTTTACCGGAATCTTGTCTCAGCCGGACATGGCGATCGGTTCTATAACGGTACCATACAGCTATGCTGCCGGGGGGATTCTTTTGCTGCTATCCGGTCTGATTCTTATTTGCGCGGCATGGCTGTACGGACATGTTGTGGGGGAATAAGCGGATGAGAGCTGCGTTGATAGACGGTGCGGTCAATCTGAAGTTCATGGAGAGCATTCAGAATCCGAATGTCCGGATGCAGGGTGCATATACCGTTCGGGACGGCAAAGTGACAAAGGAATCTGCCTCTGCGGAAGGCATCACACATGCATCCGTCTGTGCGGGTATTTTTCTGAGTGAGGTTCAAGTTCCGTGCGAGCTTTGGTGCATTTGTGTATTAAAGGAACATTCGCTGCAGGGGGATATTGCTTCGCTGCTTACGGCATTGGATTTTTGTAGGAAACAGCGGATGGATGTCGTGAGTCTCAGTGTGGGTACGACCTGTATCCGTGACGGGGGAAAGCTTGAACCGAAAATCCGGGAGCTTGCGGACAGCGGCGCAATCATCGTTGCGGCAGAATCAAACCGGAGGATGCTGACTTTTCCGGCGGCAATGGATCAGGTGATCGGTGTCCGTGAAGATACGTTGTCAAACAGACGGGACTTTTCGAATGCCATTCTTTACCGAAGCAGGAAAAGGGTGTTTACTTATAAGGGGCAGTCGGTCGTTACCGGCGTCTATAACAGCTATGCAGCGCCTGCGGTCACAGCAGAGGTCTGCGGATATTTAAGCGGCGGCATCACGGGGACGGAACAGATCAGACAGAGACTGAAACGGCTGAGAAATGTGAGAGAGGGCGGAAGCGTCCGTGGCGGGACATTGGATAAACCGGTTATTTTTCTGGATATCCGTGAAAACGAAAAAGCGGTCCTCTGTATGGAAAAAATATTGGATTATTTTGAACAGCACGAATATGAGGGAGTCTGCATATCAGATACGCTGCGGACCGACTATGCGGCTGGCAGGTTATCCATCTGGCAGTTTGCGCAGGGCGCGCGCGGTTTTAAGAACAGATTGATATCATTGACACGGGCAGTAAATGCTGACTTTGTGATCTGGCATGTGGCTGGACAAAAGACAGGGAGACTGTGCTTAAGAGAGGCTGATCTGGTTGTGACAGACCGGACGGAACAATGGCGCGGCTGGAAAAAAAAGAAAATCTTCAATACTTTGGACGGGGAAGCGCTTGACAGGATGCGGGTATACCTTGAGTAATCTGTCAGGTTTCAAAAAAGGCAGGGCAGGAAATCACAGCGGGGGAGTTTTATGTGTTCATTGATGAAAATGGAATTTGGTAAGCTTGTACGCCAGAAGTCTTTTTGGATTTCATTGATCGTTTTCATATTGTTCATGCTGGAATGTTATTTTGGGTGGGTGAGTCCGCTTGGAGATGACTTTTATATTTTGGCAGAAGACGGAACCCTCTTAAATGGCAGTGAGGCTGTCAGTCAGGACAGGCAGGATTCGGAACGATACCGCGGAGTGCTGTCGGATGAATGGGTGGCGCAGATTGTCCAAAATGAGCGGGACAATGAAGCGCAGATTGAAGGAATGATCCAGAATGCGGAAACGTCCAGCCCGATTTCAATCAGCGCTCCGAACGCAAAACGCCTTGTGTATTATTATTTTGTGAATACGGATAAGCTGTCCGGCAGGAAGCTGGATACGCTTGTTTACCATTACGGGGAGGAAGAACTGCGTCCGGTCAGGGATGTCTTTCCGGAAAGCGCGCAGCCGCTGTATTATGAATATTCCGTTCAGTGGGGAGGGACGCTTGAAGCGGTTGTCACCGGTATTTTCCTGTTGAATATCTTTGTGTTTTTTGGGATTTCTCCTGTTTTTTCCGAAGAACGCGCAAAGAAGATGAATGCGCTTTTATTTACGTCAAGGTTTGGCAGACGGAAATGCTTTTGGGCGAAAACGCTGACTGTGTATGCAATTGGAACTGTGCTTGCTGCGGGCACTGTCCTGCTGCTCACAGCCATAACGCATCTGCTTTTTGGAACAGAAGGCCTGCAGTGCAGCATTCAATTGGTGGAGCCGTTTTTGTATCAGGACTGTCCGACGGCAAAAACGCTGGGAACGGTTATTGTTGATGCAGTGCTGCTTTCAACGGCGGGGCTTTTCTTTACGATCAGTCTGACAATACTGGCATCCGTGCTTGCCAAAAACAGTTTGGATGCGTTTATTCTGTCAATGGTATTATCTGTTTCGCCTTTGATATTGCGGATTTTTAGGATTCCGGATGAAATAAAGCTGATTGCGCCGGTCAACCGTATGTTTGACTTTTCCGGCGTCATGTCGGTTCCGGATGTATCGTTTCGAAGCATGAGGGTCGCATACAGCCATGCCGCTGCAGGAATACTGCTGTGTGCTTCGGCAGTCATCATTCTGTGCGCCTGCACTGTTTATAACAGGCGTGCAGCAGATTAAAGATTATAAATCAGAAAGGTAAAAAGAATGGAACTGCAGTTAGAAAATGTATCCAAAAATTATGGGACGCTGAGAGCACTGAAACAGGTCAACTATACGTTTACAGAAGGAATTTATGGACTGCTGGGCGCAAATGGCAGCGGTAAGACGACGATGATCCGTCTGCTGTGCAATCTGCAGAAACCTACGGAGGGCAGAATCCTGTTTGATGGAAAGGATATAAAAAAAGCAGGGCAGAATTATCGCAGTATTCTGGGATATCTGCCGCAGGATTTTGGGTATTATCCTGATTTCACATGCTATAAGTTTTTATTTTATATCGCAACACTCAAAGGCTTTTCCAAAAAAAATGCACCGGACCGGATCATAGAGGTGCTGTCGCAGGTGGACCTTTTGGACGTAAAAGACAAAGAAATCCGGCAGCTTTCGGGCGGAATGAGGCAGCGTCTCGGTATTGCGCAGGCGATATTAAACGATCCGAAGCTGCTGATTCTTGATGAGCCGACGGTGGGTGTCGATCCGCAGGAACGCGTGAAATTCCGTAATCTGGTTCACAGGATTGCGCACGGCAGAACGGTGATTCTTTCCACGCATATCGTATCGGATATCGAATATACTGCAACGCAGCTTTTGTTTATGAGACTGGGGCAGATTGTAGGCTCGGGGACGCCGGACAGCTTATTGCAGCAGCTGGACGGGAAGATTTGGGAGTGCAGCGTACCGTTTGGGGAGGCTGACCAATACTACGATAAGTTCAAGATCATCAGTCAGATCAATCATGAGGATGGCTGTACGCTGCGTCTGTTTCACGAGGGAAAGCCTATGGAGGCGGCAAAACAGGTAAAAGCCAATCTGGAAGACCTGTATCTGTATCATTTTGATAAGACGAAATAACCGGACAGAGCCTTTGTGCTGAAAAACGGCTGTGGAAGAAGTAGAAAGGGCGGGGATTCCTATGAAAAAATTAAAAAAGAAAACGGAGTGGACGGAGCAGTCGGTTGAGGCATATGCTGCCTGCAGCTGCTATTGTGTGTGTTCCTGCGCATGCGGCTGCGCAGGGATTTTTCAGAACAGATTCAAAAGCGATATTCCAGCCCGCGTATCCTCGATCATATCGAACGGTTCAATCACATCCCACACAAATGATGCTTCTCATTCATTGTGAGATATTCTAAAGGCTGTATAAGCATGGCGGGGAGATTTTTTCTGCATGGAGGAAACGTATCATGATGACGTTGATTTCGCTTGAATTTTATAAAATGCTGCGCAGAAAATCGTTTTGTATCGGGCTTGCGCTTCTTTTCTGTTATTGCGCGGCAGTCTATGTGAACCGTGTCGATCCGTTTGGAAGCCAGTATCATATTCAAAACAAAGATGGTTCGGTCATGGAAGGACAGGAAGCGGTTGAGCTGGAAAGGGAGCAGACACAGCGGTATTGCGGGGAGCTGACGGATGAGGCCGTCTGGGAGATGTACTGCGATCTGATGAAGGATCAGGAGGCAGGGCAGGAAGGAACTCAGCCGGAGCTGTCCGGGGGGTATCCGCAGCGGGTCCTGAAACAGTTTTTTCTGCCATATACGCAGAGGGAAACCTTCGTAGACGGTGAGTGGCAGACGGAGTCTGTGGGAGGGAACCTTAATAAGGATCAGCTTTTTCAGATCGGGGAATTGTTTCCGGAAAGCGTTCTGCCGCTGGAATTTGGGTATTCCGTTCCGTGGAGCCGGATGCTTCAGAGCCTGATTGCAGGGATGTTTGCGCTGAATCTGTTTATCATGCTTGCGGTTTCACCGCTTTTCTCGGAGGAATATACGCAGCGGATGAATGCGCTTCTGTTTACGTCTAAGTGCGGCAGGAAAAAATGTTTTACCGCAAAGGTGGCAGCGGCGTTTTTGATGGGACTGATGCTCATACTTGGCATGGTCCTCCTGCATGTGCTGGTCACGCTTGCCCTTTTTGGCGGGGAAGGTCTGTCATGCAGCATCCAGCTGACAGAACCCTTTCTATTCCAGGGGGTGTCTGATGCAAAAACGGTCGGCACGGCCCTGATGGATGCCGTATTTCTGTATACAGCAGGTATTTTGCTTACACTTGGCATGGCGGTTCTGGCATCCGTATTGGCATCCAACTTATTGACCGCAACAGTCTATACGCTGGTGTTGTTCTGGATACCCGGTTTTCTGACGGGGGCGAGCAATCAGCCGCAGATTTTTCTGCTGTTTCCGATTGGTCATAATACGAGGTTTCACGATGTTTTGATGATACCGCATTGGAGGACCAGATTCGCAGATATTCCATACATCTATGTGATTACGGTTCTGCTTATGGCTTTCTGCGCTGCTTTGATATGGGGAGCATGGAAATCGTATGAGAAAATGCCCGAGGAGGGGCTGATGAAGCAAAAGGGCAAAAGCGGCCATGCTTCATAACCTTGGAATTTTGGAAAATGGTACGAATGTGCAGTGCCGTTCATAAGCGGATGATGAACAAAACACGTTGTATGCAGAACCCGGCGTACAACGTGTTTCGCATCTTGAGAATTTATGCAGAAAGTGGTATAATAAAGCAATTTGCAGGCATGGAGGGGTTCAGATGAAAAAAGAATGGATGAATGCGGGTGTGGCGGAACAGACCGTTGAGCTTGTATTGGCCTTTGACCGGGACGGCGCCATATCTTACGGAAACCGCTCTGCGCTCGAAAAACTCGGGTATACGCAGGAAGAAATGCTTTCAGGCAGCATGTGTGCGGTGTTCAGACAGGAATTTCAAAAAGAGGACGGAAGCTATATCAATTTTGACGTGTCGCTTCTAAAAGACGGTCAGGAGACTGTCATGTACCGGAAGAACAATGCATGTTTTCCGGTTATGCTGCATTTTACTGCGGATGAAGACGGCGGCTATCTGCTTGCGGAAGACATTGCATACCGGAAAAACATGGATATCCGCATCCGCCAGCTTAAAGAGGAAGAGGAAGCCAACCAGAAGGCGCGCAACGAGTTTACCGCGAACGTTACGCATGAGCTCCGCACGCCGGTGAACGGGATTAAGGGGCATGTGATGGCGCTTTCTGAGAATGTACAGGATGAGGAAGTCCGGAAAACACTGGACATCATTCTTTACTGCTGTGACAATATGTCTGCCATCATTAATAATATTCTTGATTTTTCCAAAATGGAAGCAGGTAAATTCACGCTGGAAGAAAAAGAATTTGATTTTTATAAGATGATGGATCAGATCATCGCTACGCATACGGTTGCAATTAATAAAAAGGAACTTCAGCTCAGAGTCCATATTGACGAGACAATTCCGCAGCTCGTGATCGGAGATGAACTGCGCATCGGACAAATATTAAACAACCTTCTTTCCAATGCCGTAAAATTTACGACAGTCGGGCAGGTCAGCGTGGATGTGAGCAAGACGATGCGTGCAGGGGATGAGGTGGAGCTGTTTTTTATGGTACGGGACAGCGGAATTGGAATCTCCGTGGAGGAGCAGGATAAACTGTTTCAGAGCTTTAAGCAGGTGGATGCCTCCATTACGCGGCGATTCGGCGGCACAGGTTTAGGACTTTCCATCACGAAGCAGCTTGTGGAGATGATGCATGGGACGATTCATGTGGAGAGTGAGAAAGGAAAGGGGAGCTGTTTCTCTTTCAGCATCCGGCTCCGGACAGGACAAAATGTTGATGAAAGCGGCGATATGAGCGAAACTTACCGTAACTGGAATAATCTGACGGAAAGCATGGAGGAGAGCGGGCACGAGGAACGACTGACGTTTGGGACAAAAGAAAACCGGGAGGAATTGAGAAAGCGTCTGGAGAAGCTGGTTCTCTCTATTGAGCTTGGCTCATGGGAGAAGGCAGAGACGCTGGCACAGACGATTAAGGTACTTACACAGGATCGTGAGAGCGAATTAAAGCGCCCCATTCTTCAGCTTGAAATGGCACTGAGAAAAGAAAATTATGAGAAAAGCATCGCTGCGTATGAGCGTGTAAAAGAAACGCTGACTGCAATGGTTGAAGGTGAGGAAGAAGTTCGTTAACAGGGAAAGGGGGGCTTACGAGGTGGCAGAAAACAAGAAACCGGCTAAAATACTGATTGTGGATGACTTAAGCGTCAATGTCAAAATTCTCGAAAATATCATACAGGCGGAAGGACACGAACCGCTCTGCGCGCTCAGCGTGCAGAGAGCGCTTGATATTATGAAGCAGACAATGCCGCAGCTCATTTTGTCCGATTTTTCAATGCCTGGAATGAATGGACTGGAATTTTGTAAATTGTTGAAAAGTAATCCGCGCACGCGGGATATCCCGTTTATTTTTATTACGGTAGCAAATTCCGGGGAGGATAAACGTGCGGCGTTTGAAGCTGGTGCGGTAGATTTTATTCCGAAACCGTTTGAGCGTATTGAAGTCGTCATGCGTGTGAATAATCAGCTGAACAGTTACCGTATTAAGCAGGAAATGGAAAACTATAACCGTATGATGCACCGTATGGTTGAAGAACAGAAAAAGCAGGTTTTGGAGGAGCAGGAGCGGGTGCTGCTTGCGCTTGCGAAGATTGTTGAGCGGAGAAATACGAACATGGACAGCCATCTGGAAAAAGTCGGGTATAACAGCCATCTGATCGCACAGAGCCTTCAGCTTGTGCCGAAATTTGAAAACCTGATTTCAGACGAGTTTGTGGATACGATTTCAACGGCATCTGTTTTACATGATATTGGAGAAATCTTTCTTACGGAAGGTGCTGCCGGCCGGCAGGACGAAGGCATCAGCAGGGATGATATCCGCATGCACACAGAGGAAGGCGCTAAGATACTGGAGGAGATCAACAGCGGTACTTATAAGAGCCCGGCGCTGGATATGGCAATTCTGATTGCACGTTATCATCATGCAAACTGGGACGGAAGCGGTTATCCGGAGGGAATTTCTGGAACGGACATTCCGCTTGAGGCACGTATCACGACTGTTGCAAATGATTTTGACGCATGGCTGGGACATATACACGGCGGAGAAGGACACTCGCCTGAAGAGAGCATCCGCATGATTAATGAAGGCAGCGGGATCAGATATGATCCGCATATAGTGGAAGTATTTAACAAAATATACAAACAGTTGCGTATCGTATGAGAATAAATACAAAAGAACCGTGGAAATTTTATTGACAGACACTGCTGAAACGATTACTATATTATAAAGCAGTAGTGAAATTTTCCTAAATTTTGAGAGAGTGCTTCAACACTCTTTTCAATGTTGCGTTCGCAAATTCTTCTTTGGAAGGTCATTATTGCAAATTAAACAAATACGGGTGATATAGGTGATAACGGACAGTGAATTTCAAAAAATAGTCGCTTATGTGAAAGCGCACTACGGAATTGACTTAAGTCAGAAACGGGTTTTGGTGAACGGAAGATTGGAACCCTACCTGCTGCGGAACGGTTACAGCGGCTTTGATGAATTTATGAAAAAAGTGCTGGATAATCCGAAGGGGCAGGAAGCGGAAACCCTGATCAACGTATTAACAACAAACCACACTTATTTTATGCGGGAGTCAGAGCACTTTGAGTATTTGACGAATGTGGTACTCCCCTATCTGAAAGTGCGGGCTGCAGGTACAAGAGATCTCGGAATCTGGTCTGCGGCATCTTCTACGGGTGAAGAGCCTTATACGCTTGCCATGTATCTGACGGAATTCTTTGGACTGGATCACAGGGCATGGGATACACGGGTGCTGGCAACAGACATATCGACGAAGGTGCTGGAGCATGCCGTTAAGGGTGTCTATCTTAAGGAACAGATTGAGCCGCTTCCCGAAAAATGGAAACGAAGATTTTTCCAGGATATCGGGAATGAGCAGTATCAGGCCAAGGATGAACTGAAGAGCCAGGTGATATACCGCAGATTTAATCTGATGGACCCGTTTCCGTTTAAGAGAAGATTCCATGTTGTTTTTTTAAGAAATGTCATGATCTATTTCAAGGATGATGTAAAATATAATCTGGTTCAAAAGGTATACGACTTCATGGAACCGGGAGGCTATCTGTTTATCGGGGCGACGGAATCCTTAGACAAAACAAAAATCAAATTCCAATACATACAGCCATCAATTTACAGAAAAAAGGAATGAGCCTATATGAAACCAATTAAAGTATTAGTAGTGGATGATTCCATTCTATTTCGAAATCTGCTTGTGCAGAGTTTAAGTTCAGATCCCAATATTGAAGTTGTCGCACAGGTAGCGGATGCGTATGCGGCGCGTGATGCGATCATTCAGTACAAACCGGATGTCATGACGCTTGATGTAGAAATGCCCAAAATGAGCGGCATTGAATTTTTGAAAAGGCTGCTGCCGCAGTATCCGCTTCCGGTTGTTATGATCAGCTCCTTAAACGATAAGGTATTTGACGCGCTTGCAGCCGGAGCGGTTGATTTTATCAACAAGCCTTCAAATCTGGATATGACGCAGCTGAGCGTATTCTTAAAACAGGAGCTTGTTACAAAAGTAAAGATTGCCTCCACGGCGAAGGTCGGAAAGTTTAAGCATGCCGAAGTAATGAATTCTGAGCGTACACTGAATCCGGCATATCGTGATAAGATTGTTGCGATCGGCGCTTCCACAGGAGGTACGGAGGCAATTTTTGAGGTTGTAAAGCAGTTTAAGAGGGACATTCCGGGTGTGATTATTGTACAGCATATGCCGCCCGGGTTTACCAAAATGTATGCGGACAGACTGAATAATCAGTGCGAAGTTGCCGTAAAGGAAGCAACTTCCGGGGACAGGGTACTTCCGGGTCAGGTACTGATTGCGCCCGGTGACAGGCAGATGCGCCTTGTCAGAGTCGGGAATGAGTTTCAAGTGGAGTGCAGGGGAACCGAAAAAGTGACCGGACACTGTCCTTCGGTCAATGTATTGTTTGATTCCGTTGCGCGGGTGGCAGGCAAAAAAGCGATCGGCGTCATCCTTACCGGAATGGGGGGCGACGGTGCGCAGGGACTTCTTAAAATGCGCGAAGCAGGAGCACAGACAATCGGACAGGATGAAGCAAGCTGTGTAGTATACGGCATGCCCAAGGTTGCATATGACCTTGGCGCAGTCCAGTATCAGTGTACTCTGACGGCGATTGCCAAAAAAGTATATAGTCTGTTGGATGCCCAATAACAGATATCATACGGAAAGGAGAGAGGAAGATGAAGACACTATTGGCCGAAGATGATTTTGCCAGCCGGAAATTCATGGACAAATATCTTTCGCAGTACGGTGAATGCGATGTTACCGTGGACGGAGAGGAAGCCGTGGATGCTTTTATGATGGCACTCGAGGACGGGGAACCGTATGATCTGGTCTGCCTTGACGTAATGATGCCGGTTTTGGACGGCTATCAGGTCTTAAAAGCGATCCGTGATATTGAAGCGCAGAACGGCACGTCAAAGGAAGACAGGGTTAAGATCATTATGACCACCGCATTGAACGAAGAACGCAATGTAAAAATGGCGTTCGAGCTGGGCTGTGAAGCGTATTCCGGCAAGCCGATCGATGTGGATAAGTTTGAGCAGGTGCTCAAAAAGATGAAGTTGATTTAGGGATCGGCTTTGTGCCAGTAATTACGGCATGGATAAAAGCGGTGCGCGGGAAACGGGCGTCCGCTGGAAAGGGAGAATATGGCAGAAGAATTTAACACAGACGGAATGCTTGATATGTTCCTTTTTGAAAGCAGTCAGCTTTTGGAAAAGCTCGAGGGCATCATATTGGAAAAGCAGGACGCGGAGTGTTTTGATGATTCCGATATCAATGAGATATTCCGTATCATGCATACGATCAAGGGTTCTTCGGGAATTATGCTTTTTGAGAACATCACAAAGGTTGCTCATAAGCTGGAAGATGTATTCTACTACTTAAGAGAATCCCGTCCGGAAAACGTTCCCCACTTGGAGCTTGTCCAGAAGGTGCTTGCCGTATCTGACTTTATTAATGCGGAGTTGGAGAAGATCAGGGCAGGCAATAAATCGGACGGCGATGAGAAAGAGATCGTCGCGGATTTGGACGCGTTCCTGAAAGAGCTAAAGGGAGAAATTAAGGATCAGGGAATCAAGCTTCCGAGAGAAAACAAACATGAGGAACCGACGCAGTTTTACATAGCACCGGTAGCAAGTCCGGACAGTTTGTTTTACCGAATCGTGATCCACTACAGGAATGATACGCAGATGAGCAATATCAGAGCGTATTCCGCAACCTACGCGCTGAAGGAAATTGCTGAGGATCTGTTGTATACGCCTGAGGACATTATTAGTAACGAGGAAAGCTCCGACGTTATTCTGTCGGAGGGATTTTACATGCTGCTCCAGACAAAGGGCAGTAAAGAAGATATTCTCGCACTGA
Organism: Lachnospiraceae bacterium UBA7050; assembly: GCA_002493905.1. GTDB lineage: Bacteria > Bacillota > Clostridia > Lachnospirales > Lachnospiraceae > DLAJ01. Next base: position 258,645 of record DLAJ01000017.1, on the reverse strand, counting down.
TTGACAGTGTGGAAGCGGAAAAGATTGATATCGAAGAAATTTCCGCTGAGCAGTTCGGAAAAGGGCTTGCCGAGATTAATCATGAGCCGATCAAGCCGGAGGAGGCGGCAGCGCCTGCCGCGGCAGAACCGGCGGTGCAGCCAGTGGAAGTACCGCAGCAGGATAAGTCAAAACCGATTGTACCGGGTGATTACGTCGTTAAGTCAAAGGAGACCGGAAAGGGTAAGACGCTGGCAAAACAGCAGGCGGCAAAGCAGCAGAGCATCATCAGTGTCAACGTTGAAAAGATGGACGCGCTGATGGATCTGATCGGTGAGCTTGTCATATCAGAAGCGGTAGTTTTACAAAATCCGGACTTAAAGGTTCCGGGCCTGGAGCTTTCGAATTTCCAAAAAGCATCAGCGCAGCTGGCAAAGATTACGACCGAACTTCAGGAAACGATCATGTCGATGAGAATGATGCCGTTGACAAATGTATTCCAGAAAATGAGGAGAATTGTCTTCGATGTCTCGAGAAAGCTGGGTAAGGAAATCGAGCTTGATGTGATCGGCGAGAATACAGAGGTGGATAAGAATATTATTGAGCATATTTCAGATCCGCTGATGCATTTGGTGAGAAACTCAGTCGATCATGGTATCGAAGAAAATGCAGATGACCGTGTGGCTGCAGGCAAACCGGCCAAGGGAACCATCACGCTGGAAGCAAAAAACGAGGGCGGCAAGGTTTATATCAGCGTGAAGGATGATGGTAAGGGACTGGATAAAGAAAAGCTGTATGCGAAGGCGAAGGAAAAAGGACTGCTTGGAACGAAGGAGATTACTGATTTTACAGAAAATGAAATTTTCCGTTTTATCACGCTCCCGGGCTTCTCTACCAAAGAGGCGGTTACGGAATATTCCGGCAGAGGCGTCGGCATGGACGTTGTCGTAAAGAATATTCAGGGAATCGGCGGCAGACTGGAGATTGCCAGCGAAAAAGGCGAAGGATCGGAGATGACTCTGATTATACCGCTGACATTGGCGATCGTAAACGGTATTGTAGTGAAGGTAGGTAGTTCCTCCTTTGTGATTGCGACGTCTTCCGTGAAAGAATTTGTAAGACTGAGCAAGGATGCCATTGTGACAGAGCCGAGCGGAGAGGAATACATCGTATTGAGAGGTACTTATTATCCTTTTATCCGCTTAAGCAGAAAATATCAGATAGAAGATTCGCATGAGGATATTGAAGACGGAATAATTGTGATACTTGAGCATGAGGGGAAACAGATCTGTATTCTGATTGACGGTCTGGTACAGGAGCAGGAGATCGTAGTAAAACCGATTCCGCCTTATGTAAAGAAAGTCAGAGGACTGTCCGGCTGTACTCAGCTTGGCGATGGCAGTATTGCATTGATCCTTGACATTGCGGGTCTGATAGAAGATGAGGAAAGGAGCTAACGAATGGCAGAAGAACAAAAAGAGGAACTGCTTGAGGAAGATGCCCAGAAGGGCAAATTCATGACGTTCCAGACGGGAAAGGAATTTTTTGGCATCAGTATCAGCTACGTAAACGAGATCATCGCAATGCAGCCGATTACCAAAATTCCGGAGGTCGAAGACTATATTAAAGGACTGATTAACCTCCGTGGAAAGATTATTCCCGTAATTGATGTCCGTGTAAGGTTCCGGATGGAACCGCTTGAATATACGGACAGAACCTGTATTATTGTCATTAACGTCAAATCTACAGTCATTGGATTGATCGTAGAGAAAATTGCAGAGGTTGACACGATACAGGATGATGATATTGTACCGCCGCCCGCACTTGGAAAGAAAGAAAAAGAGCAAAACAAATATGTTTACGGTTTAGCGCGGACTGGCGATACGGTAAAGCTCCTACTTGATCCGGAAAGACTGATTAAGGAAGAGGATATCCAGGCAATCGAAGAAATACAGGATGAGGAAGAATAATCATAAAAAGGAGAGGCTACCATGAAGAAGAAATTTTCAATCAGTAATATGAGTGTAAGAGCGAAGATAACGACATTTGCTGTGGTTATGCTGTTATTCATGATTATCATTACCGCAGTCGGTCTGTTTGCAGAGAGCAAGATAAACAGCGAACGCAGAGACCGCTATGACAACTATGGTATGGGTCAGTACTATTTGAGCGAAGCGTATGCAAACTTCTGTGACATCAGAGTTTCCACCCGTAATATTGTATTTGTTTACTTTAACGATAGGGAAAATCTGCAAACCCAGAAGGCAAACATTGAAAGCTATCTTGCTACGATGAACAATTATCTGACGCAGTTTAACGATGTTATGCCTGCCTTTTCAAAGGAAATTCGGACAAAGTTCACAGATACCTGCAATTACATGACGGAATGGGTTTCCTCCATGAATAACCAGATCGCGTGGACGGAAAACGGAGAGGTTGATAAGGCAGCCGATGACCTGATGTCGCACGGCGGCACGCTTGCACGCCAGGCGAAGGAAGGATTAATGGAACTGGCTGATATGATTCAGACGGAGGCTGAAGAGGAGGGCGACAGAGTTGAGAATACCATGATGATTACATCAGTTGCATTGATTGCTGTTGCGGCTGTTGCAATCGTTGTTGCGATCCTGTATGCAGTTGTGCTGATCAAGAATATTACGATTCCGGTTAAGAAGCTTGTTGTCGCTGCCGGAAAGCTTGCAAAAGGCGATGTGGATGTTGACTGCCAGAAGGTGAACGATGATGATCTCGGTGAGTTGATGGATGAGTTTGCTGAGATGGTTGTAGACATAAGGGCACAGGCACAGATTGCAGATACAGTTGCCAAGGGTGATCTGACTGTACAGGTAAATCCGAGAAGCGACAAGGATATTCTTGGTACGGCGCTGTATCGTCTGGTTAAGGACAATAACGAGATTCTTGGAAATATCAAAGAGTCCACCATGCAGGTAACGGTAGGCTCCGAACAGGTGGCAAGTGCAAGCCAGTCTCTGGCACAGGGCGCAACAGAGCAGGCAAGTGCATTGCAGCAGGTAACGGCTTCTATGGATGAAATTGCGGAGCGTACCAAGCAGAATGCGTCTCAGGCATCTCAGGCGGATGAGCTGGCGCACAGCGTAAGAAAGATGGCGATCTCCGGAAACGATCAGATGAAGTCCATGATTAACGCTATGAATGATATCAATCAGTCTTCCGAGACAATTTCCAAAGTTATTAAGACGATTGATGATATCGCATTCCAGACCAATATTCTTGCATTAAATGCAGCTGTTGAGGCGGCTCGTGCAGGCGTACACGGCAAGGGCTTTGCGGTTGTTGCAGAGGAAGTCAGAAACCTTGCTGCAAAATCTGCGGCTGCTGCAAGTGAGACAGAGAACATGATCGAGGATTCGATCAATAAAGTAAACAATGGTACAAAGATTGCGGAAGAGACTGCAAAGGCACTGGATGAGATCGTTGTTTCCATTGAGAAGGTAGTAGATCTGATCAGCACGATGGCTACGGCGTCCAACGATCAGGCAACGGCTGTTTCTCAGGTAGATCAGGCAATCGGTCAGGTATCTCAGGTCGTTCAGACAAATTCCGCTACGAGCGAACAGTGCGCGGCGGCAAGCGAGGAGCTTTCCAATCAGGCTGCTATGCTGAGAAGCATGATGTCAAATTACAAGCTGCTTACGTCCGGTAAACAGGGCGGAATCAGCGGTGTACCGATGGAGACAAGCGGTTCTTTCGGCACATCAAACCAGAACGAGCAGATCATTTCCCTGAATGGAGAGTACGGTAAGTATTGATTACCATGAAGCGGTTATGACAGAAAGGTAATAGCGTAATGGAAGATAGCAGAAAAGAAGCTCTGTTAAGAGCGGGCGTCAATTTGGATGAGGCGTTGGAGCGTTTCATGGGGAATGAGGAACTGTTGGTTCGTTTCCTAAAAAAATTTGCCAATGACCCGAGCTACCAGTCACTTGGTAAAGCAATGAGTGAAAAGAACTACACGGATGCATTTGAGGCTGCACACGCACTGAAAGGTGTGTGCGGCAACCTCTCTATATCAAGATTGTTTGAGCTGGTGTGCAAGGAAGTAGAGCTTCTTCGCGGCGGTAACGGCGGTGAGGAAGCACAGCAGTGCTATCTTGAAATCGCGGCGGAATATGAGAAGGTGATTGCTGAACTGGCAGTTCTCTAAAAGCGGCGAACACAAAAAAGAGTACAGCGGGCCGGAAGAAAGCACGCTGTACTCTTTTTGACTGATAGGAATTTCTAACCCCCAGAAGAAATGCCTATGGCATTTCTTCTAAAGACTTACGCGTCAGCGGAAGTCTTTTATAGATAATCCTGAAGCTTTGTGCCAAGTTTTTTTTCAATGTCGATCAGGCGGTGGCAGATATCCTTGGCGGAATAATCGGCAGCCTTATATTGATGCAGATATTTGTGAAGGGATTTTACACCCATATTACATCCGTCCGTGATGAGGTCGGCGATCGTCCGGTCACTTCCGTCCAGCCCCATTTTTACACTTGTTTTAATCCGAGCCATTCCCTTGGCCATCGGACTCGGGTCCTTTTCAACACTATGATTTTTGATCAGCAGACTGTGAAGGTCATTACCTAGTTTTTCATGATGCGTGCGGGTCTCTTCCAATAATTGTCTGAGTTCCGTATTTGATACCCTGCCTAGGACATCATCAATTGCAGTCACTGCCATTTTTGTCCCTGAATCACATTCCTTTAAGAGTTCGATTGTATCCTGATTTATCATCTATGGCTGATACTCCTTTCGTAAAATATACTCTTTTAGGTAAATTCGGATATGGGTTTCGAAAGCCTAAATCCGAATTGGATACTTATTGTGAGCAATTAACCAATTACGCGTCAAGGCATGCTGATTTTCGGCTCGATATTAGTTTGTCCGTTTTTGTAAAGGATATGAGATAAAACAGTTGAAAAAAAAATTCATGAAAGCTATAATAGTATCATGATGATAGAATTTGTGAAAAAATTCCATCATAGTATCATAATGATAGAATTCACGAGGAGAATTCTATGATAGAAACATAAAGAATAGGAGAATCGCTGTGAGACTGATTACAAGATCTGATTTTGACGGACTTGCGTGTGGCGCGCTGTTAAAAGAAGCCGGAATTATTGACAGTTGGAAATTTGCCCATCCGAAAGACCTGCAGGATGGACTGGTGGAAGTAAATGAGAATGACTGCCTTGCCAATGTACCTTATGTAGAGGGATGCGGACTTTGGTTCGATCATCATTCCAGTGAGCATGAACGTTTACAGTTAGAGGGAAAATATAAAGGGGAAAGCCGCATAACACCGTCCTGTGCGCGTATTATTTATGAATATTACGGAGGCAGAGAACGTTTTCCGCAGTTTGATGATATGATGATTGCTGTGGATAAGGTAGATTCAGGAGATCTGACAATTGACGAGATTCAGAATCCGAAAGGGTGGATTCTGGTAGGTTTTCTGATGGATCCGCGGACGGGCCTTGGAAGATGGCGTAATTTCACAATTTCAAATTATCAGCTGATGGAAAAACTGATTGATGCGTGCCGTACGATGACTACAGAAGAGATTCTTGCGATGCCGGATGTGCAGGAGCGGATTGATACATATTTTGAACAGACGGCAAAATTCAAGGAAATGGTATTAGCGCATACGGTTGTGGAAGGCAATCTGATTGTGTCCGATCTGCGCGGTGTGGATCCGATTTATTCGGGCAACCGTTTTATGATCTACAGCATGTATCCCGAGCAGAATATTTCCGCATGGATTGTCAGCGGAAGAGGGGGAAAAGGCTGTAGCGCAGCAGTCGGTTATAGTATTCTGAACAAGACCTCTCATGTGGATGTGGGAAGCCTGATGTTAAAATATCACGGAGGCGGTCATAAAAAGGTAGGCACCTGTCAGTTTTCGGATGAGAATATGGAGACGGAACTTCCGAAAATGCTGGAAGAGTTAAAGACGTTGAGCAACGCCTGAAAGCGGTGACAGAAATCCTGTCTGTGAAAAAACAGCGGGATCAGTGGCAATTATAAAATTTTCAAAATAGAAAGAGTTCCATTTGGATGGAGCTCTTTTTATTTTGAAATCTTCATAGAAAGTGCGTGAAAGCCTTTTTAGATGTTGATGGCAGAACGGATACCATTTCTGTCAATGTGAATCGTGATGAGCAGGATAGATCAAGCGCAGATAATCCATTTTAGCTGAGAGATTCGCCAGCATAAGGTCAAGGACGGAAAGTGCGCACATGGCTTCTACGACTACGACGGCGCGCGGTACGATAATGGGATCATGCCGTCCCTTTACCGAAACGGAGATAGGGGTGCCGTCGCTGCGGACGGTCTGCTGTTTCCGGCTGATAGAGGGCGTTGGCTTGATGTGGACGGTCAATACCACATCCGAACCGTCACTGATGCCGCCGAGAATGCCCCCTGCGTGGTTGCTTGCTTTCTGAGTGCCATGTTCTGTGGAAATAAAAGCATCATTATTCTCCGAGCCTTTCGCCGAGGAAACATGCACGCCGTCGCCAATTTCCACGGCTTTAACTGCACCAATTGACATCAGTGCGTTTGCCAGCACAGCATCTAATTTGCAAAATACCGGTTCGCCGATGCCGGCAGGAAGCCCGGTAATCCTGCATCGGATACTGCCGCCGGAAGAATCCTGCATGTTCATGCATTCTTTCAGATACTGTTCTGCGCGTCCGCCTGCCTCAAGGTCAGGCATGGCAGTTGGCGTGGAGAGGATCGCTTCTTTAGAAAAATGAGATTCATCGATCGTGACCGGACCGATGGAATACGTGTAGGCAGTCACCTGAATGCCAAGCTCGGATAGAATTTTTAATGCGACAGCGCCAGCGGCGACTCTGCCGATTGTTTCACGGCCGGAGGAGCGTCCGCCTCCGCGGTAATCGCGGAAGCCGTATTTCTGGTCATAGGTATAATCGGCATGTCCGGGACGGTAATAGGAGGCGATCTCATCATAGTCCGCGGAGCGTTGGGAAGTATTAGGAACGAGCAGGGAAATTGGTGTACCGGTGGTGCGGCCTTCAAAGACGCCGGAGAGAATTTTCACTTCATCCGATTCTTTTCTCTGCGTTGTATAGCGGGACTGCCCTGGTTTCCTGCGGTCCAGATAAAGTTGAATATCCGCCGCGTCAAGAGTGAGACCTGCGGGGCAGCCGTCGATTACGACGCCGAGCGCCTCTCCGTGAGATTCACCCCATGTTGTAATGCGGAAAAGGTTCCCAAATGTAGAGCCTGCTGTCATGATTGTGCCTCCTGTTATCATACTTGTTTCCAAAAGACTTTCGCGTTAGCGGAAGTCTTTTTTATTATATCTGTGAGAAAATAAAAATACAAGTTTTCCCAAATAACTTCTCAATTTTTCGTTTGATTTTGAACAGAAGTATGGTATAGTTACATTGGAGTATAACGTAAACCATACGATTGGATAGATTATGAAAGACAAAATACTTAATAAACTGATTAAGATTTCCAAAAAAAGAAAATGTCTGCGATACCCGATGCTTGGTGTAATATTTGTGTTTTTAGGAATCTGCCATCTGGGCCGCTATTTTGTGAGACTGCTGCCGCGTGTAGCGGCGGTTGCCTTTGTTGGTATTATTTTCTTTTTAAGTTCGAGCTTTGCGCTGCCGGTGCTGCTGGATATTGACATGGAGCATAGACCGGAGATGGTTTTTGAATCGGATTTGGAGGGAATGCTCCAGACAGGTGAATTGAATGAGGTGATACTGGATGATGATATTGCGGCGGATGGCTTAAACGGTTATGAAACTTATAATGTCAATGAGGTGGATACCTATTCCATTGATGAGATTCTTTTGGAACATGAGGAATATCTGACATCCAGAGAGACGGAGGAAGTACAGGAGACATTGGGTCCGGATGAGGAGAGCCTTGTGTTCACGTCGGATGACTGGAGACTTGTTCTGATTAATAAACAGCATCCGATACCGGATGATTATGAGTTTACGCTGACGACCATTACCGGCAGCATGAAATGTGATGAGCGGATTTTGGAGGATCTGCTTCTGATGCTTCAGGCGGCGAAGAACGATAATGTCAATCTGATCATCTGCTCCCCATACCGTACAGATGCGAGTCAGGTATCTATTTTTGAACGTCATGTCAGAGCATATATGAACAAAGGACTAAACTATATGGACTCCTTCAAGCTTGCTTCCCAGGAGGCAACGGTACCTGGTTACAGTGAGCATCAGATTGGTCTGTCCATCGATATTTATACGGCAAGCCATATGGTTCTGGATGATGCTTACGGGGAGACCGAGGCGGGAAGATGGCTTGCGGAAAATTGCAGTGATTATGGATTCATTCTGCGTTATCCAAAAGGAAAAGAGTATATTACGAGTATCGGTTACGAGCCATGGCATTTCCGCTATGTCGGAAGGGAAGCGGCAAAGATTATCATGAGCGGCGGCATAACGCTCGAAGAGTTTTGGGATCGGTATGTGGATGAACCGAATTAGCGCAGAAAGGATGACGTTGCTTTGAAGTATACCATAATCAAACAGGAGGGGGCTGCAAAGCGTGCTTGTCTGGAAACGGTGCACGGCACGGTTCAGACCCCGGTTTTTATGAATGTAGGAACGGTTGGGGCAATAAAAGGGGCTGTTTCCACGGCAGATTTAGAGGAGATTGGGACTCAGATTGAATTGTCCAACACCTATCATCTTCACGTGAGACCGGGGGATCAGCTGATCAGACAATTTGGCGGCCTTCACAAGTTTATGTCATGGGACAGACCGATCCTCACTGATTCGGGCGGTTTTCAGGTGTTTTCACTTGCGGGACTGCGCAAGATCAAAGAGGAGGGCGTCTGCTTCCAATCCCATATTGACGGCAGAAAGATTTTTATGGGACCTGAAGAGAGCATGCAGATACAGTCTAACCTGGCGTCCACGATTGCGATGGCGTTTGATGAGTGCGCGCCGAGCAGGGCGGAACGCAGTTATGTGCAGGCGTCCGTTGAACGGACGACGAGATGGCTGCACCGCTGTCAAAAAGAGATGCAGCGTTTAAACGGGCTTGAGGATACGATCAATAGGCAGCAGCTTCTGTTTGGTATCAATCAGGGGGCTGTTTATGATGACATCAGAATTGAGCATGCAAAGCAAATCAGTGAGCTTGAGCTTGACGGATATGCGATTGGCGGTCTTGCAGTCGGAGAAACCCATGAGGAGATGTATCATGTGATTGAACAGGTTGTACCGTTTCTGCCGAAAAACAAACCGACTTACCTGATGGGGGTCGGGACGCCCGCCAATATTTTAGAAGCGGTGGAGCGCGGCGTGGATTTTTTTGACTGTGTATATCCGTCGAGAAACGGCAGGCATGGGCATTTATATACGAACCAGGGGAAGATCAATCTTTTTAATGCCAGGTATGAGCTGGACGCGCGTCCGATCGAAGAAGGCTGCGGGTGTCCGGCATGCAGACGGTATTCGCGCGCATATATCCGCCATTTGCTGAAAGCTAAGGAAATGCTCGGTATGAGGCTGTGTGTGATACATAATCTGTATTTTTATAATAAGCTGATGGCGGAAATCCGTACTGCGCTTGACGAAGGACGCTTTGCCGCATATAAGAAAGAAAAGCTGGAGGGTTTTGCAGGCGCTTAAAACCGCCAATTCTAAAAATCCTATAAAAGACTTGATGTAAAACTCTTTTTTGTGTATGATGGATAGTAATGAAAAATTAAGTGCTGATGGAGGGCAACATGGGAATCTTATTGAATGAGACCGGCGCAGCTGCTGCGAGCGGTGGTATGGGAATTGGTGTGATCGTTGTTTATATTATTGGTATCATTGCTGTTTTTTATTTCCTGATGATCAGACCTCAGAAAAAAGAACAGAAAAAAATGGCGGCGCTTCTTTCTACACTGGAAATCGGCGACAGCGTTTTGACAAATAGTGGTTTTTACGGAATTATCATTGATATTACTGACGATACCGTAATCGTAGAGTTTGGTAATAATAAGAATTGCAGAATTCCGATGCAGAAGTCGGCAATCGTGCAGGTTGAAAAGCCTGACGCTGAATAGAAACATGAAAAGAGAGGCGTTTGGGAAAAGCGCCTCTCTTTTCATGTTTCACTCACGCATATCGCAGGCAGATGCCTGCGATATCGCACCAATAAGTAGTTTGAAAGGAACTTTCAAACTTGAAAGGAACTTTCAAACTTGAAAGGAACTTTCAAACTTCAGATCATGATACACGCAGAAAAGGGAAGGATGGCTGAAAAGGATGAATTATCGGATCACGAGTATTCCGGGGGACGGAATCGGACCGGAGATTGTTGCGGAAGCAAAAAAAGTATTACAGAAGACCGGAGAGCAGTTTGGACATACGTTTGTATTTACTGATATTTTGATGGGGGGAGCGTCTATTGATGTACACGGAGTTCCTTTGACAGACGAAGCAGTCCGTATTGCAAAGGATGCGGATGCGGTGCTTATGGGCTCAATAGGCGGGAACACGGCGACATCGCCATGGTATCAGCTTCCGCCTGACAGACGGCCGGAAGCGGGACTGTTAAAAATCCGCAAAGCTCTCGGTCTGTTTGCGAACCTGCGTCCTGCCACGCTCTATGACGAGCTTGCAGCGGCATGTCCTTTGAAAGAGGAGATCAGCAAAGCCGGCTTTGATATGATGATGTTAAGGGAGCTGACAGGCGGACTTTATTTTGGCGAGAGAAAGACTGAACTGGTCAACGGGAAAATGACAGCGCTTGATACGCTTACCTATAATGAAGACGAGATCAGACGTGCAGCGGTAAAGGGATTTTCGATCGCCATGAAGCGCAGAAAAAAGGTGACAAGCGTGGATAAGGCGAATGTGCTGGATTCTTCCAGACTATGGCGTAAAGTTGTGGAGGAAGTTGCGGCAGATTATCCAGAAGTAACATTGGAGCATATGCTGGTTGATAATTGTGCCATGCAGCTCGTAAAAAACCCGGCACAGTTTGATGTAGTGCTGACGGAGAATATGTTCGGCGACATTTTATCCGACGAAGCAAGCATGATTACGGGGTCAATCGGTATGCTGCCGAGCGCATCCTTAAATGATACCAAGTTCGGGCTTTATGAGCCGAGCGGCGGTTCTGCTCCGGATATTGCGGGGAAAGGGATTGCGAACCCGATCGCGACGATTTTGAGTGCCGCGATGATGCTGAGGTATTCCTTTGATCTGGATAAAGAAGCGGACGCTGTGGAATCGGCAGTGAAACAGACCTTAAAGGATGGGTACCGCACTATTGATATTATGCCGCAGGATGGTAGCCGGAAGGGTGTGGAACAGGTCGGAACCGTCAGGATGGGTGATTTGATCTGTGATAGAATACAATGCAATTAGAAGTTCTAATCTCACATCGAAGAATGCAAAGATCATGTATTCTTCATGGGATTGAAAGCAGAAAATAGTGAGGGAGGATGACGACAATGAGAAGTGACAATGTAAAAAAGGGGATGCAGCAGGCACCGCACCGGTCGCTGTTTCATGCGCTCGGTTTTACGGAGGAGGAGATGAACAAGCCGATGGTCGGCATTGTCAGCTCCTATAATGAGATCGTACCGGGACATATGAATCTTGATAAAATCGTCAATGCCGTAAAGCTTGGCGTTGCGGAGGCGGGAGGCGTTCCGGTTGTATTCCCTGCGATCGCGGTCTGCGACGGAATCGCAATGGGACATATCGGTATGAAATATTCTTTAGTGACGCGCGATCTGATCGCGGACAGCACCGAATGTATGGCGCTTGCGCATCAGTTTGACGCGCTGGTTATGGTGCCGAACTGTGATAAGAATGTTCCGGGACTGCTGATGGCGGCGGCAAGGATCAATGTGCCGACCGTGTTTGTCTCAGGCGGACCGATGCTCGCGGGGCATGTAAAAGGGCAGAAGAGAAGCTTATCTTCAATGTTCGAGGCAGTCGGTGCTTATTCTGCTGGAACGATGACGGATGAAGACGTGCGTGAGTTTGAGGAAAAGACATGCCCGACCTGCGGTTCCTGCTCGGGGATGTATACGGCAAATTCCATGAACTGTCTGACGGAAGCAATCGGCATGGGGCTTCCAGGCAACGGGACTATTCCGGCGGTTTATTCGGACCGCATCAAGCTTGCGAAGCACGCGGGCATGGCGGTCATGCATATGCTCAAACAGAATATCTGTCCGCGCGACATTATGACAAAAGAGGCGGTTTTGAATGCGCTGACCGTGGATATGGCACTCGGATGTTCGACAAACAGCATGCTGCACCTTCCTGCAATCGCGCATGAGATCGGGTTTGATTTTGATATTGAGTTCGCAAATGAGATCAGCGAAAAAACGCCGAATCTCTGTCATTTGGCGCCTGCGGGTCCGACGTATATGGAGGACTTAAATGAGGCGGGCGGTGTTTATGCCGTGATGAATGAACTGATGGAGGCGGGACTGCTTTATACGGACTGCATGACGGTTACAGGAAGAACGATTGGGGAGAATGCGGCGGATGCAGTCAATAAAAATCCAAAAGTGATCAGACCGCTTGACAATCCTTACAGTAAAACCGGAGGTCTTGCGGTATTAAAAGGAAATCTTGCGCCGGATGGTTCGGTTGTAAAGCGTTCGGCTGTCTGTGAAGAGATGATGGTGCATACCGGGCCGGCACGCGTATTTGACTGTGAGGAGGATGCAATTGAGGCGATCAAGGGCGGATGTATTCATGAGGGCGATGTGGTCGTCATCCGTTATGAGGGCCCCAAGGGCGGTCCGGGCATGAGGGAGATGCTGAATCCAACTTCTGCAATTGCAGGAATGGGACTTGGCTCCAGCGTGGCGCTTATCACGGACGGAAGATTTTCCGGTGCGTCGAGAGGCGCGTCCATTGGCCATGTATCACCGGAAGCGGCGGTTGGCGGACCGATTGCACTGGTCGAGGAAGGAGATATGATCTCGGTGGATATTCCGAACTATTCTCTGAAACTTCATATTTCCGATGAGGAAATGGCAAGACGAAAAGCCGCATGGACACCGAGAGAGCCGAAAGTAACAAGCGGTTATCTGGCAAGGTACCGGGAGCTTGTAACCAGCGGAAACCGGGGTGCAATCCTGGAACTGAATCACAAGGCATAAGAACTGCGGGATTCCCAATAAGAATTGATAGTAAAAGGAGTACGAATCAGATATGAAGCTGACAGGGGCAGAAATTGTGATCGAATGCTTAAAGGAGCAGGGCGTTACGACCGTATTCGGTTATCCGGGCGGCACGATCTTAAATGTATACGATGCGCTATATAAGCATCAGGACGAGATTCGCCATGTGCTGACGTCGCATGAACAGGGTGCAGCGCATGCGGCGGACGGATATGCGAGAGCAACCGGCAAAGTCGGAGTATGTATGGCGACAAGCGGTCCGGGCGCGACGAATTTAGTAACGGGAATTGCAACCGCTTATATGGATTCCATCCCGGTGGTGGCAATTACGGCGAATGTGAATCTTCCGGCGCTTGGAAAAGATTCCTTTCAGGAAGTTGATATAGCCGGTGTGGTCATGCCGATCACAAAGCACAGCTATATTGTAAAGGATATCAGCCAGCTTGCGGATACGCTGCGCAGGGCCTTCCTGATCGCAAAGAGCGAACGGCCGGGGCCGGTGCTCGTTGACATCACAAAGGATGTAACGGCAAACACTTTTGAGTATGAACCGATGAAACAGGAAGAAGTCAGACTGCCGAAAACTTATTCAGAGGCGGACTTAAACCGCGCCGCAGATCTGATCTGCGAGGCGAGAAAGCCGTTTTTCTATGTCGGCGGCGGTGTGATTCTTTCCAATGCATCGGAAGAACTGCGGGAACTTGTAGATAAAGTTCATGCGCCGGTCTGCGACACATTGATGGGAAAGGGAAGTTTTGACGGAAGGAATCCGCTTTATACCGGGATGATCGGCATGCATGGAACCAAAGCTTCCAACCTCGGTGTACAGGAATGCGACCTGCTGATCAGCCTTGGAGTGCGCTTCTCTGACAGAGTGGTTGGAAACGCGCAGAAGTTCGCGCCGAATGCAAAGATTCTGCATATTGATGTGGATGCGGCGGAAATTGATAAGAACATTAAAACAACGGCGTCCGTTGTCGGCGACCTGAAAGATATTCTGAAGAAGCTGAATGCCCTGATTCCGAAAAAACGTCATGAAGAATGGGTTTCCCATATTATGGAATATAAGGAGCGCTATCCGCTTCGCTATCCGGAGGAGGGGCTGACCTGCCCCTATATCATGGAAGAGCTGGAACGTGTGACAAATGGAGAAGCTATCATTACAACGGATGTTGGACAGCATCAGATGTGGGCTTCCCAATATTATCACTATTCGGAGCCAAGGACGTTTCTTTCTTCGGGCGGGCTTGGCACAATGGGGTATGGCCTTGGCGCATGTATCGGAGCAAAGACCGGACGTCCTGAAAAAATTTGCGTCAATATTGCAGGAGACGGCTGCTTCCGCATGAATATGAACGAGCTTGCAACGGCGAGCCGCTACAATATTCCGATCATTCAGGTCATCATCAATAACCATGTGCTTGGTATGGTGCGCCAGTGGCAGACGCTGTTCTATGATAAACGCTATTCACAGACCGTGTTAAATGACGGGGTAGATTTTGTAAAGGTTGCGGAAGGGCTCGGCTGTAAGGCAATGCGCATTACCCAAAAAGAAGAAGTTGCTCCGGCGCTCGAAGAAGCGATCCGCGCAGGTGTTCCCGTTGTTTTGGACTGCATCATTGCCGAGGATGATAAGGTATTCCCGATGGTGTCGCCCGGAAGTTCGATCAGTGAAGTGTTTGACGCAGAAGATCTGCAAAAGAAATAACAAAGGAAGCAAATGAAGACGAACAAAAGAAGGACGGTTCTGCTTACCGTCATCGGCAGCGTTTTTGCAACACTTGCTGCGGGATATGTTTTTCTTGCCCTCTATTATGCAAAAGGGTACAGCGTCGGAACCTACGTCAATGGCATTTACTGTACGGGAAAAACACCGGAGGAAGTCAGTACGCTCTTAAAAGAGAGGACGATCTGCAGGGAGCTTACCGTACAGGTATCCGAAGAGGAGCAGGAGGTACTGGATCTGTCGAATGTTTCTTATCAGGCAGATTATATGCCGGCGCTTACACAGCTTCTTGCGGCACAGAATCCCTTTTTATGGTGTAAAAATCTGTTTGGGTTTGGACATTATGAAGTAGAGCCGGAGATTCGGTTTGATGAGAAAAATCTGCTTGACGAGATACTTTCACTTCCCTGTATGGCGGAGGACGGTGTAGAGCTTCCTCATGATCTGATGATCAAACGGACGGAGCAGGGATACATATTGGAGGATCACACAAAGCATATTTTTGACCGTGAGCGGGCGATTGAAGTGATCAGAGAGGCCGCGTTCCATGGGAAAAGCACGGTGGATCTGGTCCAAAAAGGATGCTATTATGATATAGAGCCGACACCGGATATGGAGGCGCTCTATGCAGTCTGGCAGAAAATTGATGCGTTCCAGTCCTTTTCTATGAAATATCTGTTCGGCGACAGTGAAGAAGTGGTAGACGCTTCGGTAACAAGCAAGTGGATTACGCTGGATGCGTCCATGAATTTTGTAACGGATGGTAATGGCGAACTTGTATTGAATGAGCAGGCGGTTGCCGATTACATCGCTGCACTCGCCGAAAAATACGATACATACGGGATAGAGAGGCGTTATGAGACGTACACGGGAATGACCGTGACGGTCAATGGCGGAATATACGGGAATCAGCTTGATCAGGAAGCGGAGTGTGCGTATCTGATGCAGGCATTTCGCGAGCATAATACGGCTGACCGTGAACCGGAATATGTGCATAAGGCGCTGTATCAGGGAATGGACGATGTAGGCCCCGATTATATTGAGGTGAATCTGACTGAGCAGGTCCTTTACTATGTAAAGGGAGGCGAGTTGTACTTAAAAACCGACATTGTCTCGGGAAATGTACGGTCAGGGCACCGGACGCCTTCCAGAATGTGTTATGTTCAGGGAAAATACCGGAATACCGTACTTCGGGGACCGGGCTATGCGTCATTCGTTTATTACTGGGTTCCGGTCTATAAAGCGATCGGCATTCATGACGCGACATGGCGGAACCGGTTCGGCGGTGAAATTTACTTATCGGGCGGCTCGCACGGCTGTGTGAACGTACCGGTCGAACAGATGAAAATTCTGTATGCGGATATTGAAAAGGGACTGCCCGTGATTCTGTTTTATGAGGATTCCGAAGAGTGAGATCGGCAGGGAAACAGTTTCCTTGGATAGTTTAACGCTTTAATCAAACAAAGTTTTTCTTGACGGATGGCACGAAGAAATGTAGAATGAGATTTGTTAGCCGGCGGTTCGGTGCGCATGGGCAGAGAACCGCGGCGGTCAAGAATGAGGAGGAGGGAAGTACAGTGTCCAGAGTGTATAATTTTTCCGCAGGACCGGCAGTGCTGCCGGAGGAAGTATTAAAGGAAGCGGCAGAGGAGATGCTTGATTACAGAGGCTGCGGCATGTCTGTTATGGAGATGAGCCATCGTTCCAAGGTATATGATACCATTATCAAGGAGGCGGAAGCCGATCTGCGGGAACTGATGAAGATTCCCGACAATTATAAAGTGCTCTTTTTACAGGGAGGCGCGAGCCAGCAGTTCGCCATGATTCCGATGAACTTAATGAAGAACAAAAAAGCAGCGTATATTGTGACGGGACAGTGGGCAAAAAAAGCATATCAGGAAGCGAAGATATATGGTGAGGCGGTTGAAGTCGCTTCTTCTGCAGACCAGACGTTTTCCTACATACCGGACTGCTCTGATTTAGACATTCCGGAGGATGCGGATTATGTCTATATTTGTGAGAACAACACAATCTATGGTACGAAATTCAAGACGCTCCCGAATACAAAAGGGCATGTGCTTGTATCGGATGTGTCCTCCTGCTTTTTATCAGAACCGGTGGATGTGACGAAATACGGCGTGATCTATGGCGGAGTACAGAAGAACATTGGTCCTGCAGGCGTTGTAATTGTCATTATACGGGAAGACCTGATCACAGAGGACGTTCTTCCGGGGACGCCGACCATGCTGCGTTATAAGACGCATGCAGACGCGGATTCTCTTTATAATACGCCGCCCTGCTATGGAATTTATATTTGCGGCAAGGTGTTCAAGTGGCTGAAGAAAATGGGCGGACTTTCCGTTATGAAGGAATATAATGAGAAGAAAGCCAAAATATTGTATGATTTTCTGGATGAGAGCAAATTGTTCCGCGGCACGGTGCGGGCTTTAGACCGCTCGCTGATGAATGTTCCGTTTGTAACGGGCAGTGAGGAGCTGGACGCAAAATTTGTGAAGGAAGCGAAAGAGGCTGGCTTTGAGAATCTGAAAGGACACAGAAGCGTCGGCGGAATGCGGGCAAGTATTTATAATGCGATGCCGATCGAAGGTGTGGAAAAGCTGGTTGCTTTTATGAAGCAGTTTGAGGAAGCAAATATCAAATTATGTTAAAAGAAAGGGTCATTCCTATGTTTCAGTATTATTGCTTAAATCCGATCTCGAAGATCGGTTTGGATGAATTTAGTGCCAATTATCAAAAAACAGAAGAAATTGGGCAGGCGCAGGGGATTCTTGTACGTTCTGCGGCAATGCACGATATGGAGCTGCCGAAGGGACTCTTAGCAGTGGCAAGAGCGGGAGCGGGCGTCAATAACATTCCGCTTGATAAATGTGCAGCACAGGGGATCGTAGTATTTAATACACCGGGCGCGAACGCAAACGGCGTTAAGGAGATCGTCATTGCTGGCATGCTGCTTGCGTGCCGCGATATCAACGGCGGCATCGAGTGGGTAAAGTCGGCAAAAGATGACGAGAATATTGCAAAAACTGCCGAGAAAGAAAAGAAAAATTTTGCGGGAACGGAGATCGCCGGTAAAAAGCTCGGTATCATCGGACTTGGCGCAATTGGTGTCAAAGTTGCAAACGCGGCAAAGCATCTTGGCATGGAGGTTTACGGGTACGATCCGTATCTGTCCGTGGACGCCGCGTGGAATTTGAGCCGTGACGTGAAGCATGTACTGAATGTGGATGAAATTTATGAGCAGTGCGATTTCATTACGATTCATGTGCCGCTGCTTGATTCGACAAAGAAGATGATCAATGCGGAAGCGATCGCAAAAATGAAGGATGGCGTGGTGATCTTAAACTACGCAAGAGATCTGCTTGCGGATGAGGAAGCCGTTCTGGAAGGGATTAAGAGCGGTAAGATCAGAAAATACGTTTCCGATTTCCCGAATACGACCACGGTCGGACAGCCGGGCTGTATCGTAACGCCGCATTTAGGCGCGTCCACGGAGGAATCCGAGGATAACTGCGCAAAGATGGCGGTCAAGGAAATGATGGATTATCTGGAGAACGGGAACATCAGGAACTCTGTGAATTATCCGAACCTGGATATGGGCGTGTGTGCAAATGCGGGCCGTGTTGCAATCTTCCATAAGAACATCGCCAATATGATCACGAAGTTTACCGGCTGCTTCGGTGAGGCTAATATCAACATCAGCGATATGATGAATAAGTCCCGCGGCGAGGTTGCTTATACGATGATGGATATTGAATCGCCTGCGACGGAGGAAATCATTGAACGTCTGCAGAAGATTGACGGTGTGTTCCGTGTCAGAGTCGTGAAATAAAAATTTCCGAAGGGAACTCTTTCGGAAATACAGGGAATCCGCTAGGTACTAGAAGGCTGTGTAGCTGGGTCTATGCAGCCTTTTTGTGTTTTTAGTGTGTAAGCATAAAGCATACAATTTCTTCTGGTGTGTACGGGATTGTTAAAACGATAAGGAGATGCGGAATGATGTCGCTTACAATTGCAATCTGCGATGATAATGATGATCAGATCGCCGAACTGCGGCGGCTGCTTGGGGAATGGTCTATGGACAAGCCCTTTGCGCTTGACATTGACGAATATGTCAGCGGAGAGAGCTTTTTATTTTCTTATCCGGACAAGCCTTGCAGTCTGCTCCTGCTTGACATTGAAATGCTTCGTGTAAGCGGGTTGGAACTCGCGAAAAGGCTGCGTTCTCAGGGAGATATGCTGCCGATCATTTTTATAACGGGATATTCCGAATATATGAGTGAGGGATATGACGTAGAGGCGCTTCATTACCTGTTGAAACCTGTGAGTCGTGAGAAATTGTTCTGCGTTTTGGACAGATATGTAAAAAAGCATACGTTTGAGAACGAGATCATGCTCGAATGCGGGAAGAGAACGATGCATATTTCTCCAGATCAGATTATTTACTGCGAAGCGTTAGGGAAGAAAACGCAGGTCTGTCTGTCGAACGGTCAGCTTTTGGAGTGCCATATGGGGATTGGCGGGTTGAAAAATAAGTTCGGCGGTGAATTTAGTTATTGTCACCGCTCGTATATCGTTAATCTGCGATATGTGCGCAGCATCGGAAAAACAGAGGTGTATCTCGATGATGGAAAGGCAGTTCCTCTTTCCAGGCGGCTGTACAGGGAAATGAATGAACGGTTTATTGCATTTTACACGAAGTAAAAAGAAAAAATTTGTGAGTGGAGCGGAAATATGAGAATCATGATGTTTACCACTGCGGTAATATTATTGTGCACGATCTTTCTGGCAGGACTTCTATTTCTGCGTCAGGGACTTTACCATATGGTTGACCGCCGCATAGAGCGGTTTCAAAGTGATCTTATTGAAAAGCAGATTTTAGAAATCCAGAATCTGTATCGTCAGGTGCGGGGGTGGCGGCATGATTACCGGAACCATATTCAGAACATGAAGATTCAGCTTACCGGTGGGAATTACGATAAATTGTCTGATTATCTGGACAGCCTTGCAGATGACCTTGACACTGTGGATACGGTCGTAAAAACGGGTAATGTGATGGCGGATGCCATTTTGAACAGTAAGCTGGGCGTCGCAAAAAAGCATGATATTGCGATGAACGTGAAAGCGGGTATCCCGGATCAATTGCCTATGAGCGATGTGGAGCTCTGCTCGATACTCGGGAACCTGCTTGATAATGCTGTGGAGGCAGCGGTCTTACTGCCGAAAGAAGAACGCTTTATGCGGGTTTATATCGGCAGACTGAAAGGGCAGTTTTATCTTTCCGTCCAGAATTCGGCAGGAAAGGTCCGCAGAGTAAAGGGAGAATATCTTTCTACCAAAAAAGGGGAGCACGGATACGGCTTATTCCGCATTGACCGGGTGGTAAAAAAATATAACGGATATGTGAACCGCCAAAATGAGGAAGGAATTTTTGCTACAGAAATTATGATACCGCTGACAGAAGGAAGGAAATAATACACTGTTTGCAATAGGAGGATTCGTGTGAATACGTTTCGTTCCGTATTTCGACCGTTCGTTCCGAAAAGGGCATGGACGGTCTTTTTTTGCGGTAAGATAACCAAAGAAAGATCGACGTTTCAAAATCTTTTTAGAATGAAACTTATTAAAATCAGGATTTGGCAAGGATGGGGAGTTAAATGTTCAAAAAGCGTGTAAAGGTTGCAAAATATACAAAGGAGAAAAATGCTGAGGCGTGGAAAAAATATTATGAGGAGCAGAATAAGATCAAATACAGCATGTTTAACAATATGCGTTATATTATTTCACAAACATGGTTTAGTGCAAAAGGTTTTTTACTTGTCATATTGCTGTGGCTGATCATGGAGCTTATGAATAATCTCCTTGAAACTTATACAGATAAATACGTGATAGAATTTGCGCTTGGCTCTGCGTCCAGAATAAAGCTGGGAATCATCTGCATCGTAATCATTTCTGCCAGACAGCTTGTACAAATGCTCATGAATTCGGGACATCTGTATGCTGTATATGTGGGGAAGATGCGTTTACGAGGGCATCTTTTTGGAAAGCTTATCAAAAAGAAAATGTCCCTAAGTTATGAGAAGACCGAAAATACGAAAATAAATGATATGTTAAACAAGGCGGTTGATGGAGCCGATAACACCACACATGCGGCGCTTTTTAATATGCGGGAAACAGCTCTTGCGGTGCTGCAGATTGCAGCTTATGGTGGAATTATTTCCATGCTGAATCCGGTCCTTTTACTTATTATTGGTCTTCCGGCCATTGTGGGATATCGTATTAACCGACATAAAATGATGTGGATATGGAATATGGCTGATAATTGGCAGAATTATGACCGGCAGCTTGATTATGTAACGCATATTGGTACTGACTCTAATTTTAGAGAGGCAAAGGATATTCGTATCTTTGGGATGCAACGATGGTTTGGCAATGTTTTTTGCAGGGTATTTGATAAACGGAACGGTTGGTTTGCACAGCAGGACGAGTGGGAGTTTCGACATGATCTGTTAGAAACGACTGTTATGTCAATTGGAAATGTAGGAGCAATGGTTTATATTGTCCATCTTGTCATGAATGGTGGTATGGGTGCGGGAGATTTTGTGTTATACTTCAATTCTGTTGTCATGTTTTGTATGGGTGTGAGGAATCTGTGTGATAAATTCACCGTATTTAACTGGCTTTCACAAAA
Source organism: Lachnospiraceae bacterium UBA7050 (assembly GCA_002493905.1). Lineage (GTDB taxonomy): Bacteria > Bacillota > Clostridia > Lachnospirales > Lachnospiraceae > DLAJ01. The sequence goes on along the minus strand of DLAJ01000017.1, from coordinate 237,042 downwards.
CATTTTTTATGTAAGAGATTATTTGGAATTAGAAGAGAATATAAGGAAAGCCGGAGAAATACCCGTTCCACAAGGGCAATGTGAGATTGAATTCAGAAATGTAAGTTATACCTATTTTGGTGCGGAAAGACCTACGATCAGGAATATTTCATTTAAGTTAAAAAGCGGAGAAAATCTTGCAATTGTTGGGTTGAACGGCGCGGGGAAGACGACGCTTATTAAACTGATGTGTGGTCTGTATGATCCGACTGAAGGAGAGATTTTGTTAAACGGCACACCAGTCCGCCAATATAACAGAGAGGAATATTATAAATTATTCAGTACGGTTTTTCAGGATATTGATGTTCTTCCGGTGACGATCGCGGAGAATATTGCCGCAAGAAGGCTGGATGAGATTGATTTTCAAAAACTTTATGACTGTATGAAAAAATCAGGAATTTATCAAAAGGTAATGAGTCTGCCGCAGGGTGAACGAACCCATTTGGTCAAGAGTGTTTATTATGATGCGACAGATTTTTCGGGAGGACAGATGCAAAAGATTGCGCTTGCGAAGGCGCTCTATAAAGACGCCCCGGTACTTTTGCTGGATGAGCCGACTGCTGCGCTTGATCCGATTGCAGAGCATGAGATGTATAAAAGCTACGCAGAGTTCTCTAAAGGAAAATCATGCGTGTTTATCTCCCATAGGTTTGCGTCCACTCGTTTCTGCGACAGGATTCTGCTGATTGCGGACGGACAGATCAAAGAGGAGGGCAGTCATGCTACTCTGATGGAGCTTGGTGGCGATTATGCGGAGCTGTTTCAAATGCAGAGCAGCTATTATAGGGATGAACAAGCGCAAAAATCAGCGCAGGGGTGAAAGTTTGAAAGGAACTTTCAAACTACTTATTAGTGGGGTATAAAGATGAAAAAACAGAATATACGGGAAAACGGCATTCTGCTGAAACGCTGCCTAAAAATAATTAAGTCAGCAGACAAAGGTCATACGGTAAGACAAATTGCGCTGCGGATTCCTTCCGTATTGCAGGAGTATCTTCATATTTTGATTATTACCAGGATTATTGATATGGTAATTTCAAATGAACCGCAAAAAGACATTATCTTATTTACCATCATTACGGGGCTTATAGAACTGGCGCTTTTCTGTATCAGGCATATAATCAATAGAGGCCGCAACTGCCGCGAGTTTGCATTCGAACAAAATAAGCAGAGAATGCTTTGGGAAAAGCTTCTCCATATGGATTATGTTTATCTTGAGAATCCGGAGACGCATATCAAGTATCAGCAGGCCCGTAATGGCATGGCAAGACTGGACAATGTGCTGTTTATTCTTGCAGATGCTGCTGAGGGATTGATAACGGCAGGTATGGGATTTGCTTTGATAGCGCCCATTGCGTTGCGAAACACAGATAGGATGCCGGGTTTTTGGGGATTCATAAATTCTAACGGAGGACTTTTTTTGGTTATCTTCATTGCGACATTCCTTGAGATGGTCAGGGCGCTTGCCCCTAATAAAAAAGCGCTCAGATATATGTCACTGATTAACAATGACAAGGATACCATGCAATATGTAAGGACAGCGCACTATTATACCGGGGATGTGGGCCGGAATTATCGTAATGGTAAGGATATCCGCGTTTATGGAGAGCAGGAGCTGATTTTGGGAGAATATCAAAAAAATACGGATAACTGGATCGGTGAATGGGAGAAAGGGATTCGGAAAGTCTGTCTGGCGTATTCTGGAATCTATGGGATCACGCTGATTTCTAATCTGCTTATATACGGTTTCGCAGTGGTAAGGGCAATTGCGGGAACTCTTACAGTGGGACAAATCATCGGCTTTGTGATGTATTTTTCCAAAATACGAGATGGCATAACAAGAGTGGCCGAGGGCATCGGAGAAATATCCGTTAATCATGAATATATCAGATATGTCTTTGATTTTCTCGATATTCCGGATGAAAAATACAAGGGTACCATTCCGACAGAAAAACGGGACGACAATGAATACGAGTTTGCGTTTCACCATGTTTCCTTTCGGTATCCGGGCTCGGAACAATATGCGTTACAGGACGTGAATTTGAAATGGAAGATCGGTGAGAAAATGGCGCTTGTCGGGAAAAACGGCTGCGGAAAATCAACGTTGATCAAGCTGCTCTGCCGGCTTTATGACCCGACGGAGGGCGAGATCACCTTAAATGGAATTGATATCAGAAAATATCAGTACGAGGATTATATGGCATTATTTTCTGTCGTGTTTCAGGATTCCGGGTTATTCTGCTTCAGCATGGCGGAAAATGTTGCGGCAAATGTGGAATATGACGCAAAGCGGGTTATGGACTGCGTGGTGCGGACGGGTTTGGGAGGATGGCTTGACAAACTGGATCAGGGCATCGAGACCTGCCTGTATAAGAATTTTGATGAGCATGGCGTTGAAATTTCGGGAGGGGAAGCGCAGAAGTTATGCCTTGCGAGGGCAATCTATAAAGGTGCGCCTTTTATCGTCCTTGATGAACCCACAGCCGCCCTTGATCCGATTTCAGAGCATGATATTTATACCAAATTTAATGACATTGTGGGGACGAGAACGGCAGTATATATTTCCCACAGACTTTCTTCCTGCCGGTTCTGCGATGAAATTGTCGTGATGGAGAACGGCACGGTTGTCGAGAGAGGCTCTCACAACTCTCTGCTGGAACAGGACGGAGTATATAAGGCGCTTTGGACTGCGCAGGCGGAATATTACAAGGATACGGCGGGAGAGCTATACGCAGTCTAAAAAATACGTTTGCAGCAAGTTCCTGTCGAAAAAAAGATTGGCGCGGACGCGCCAATCTTTTTAGTTAAATTCCTTGAATCGTTCGATCATGATTGCATATTGTTCTTTGATCTTTAAGTATAGCCCGATTGTGTTTTCCTTTTCTTTTTCAAATTCCGCGATGATCTGATCGTAATGAGCCATCAGGGATTCTACGGTGCTTTTGCTGATCTTGCCGTTGTCCGCGTCACCCTGTATGATGCTTTGGATTTTTTCTTTTGGAAAGGCGTCCTTATAGCTTCGTTTTCCGTAAAGCGCGCTTAAGATATCCGCAACGGCAACAATCTGCTGGGGGAGCGTCAGCTGGTCCCCGGTCAGTCCCTTGTGATAGCCGCTGCCGTCCAGCTTTTCATGATGGCGGACTGCAATCTGCAGTACGTCGTTATCCACGATTCCCTCTAAGATCATTTCCGTGATCCGGACATGTGCTTTCATGATTTTCATATCCTGATCGGAAAGACGTCCCGGCGATTCCAGAATATTGAGTGGGATCGCAATCTTGCCGAGGTCGTGCAGCAGCGCGCCATAGTATAAATCGCGCAGGTCTTTGCCGCTTAAGCGCCTGAGACGTCCAAGCTGCTGTGCAAAATTGACGGTCGCAAGTGTATGTACAACAGTGTGCTCGCTTCGAAAATCAATCGTGTAAACAAGCATTTCCAGAAAGCCCTTTTTGTACTGCTCGGAAAAAGCCCTCTTTGCAAGCAGTTCCTCCATTTCTTTATGATAACTGCCGTCTAGAAGATTTGCGGTAATATTAAAACGTTCTTCCGCCTTCCAGAACAGATCAAGCGCCGCACCGGAAAATTTGACGTCCCGATAGAGCGTAAAATAATCCTTTTCCAGATTTTCATCTTTCAGATGCAGGAAGGTGTCCATCTTGTCTGCGAGGCTGAGGCATTCAATGATATGCTTGTACCGGCTCTGTATCATGTGGTGTTTATTGTAATCCAGATGATGATAGAGTACGATCTCCGCCTTATCGCCCATCGGAGAGAGGTATTTCAGAAAAAGAAAACCGTAAATCGAGTGGGGCCAAAGGTTTTTGGTCTCAAAATCGGCGACATTCTTAACATTGGATTCTTTATAGAGTCCGATATCATGCAGGATTCCGAGCATCGTGTAATCGACCAGCTCCTGTTCCGTGTAATGCTGTTCACATTCCAGCATTTTGAACAGAATATAGCCTGTGACCTCCCCGTGATTCATGATCTTGGGGTTAATGATGCTGAGCGTCTTTCTGATAATTTCATTGACATCCTTGCTGCTGATGATACTCATAATCCGGATAATTCCCTTCTTTTGCAAAATTTCGGGCGGTGGGGCAGATTTCAAAAAAACAGTAATGGAATGAAGGCTTTTTAATGTTCGGAGCCTAAATCGCCGTACTGCGTCATATTTCCTACCGTATTCTGGAATTTCCGTTCCCGCTCAACGGAAGCTTCGCTTGCAAGGTCCATATATTTGATGAAAACGTCCTCCACGCTCATGCTGTGTTCCATTGCAAGTTCCTGCATGACGGGACGGAGCTTTTCAAGCTGGTAGCTGACCTGTGTTTTCTGGGGATCGATATGGTCAAGCACCTGATTGGCGTAGTCGTTGATGCGGTCTAAAAACTGCTGATCTTCCTTTGTCATTTTCAAACCCTCCATAATGAAGAAATACTAGTGTCATCATAGCATTTACGCGTCATGATGTCAATTTGGCAAATTTCATCTTTCTGTTGTTTCTGTGACTTTCTTCTGATAAAATAGAAAAAGAATTTGCTTTTAAGGAACCGGATCATACAATCCAAATATAAAGGAGTCGAACAAAAAATGGCAAAGATCAGACCGTTTCAGGCATGGAAACCGGCAAAAGGGCGGGAGAGGGACGTTGCGGCCCTTCCTTATGATGTTTATTCCTCCATGGAAGCGCGCGAAGCAGTAAAGGGGCACCCGGATTCTTTTCTGCATGTGGACAGGCCGGAACTATTCTTTGAACCGGGTCATGATATGTATGCGCCGGAGGTCTACGAGCATGCCCGCACGCTGCTTTGGGATATGGCAAAGCGCGGTGTGTTCGTGAAAGAAGAGCGCCCGTGCTATTATCTGTACCGGCAGACAATGAACGGACACAGTCAGACCGGGATTGTGGGATGCGCGGCTGTGGATGATTATATCAATGGGGTAATTAAAAAACATGAAAATACCCGCGCGGAAAAGGAAGAAGACCGGATCCGCCATGTGACAGCGTGCGGTGCGCAGACCGGACCGATTTTCCTCGCATACCGCCGCAATGCGGTACTTTCTGAACTGATCGCACGCAGTACGGCTCTGCCGCCCGCATATGACTTTGTGTCGGAAGACGGAATCGGGCACACGGGCTGGATCATTGATGACGAGCAGGATATACGGATGATCGGGGAGGCGTTTGACGCAATGGATGCCATCTATATTGCAGACGGGCATCACCGCTGTGCATCGGCGGTTAAAGTCGGGCTTTCAAAGCGTGCGGAGCATCCTGGCTATGACGGCAGCGAGGAGTTTAATTATTTTCTCTCGGTACTTTTTCCGGATGAGGAGCTGACAATCCTTGATTATAACCGTGTAGTAAAAGATTTGGGAGGATTGACAAAAGAGGAGTTTCTTGCACGCTTAAAAGAGCGGTTTATTGTGGAGTTTACGGGCAGCGCGCAGGTAAAACCCGGACAAAAAGGGACCTTCGGCATGGTGATGAAGGACGGATGGTACTGCCTGACCTCCAGGAGAATGGACAAGACGGAAGAGGCTGTGGGAGAAGATCCGGTGGAGGCGCTGGATGTCTCGGTTCTGCAGAAGGATTGTCTGGAACCGATTCTCGGCATTTTGGACCCCAAAACCGATAAACGGATTGATTTTGTCGGCGGAATCAGAGGACTTTCCGAACTGGAACGGCGGGTGAACGAGGACTGTGCCGTGGCATTTGCCATGTATCCGACTTCCATCGGAGAGCTGTTTGCCGTAGCGGATAAGGGATTGCTGATGCCGCCGAAGTCCACATGGTTCGAGCCGAAGCTGAGGAGCGGTTTGTATATCCACGAGTTTTAGGGACAGGATAAAAGGTATTTTTTGTACGAATTGAAAATCTTTGAAAAGGGGAAAGTAGTGTGAAAAATAAATTTTTCACAAGCAAACAAGTTTGCTTTGCGAATATTGTGCCTGCGGCCCAAAGTTCGCAGAATGTGAGAAAGGCAAGGTTATTAGTATGACAAAAAAATGTTATCGTTACATGAACTGGCGTGATATGGAGGGCATTATCTATTCGGACACGGACGAGCCGGGTGAACTGCTCGGACCGCATGCGGCGGGTTCTCAGATACTGGTGCAGGCGTTTCTGCCGGGGGCGGAAGCAGTCAGTGTAATGATGGGAACACCCGAAAAGGAATATCCGATGGAGCTTGCGGACGAAGAAGGGTATTTTGCCGTGCTGCTTCCTGTCAAAAAGCAGCCCGAATACCGCTTTAAGGTGACGAGGAAAGAGACAAAAGAGGTTTTGTATCTGCATGATCCCTATGCGTATCCTGCCAGTGAGTGTCTTTATGCAGAGACAAAAAAATCCGGGAAAGCGGATGATCTGCTGAGCGATCCTGAACAGATCCGGTTATTTCATATGGGGACACAGTACCGCGCGTGGAAATACTTAGGCGCACACCGCGCTGTATGCCGCGGCGTGGAGGGCGTTTTATTCCGTGTCTGGGCGCCTGAGGCAGTGCGTGTCAGTGTGATCGGCAGATTTAACGCTTATGACGGGCGGGTGCATCAGATGAACCGCAGCCCGGTTACGGACCTGTTTGAATTGTTTATTCCCGATTTGGAGGGAGAGATCGGATACCAGTATGAAATACGCAAAAAGAGCGGAGATATTGTCATAAAATCAGACCCCTATGCGGCAAGGCTTTATGATGAATGCGGAGAGGGAGAAGCGCGTTATCTGATTACACGTATGGAAGCGGTCGATCATATATGGAAGGACGGCGCATGGAAAAAGAAACGGATCTATCAGAAAGACGGTGCGCTTTTGATCAGTGAACTTTCTGCGGAAACGCTGTTTGGCGGAGAGACGGAGCCCAAAAAACGTGTGGCGGCGCTCCATGCAAAGGCAAAGGAATTAAGGGAAGCAGGCTATACCCATGTCAGTCTGCAGCATACAGTTTTGGAAAATACGGATAATCACAGTGTTCATGAAACAGTTGCGTTTTATGCGGCAGGCGTTTATTTTGAGAGCATGAAAGAGTTAAAGGCTGCCGTGGACGCATTTCATGGAGAAGGGCTTTCTGTTGTCTTTGAGTGGGCTCCCGGCTGCTTTTCCAAAGCGGCGGAGCTGCTTTCGGAGTATGACGGAAGCTGTCTGTACGAGCATTTGGACGTAAGACAGGGATTTCATAACCGTTATCAGGTCAAGCTGTTCCAATATGCAAGACCGGAGGTTGCATCATTTTTACTCTCGTCCCTGACGTATCTGATTGAGGAGCTGCATGCGGACGGCATCCGTGTATGCGACACTTCATTCATGCTTTATCTGGATTATGGAAAACAAAGCGGAGAGTGGCTTCCGAATCTGTATGGAGGGAATGAAAATTCAGATGCGATCGGTTTCTTAAAGCATGCGGTATCCATCGTAAAACGTGACTACCCCGATGTACTGATGATGACGGACGAGGCGTCGGGCTGGCAGAACCTGACAACACCGCTTTCCGAAGACGGGTTTGGATTTGATTATAAGTGGAATTATGCGTTTGTCAATGATCTGCTGCGCTATTTGACGGTCCCGTATGACAGACGAAAGAATGCGCATCATGAGCTGACGCTTTCCTATCTCTATATGTACCGCGAGCGGTTTATCAATGCGCTCAGTGAGGATTATGTTTTGAAATCCGACTGCGGGCTGGCATGCCTGAATACGGAGAATGCACAGCTTCTTTCTGCGGCGGCGAGATTGATTCCGGCTTATCTTATGCTGCACCCGGGCGCAAAGCTGTTAAACGCGGGCAGTCTTCCGCTGGAGCCTGCCTATCTTGCGGCGTTGAATCATTTTTATCTGACAAGCCCGGCGCTTTTTGCATGGGATGAGAAAGAAGATGGCTTTGAATGGATGAATGCCATATCCGCAAATGAGTCGGTATTGTTGTTTCTACGCAAATCGAAGGAACAGACGCTGCTGGTCGGGATCAATTTTTCCGATCAGGCATGGATGTCTCACAAATCCGGCGTGCCTTTTGACGGGAAATATAAAGAAGTCTTTAATACGGACAGTACGGAGTTTGGCGGAAGCGGCAATGTGAACACGCGCGTACTGAAAGCCAAAAAAGACGAATGCGATACGCGGGAATATTCGGTGCGCATCAATCTGGCGCCGATGACGGCAGCGGTATTCGAATATGTCCCCTATACCGAAAAGGAGCTTACGCAGATGCGGGAAAAAGAGGAGGAACGCAGATTAAAACAGGCGGAAGCGGAGCGCAAAAAAGAGCAGCTCAGAAAGAAAAAGGAAAAGATCAAGGCGTCTCTGAAGGAAGAACTTGCGCGCAAGATCGCGCAGGCGGAAGCAGAGATTGCCTCCGGCAGCGAATTTAAGACCAGAAAAAAGAAATAGCTTTGCGGAGAGGAGTCATGCGGGGTGGACGAAAAGATGTTCAGTGAGCTGGCGGATAAGGCGCTTCATTTTGGGCTGAAAGTCGTATTTGCCATTGTGATGTTTTTGATCGGCGTGCAGGTGATCAAACTGGTCCGCCGGATCGTGCAGAAAGCACTGACGCGTGCCAATGCGGAAAAGGGCGTGCTTCAGTTTCTGGATTCCCTGATGAAAGCAGTGCTCTATGTAGTGCTTGTCTTCATGATCGCAACATCGTTCGGCGTGAGCGTGGCGGGCGTGGTGACGCTCTTAGGCTCGGCAGGCGTAGCAATCGGGCTCTCCCTTCAGGGAAGCCTGAGCAACTTAGCGGGCGGCGTGCTGATTCTGCTTCTAAAACCGTTCAAAGTCGGAGATTATATCGTTGAGGATACAAAGGGGAATGAGGGTACCGTAACGGAAATCCAGATGTTTTATACGAAGCTGACAACCCCGGACGGGAAAGTAATTATTCTGCCAAATGGAACGCTCGCCAATACCAGCTTAACGAATGTGACGGCAAATGCGCAGCGGCGTCTGGACCTGACGGTCGGCATTGCATACAGCGCTGACCTAAAAAAGGCAAAGGAGACCGCCGAACGGGTTGTACGCGTTCAGGAACAGGTTCTTCCGGAGCAGCCGGTTATGGTTTTTGTCGATTCCCTTGGCGAGAGCGAGGTTGTGCTCGGCGTGCGCTGTTATGTGCCGGGCAGCGAATACTGGAATGTGAAATGGGCATTGACAGAACAGCTTAAACTGGCGTTTGACGAGAACGGGATTGAAATTCCTTTTCCGCAGCTTGATGTGCATACCAGAGATTAAATGATGATGCTGCGCAAAAAATGGAGAAATGAGGTTATCTTATGAACCGCGAAGAATGGACTGCATATTGCCGGGGACGCTATCGGATTTTGGACGGAGCGACGGGCACGAACCTGATGCGCGCGGGAATGACGGCGGGCGTATGCCCGGAGGAATGGATCACCGGTCATCGGGACGTCATGCTGTCTTTACAAAGAGAATATGTTGCGGCCGGGAGCAATATCCTTTATGCGCCGACTTTTACTGCAAACCGCTTGAAATTAAAAGAATACGGTCTGGAATCAAAACAGAGAGAACTGATTCATGAACTGGTCTCAATTTCAAAGGAAGCGTCTGCGGGGCGTGCACTTGTCGCCGGGGATCTGACGATGACGGGCGTGCAGCTTGCGCCAATCGGACCGCTCGATTTTGAGGAACTGATCACGATTTATAAAGAGCAGATCGGTTATTTGTGTGAGGCGGGCGCAGACCTGCTGGTTGTGGAGACAATGATGAGTCTGCAGGAGACGCGGGCGGCAGTCATCGCAGCCAAAGAAGTCTGTGAGCTGCCCATTATGGCAAGTCTGACGTTCGAAAAGGATGGAAGAACCTTATACGGAACGGATGCAAGGACCGCGGTCATTACGCTGCAAAGTCTGGGTGCGGCGGCGGTCGGCGCTAATTGTTCGACGGGACCTGGGCAGATGGCAGAACTGATCCGTGACATGGCGGAAGTTGCAGAGGTGCCGGTCATCGCGAAACCGAACGCGGGCATGCCGGTACTGCAAAAGGACGGCACGACGGGTTATTCCATGACTGCGGATGTTTTTGTAAAAGAGATGCAGCTTTTGACTGATGCGGGAGCGTCCATCGTGGGAGGCTGCTGCGGAACGACGCCTGAGCATATCGCAAAGCTGGCACAGTCATTAAACGGCAAGGAGCCGTGCAAGGTACGGCAGGAAGCCGGACCGGCTCAGGAGAACTATTATCTGACGTCGGAGAGAAAGACCGTTTCCTTCACACTGAACAGCCCGTTTCTGGTTATCGGGGAACGTATCAACCCGACCGGAAAAAAGAAACTGCAGGCACAGTTAAAAGAGGGTTCCCTGTCCATGGTATCCGAGTTCGCGGAAAGCCAGGAACAGGCTGGGGCATCGGTTCTGGACGTCAATATGGGAATGCCCGGAATCAACGAAAAAGAAATGATGCTGAAGGCGGTTGATGAGGTGACAATGGCGTCGAATCTGCCTCTTTCCATCGATTCTTCCCATGTGGACGTCATCGAGGCGGCGCTTCGGCGTTATCCAGGGAGGGCGCTGATCAATTCGATTTCTTTTGAACAGGAAAAATGTGAACCATTGCTTCAGATTGCCGCGAAATACGGCGCGATGTTCATCCTTCTCCCGCTGTCCGACGGAGGGCTGCCGAAAAGTCTTGAGGAAAAGTTTGAAATGATACAGAAAATAACGGACAAAGCGGAAGCATACGGGCTGAAAAAACAGGATATTGTCGTGGACGGACTGGTTATGACCGTCGGCGCCGATCCGGGTGCGGCGCTTCTGACGCTGCAGACGATTGCAAAATGCCATGAACAGGGATATGCGACAACCTGCGGTCTTTCCAATATATCGTTCGGACTGCCGGAGAGAAGCTATGTCAATGCTTCTTTTTTGACGATGGCTGTGCAGAATGGGTTGACGATGGCAATCGCAAATCCGTCCCAACGGCTTCTGATGAGCACGGCGTCTGCTGCTGACCTGTTATTGCATAAGGAGGGTGCGGATATCCGTTATATCGAATACGCCGCTTATGTCAAGGCGCAGGAGGAAGAGGAGGAAAGACAGAAACTGCTGAAGGCCGCGCCTTCTAAGAGCGGTTCCCTGACGGAGCAGGCCGTTTCAAAGCCGGGCGCCGCCGTCCCGGAGACGCTGCGTCCGGTTTACGACGCGGTACTTGGCGGAAAACGGAATCAGATTGCAGAACTGACAAAGGGGCTTCTGGATGAGGGGCAGGATGCGCAGGAAATCTTAAATGAGGCGCTCATGCCGGCGATCGACGAAGTGGGCAGGCTCTTTGATAAGGGAATCTATTTTCTGCCCCAGCTCATCAACAGCGCAGAGGCGATGAAACTCTCAATTGCGGTCCTGGAGCCGTATCTTAAAAAAGATTTAAGCGGTGGGGTTCAGGCATGCATTGTGATCGCAACCGTAAAGGGCGATATTCATGACATTGGGAAAAATCTGGTGGCGTTAATGCTAAAAAATCACGGGTTTAGGGTGATCGACCTCGGGAAAGACGTGGAGGCGGAAACGATTATCCGCACGGCAAAGGAAGAGCATGCCGACATTATCGCGCTCTCGGCGCTCATGACGACGACCATGCTGCAGATGAAGGAAGTCGTGCGTCTTGCGCGTGAAAGCAGGCTTGCGGCAAAGGTTATCATCGGGGGAGCGGTCATTACGCAGGATTTTGCAGATGAGATCGGAGCGGACGGCTATTCCCGCGATGCGGCGGAAGCAGTCCTGCTTGTGAAAAAACTACTGGGGATACACTGAGCAAAGCGATGAAACGCTGAGTAAACAGAAAGGTGTGGGAATAAAATATGATCGGTGCAGATGCAATGGTAAAATGTCTCGAAGAGGAGAAGGTCAGCATGGTATTCGGCTACCCGGGCGTGGCAATCTGTCCTTTTTATAACAGCATTTTACAGTCGGATATCAGAACGATTCTTGTGCGGACGGAGCAGAACGCGGCGCATGCCGCAAGCGGCGTCTCGAGAACGACAGGGGGGGTCGGCGTCTGCGCGGTCACGAGCGGACCGGGCGCGACGAACCTGATCACAGGCATAGCAACCGCGTTTGCTGACAGCATTCCGCTGATCTGTATTACCGGACAGGTCAACAGCGAGCTGCTTGGCAGCGATGTGTTTCAGGAAGCGGATATTACCGGAGCCGTGGAGTCATTTGTGAAATATAGTTATCTTGTGCGGGATGTCAATGAGATCCCACGCATTTTCAAAGAGGCGTTTCATATTGCTTCAACGGGGCGCAAGGGTCCTGTTTTGATTGACGTGCCGATTGATGTGCAGAACGCCCGCATGGATAAGTGGAGTTATCCGGAGACCGTGTCGCTCCGCACATATAAACCGACTGTGAAGGGGAATATGGTACAGATCAAAAAGGTGGTAAGGGAACTTGCAAAAGCGAAACGGCCATTGATCTGTGCGGGGGGCGGCGTACATTTAAGCGAAGCGCAGGAAAGTCTGCGCAGCTTTGTGGAGACATACCAAATTCCCGTCGTATCGACGATGATGGGAATCGGCGTGATGCCGACCGAGCATGAGCTGTATTTCGGCATGGTGGGCAATAATGGGCAGCCCTGTGCGAACCGGGCGATCAACGAGTCCGATCTGTTGATTATGGTCGGGGCGCGCGTCGCAGACCGGGCGGTCAATCAGCCTGATCTGATCACAAAAGATAAAATTTTAGTGCATATTGATGTTGACCCTGCAGAAATTGGCAAAAACGCAGGACCGACAATTCCGCTTGTCGGAGACGCAAAACATATTTTTGAAGATTTGGCGGCGCAGGATATTACGGGCGAATACGGTGAGTGGCTTGAATTGCTGAAAAGCTACCGCGGGCGGATGCAGCCGCGGCGGGAGGAATATGACGGGTATGTGGACCCGGCGCGTTTTATCCGTCTGCTTTCCGGCGAGATGGAGGACGATGCGGTCTATGTCGCGGACGTCGGACAGAACCAGATATGGTCCTGCGCGTATCATGTGGTAAAAAAAGGACAGTTTCTCACATCAGGCGGAATGGGAACGATGGGATATTCCATTCCGGCGGCGGTAGGCGCAAAGCTTGCAAATCCAGATAGACAGGTTGTTGCGGTCTGCGGGGACGGTTCGTTTCAGATGTCGATGATGGAGCTTGCGACGATGCGCCAGCATGATGTCCCGGTTAAAATCATTGTGCTCAAAAACAATTATCTGGGTATGGTGCGTCAATACCAGCATTTCACTTATGATGATCAGTATTCAGTCGTTGACTTAAGCGGAAGCCCTGATATTGCCAAGATTGCGTCGGCTTATGATATGGAATGCATCGTACTTAAAAATATGGAACATGCAAAAGAGGCGGTTCGTGCCTTCCTCGACGCAAAAGAGCCGATCCTGATGGTGTGTGAGATACACCCGATGGACCTTGTCTAAGATGCCGGATTTGGAAAGGACGTGATTGTGGATATGAAAAAAATATATTCCGTACTGGTGGAGAACCGTTCCGGTGTGCTCTGTAAGGTTGCCGGACTCTTTTCAAGAAGATGCTTCAATATTGATTCACTTGCAGTGGGAGAGACCGACGATCCTGCGGTATCCTGTATGACAATCGTGAGTACCGGGGATAAACGGACAGTGGAGCAGATTGAAAAGCAGCTTAATAAAAAACTTGATGTGATCAAGGTGAAGACCTTTGACGAGCCGCACAGTATCAGCAGGGAACTGATGCTTGTCAAAGTGAAGTACAATAAAAGCAACCGCAGGGATATTATGGAGACCTGTGATATTCTGAATGCCCAGATTGTCGATATGTCCAAAACGATGATGACGATACAGATCTGCGACGAGCCTGACCGCATTAATCTGCTGATTCAGATGCTTCAGACGATCAGTATTGTTGAGGTGGCGCGGACCGGCACTCTTGCGCTTCCCAAATGTATGGAATCTGAGAATTGACGGGAGAGTGCGCATGTTAGGAATGATGAATGATATTCTGGAAGTCATTACAATTGCGATCGGCATTTTGATGATCGAAAAATATGTGTTTCTGGAACCGGAAATGGATGCGGCATGGCAGAAGGTGTATTATCCGGTTTGTGCCGCCGTCATGATCGCATGCTATCTGCTTGTGGGCAAAGAAGCCGCTACGCTTGTGGCGTTGGCTGCGACAGGCCTTCATATTGTCCTGAGCAGAAAGAAGAACCGTCTGCGTGGATTCCTGTTGATCATACCGATTCCGGGAATCTTAAACGGGATCCTGATTCCGGTTTTGGTTCTTGCTCCGCAGCTGTTTTTTACTACGGAGACGGGAAGGCAGATCTATGAGGTTTTGATTTATGCGGCTCTGATATTACTGCTGTTCTTTTTCTATTATAAAGGAAAAAAATGGAGGATCTACTTTCAGGAGCATATTCAGAAACGCCATATGCGCAGATGGGAAAAAATTCTTCTGTGCGTGGTCGGGACCCTGATGATGACTTTTTCCGAGATTGTACAGAGGCAGATTGCGCTTCGGGAGTATTTTATGAAATCGGGAGCGGGATCCATTACGCCGGGAGAGTTTACATGGGACCTTTGTATGCTTGGGCTGATCTCATTCGCGTTGACTGCAACAGTCATTTACCTGATCCTGCAGGGGAATCTCCGGGAAGAAAAAGAACGTGCAGATGCCGCAAACAAGGCAAAATCCGCGTTTGTATCCAATATTTCCCATGAGATACGCACGCCGATGAACGCGATCGTCGGGATGACACAGCTCATGCTCCGCAATAAACCGGAGGGTCAGGAGCGAGAATATCTGCTGAATATTCAGAATTCCGGCAATGCGCTGCTTACGATCATCAATGATCTTCTGGATATGTCCAAAATTGAGTCGGGTAAGATGGAGCTCGTAAACGAGGAATATGATCTGATGCCCATGCTGAGCGACCTTGGCATGATCATTCTAAACCGCATTGGAAACAAGCCAGTAGAGTTATTGTTTGATATTGATCCGGATATTCCGGCGAAATTGTATGGAGATGCGCTCAGGATTCGTCAGATCATCATTAATCTGATGAATAATGCGACAAAGTTTACGGAAAGCGGGTACGTCTGTCTGACTGTGAAAGTGAAACAGGTGCAGGAAGATGACATTGAATTGTTTATCTCCGTAAAGGATACCGGACAGGGGATTCGTGAGGAAGATATCGGAAAGCTTTTTGGGGCGTTTCAACAGGTCGATGCGCAAAAGAACCATCACAAGGAAGGAACGGGACTTGGGCTTTCCATATCCAGACAGTTCGTGGAGCTTATGAATGGTCAGATTGGCGTTGCGAGTGAGTATGGAAAGGGCAGTGAATTTTATTTTACGGTTCATCAAAAAATCATGGACGGAGGAAAAGCCGCCGCATTGCCCGAAAACAGCCGGGCGGTGATCGTCGGCAGGCTTTCTGACGAAGCGGCGGGCGAGCAGCTCAAGAAACTGGCGCTGGGTTATGGACTTACTTACGAGTCCGATCTTATGGCAGTCAGCGGGGAGGAGATTCCCGTCTTCTGCTTTATTGACCGCACAGGTGCGCTGAACGAAGAAGAGCAGAGACAGATCCATAAGCTTCATGCAACAGTCTGCGGCATGGTAAACCCCATGTTCAAGGAGGAGTTTCCTGAGGAAATTTCCACCGTGAACAAGCCTTTATACAGTTACAATTTCTGCCGGCTGATCGGACAGATGTCCGGTTCAGGGGCGGAGGATACAGACGATACGGGAAACGGGGTGGAAGAGGCGGGACTGTTTTTGCCGGATAAACGGGTTCTGATCGTGGATGACAATGAGATCAACCGCATGGTTGCAGAAGAGATGTTAAAGCCGGCCGGCATTCAGACTGATACGGCTGTAAACGGAGATCAGGCGTTCAAAATGGTTCAGGAAAACAGGTATGATCTGGTCTTTATGGATCATCTGATGCCTGTCATGGACGGGCTGGAGGCAGTCAGGGCAATCCGGGCGCTGGAAGGAGAATATTTTCAAAATCTTCCAATTGTAGCACTGACAGCCAATGTGGAACCGGAACAGAAAGAGGCATATAGAAAAGCTGGAATGAACGATTACCTGAGCAAACCGTTCGAGATCAAGGAGATTTACAGGATCGTTGAGGAATGGCTTTTGCCTAAGCATGAAGTGATAGATTAACAGTTACGTTATGGTGATTGAAGTTGTGGTTTTGAAGTCGTTTTGAAGTCGTGGCTTTGAATTGACAAAACCGTTGAATATTGCTACAATAAGGGACGTATGCAGTAGAAAGGGATCAAGTCATGAATAAACGAGTATTTCAATTGTTGGTCGACAACACTTCCGGCGTCTTAAGCCGAATATCGGGTCTGTTTTCAAGACGCGGCTATAATATCGAAAGCATCACTGCAGGAACGACTGCAGATTCAAAGATCACGCGTATCACGATTGTGGCGACCGGGGATGAAACAATCTTGCAGCAGATCGAAAAGCAGGTGGCAAAACTGGTTGATGTCCGCGATATCCATGAGCTGAAACCTTCGGAAAGCGTATACCGCGAGCTGGCACTTATCAAGGTGCAGACCAATTCCGTGTCTGACCGCCAGTATATTATGTCAAATGCCGATATTTTCCGGGCAAAGATTGTGGATGTCAGCCCGGATAGTCTGATGGTCGAGATCACGGGCGACCAGACGAAGATTGACGCGTTTTTGAATCTGCTGAATGGCTATCAGATTTTAGAGCTTGCGAGAACAGGTATCGCGGGATTATGCCGTGGAACGGCGGGCGTTGTCTATCTATAAAAGGATTCCGTTTTCGCGCGGCTCATTTGATATTCGTCCCTCAAATAAATAATGGAAAGACAAAAGATAAGGGGTGCTGATTCTATGCTGAAAAAGAAACGCTTGGTAATGAGCGGTTCTTTTGATAAATAGCTACATAGTAACGAAACGTTCTAATTAGGAGGAAAAAGAAATGGCAAAGATTTTTTATCAGGAAGACTGTAATTTAAGCATGCTGGATGGAAAGACCATCGCAGTAATCGGGTACGGCAGTCAGGGACATGCACATGCATTGAATGCAAAGGAGTCCGGCTGTCATGTGATCATTGGTCTTTACGAGGGCTCCAAATCCTGGAAAAGAGCAGAGGAACAGGGTTTTGAAGTATATACCGCGGCTGAGGCGGCAAAGAAAGCGGATATCATCATGATCCTGATTAACGATGAGCTTCAGGCTTCCATGTATAAAAAAGACATTGAGCCGAATTTAACAGCAGGAAAGATGCTGATGTTTGCGCACGGCTTTAACATCCATTTTGGACAGATCGTTCCTCCTGCAGATGTGGACGTGACAATGATCGCACCGAAGGGACCGGGACATACGGTAAGAAGCGAGTATCAGGCGGGAAAAGGCGTTCCCTGTCTGATCGCGGTTCATCAGGATGCAACGGGTAAGGCACAGGACATCGCACTCGCATATGCACTTGCGATCGGAGGCGCACGCGCGGGCGTATTAGAGACGACATTCCGTACGGAGACGGAAACGGACCTGTTTGGCGAGCAGGCAGTTCTCTGCGGTGGTGTCTGTGCATTGATGCAGGCGGGCTTTGAGACGCTGGTGGAAGCGGGTTATGATCCGAGAAACGCATATTTTGAATGTATTCATGAAATGAAGCTGATTGTGGATCTGATTTATCAGTCCGGTTTTGCGGGCATGAGATATTCGATTTCCAATACGGCTGAGTACGGCGATTATGTGACTGGTCCGAAGCTGATTACCGAGGAGACCAAAAAGACGATGAAGAAGATTTTGAAGGATATTCAGGATGGCAGCTTTGCCAAGGAATTCCTTCTGGATATGTCTTCGGCGGGAGGTCAGGCGCACTTTAAGGCAATGAGAAAGCTTGCGTCCGAGCATCCGTCAGAGCTTGTAGGCGAGGAAATCAGAAAGCTTTACAGCTGGAACGGAGAGGATAAGCTGATTAATAACTAAAAAAGACCGCTCCTTTTTGGGATGTGTTTGAATGCAAGCATAAGCGCCTCCGTATCAATTGCGGGGGCGCTCGTTATAAAAAAGACCACTTCGTGGTCTTTCACCGCTTAAGCGAAACTCTTTTGGAATGCAGCTAAGAAATATTTGATCCGGAAATTGAATATTTGGGAGGAACAGATATGGGAATGACAATGACACAGAAAATTCTTGCCGCGCATGCAGGCCTTGACCATGTTCAGGCAGGACAATTAATCGAGGCAGAGCTTGATCTTGTGCTCGGCAACGATATTACGAGCCCGGTGGCAATTCATGAATTTGAAAAAATGAATGTGGACGGCGTATTTCATAAGGACAAGATTGCGCTTGTGCCGGATCATTTTGTGCCGAATAAAGATATTAAATCCGCAGAGCATTGTAAATGCGTGCGTGAATTTGCCCGCCGCAATGAGATCACGAACTATTTCGAGGTTGGACAGATGGGAATTGAGCATGCTCTTTTGCCGGAAAAGGGATTGACGGTTGCGGGCGATGTGATCATTGGCGCGGATTCCCACACCTGTACTTACGGTGCGCTCGGTGCATTCTCGACCGGCGTCGGCAGTACGGATATGGCTGCCGGTATGGCAACGGGAAAGGCATGGTTTAAGGTACCGTCGGCAATCAAATTTGTATTGACAGGGAAACCGGCAAAGTGGATCAGCGGCAAGGACATTATTCTGCATATCATCGGAATGATCGGCGTGGACGGCGCGCTATACAAATCCATGGAGTTTGTGGGGGACGGCATTGCGTATTTAACGATGGACGACCGATTTACGATCGCCAATATGGCAATCGAGGCTGGCGGAAAGAATGGAATTTTCCCGGTTGACGAGCTGGCGGCTGCCTACATGAAAGAACATTCGTCCAGAGAGTATAAAGTTTATGAAGCTGATGAGGATGCCGTTTATGACGAGACCTATACGATTGACTTATCAAAGTTGAGACCGACTGTCGCATTCCCGCATCTGCCTGAGAATACAAAGACCGTGGATGAAATCAAAGAGGATATTCCCATTCATCAGGTTGTCATTGGCTCCTGCACAAACGGACGTCTCAATGATCTGCGCATCGCAGCAGAGGTATTAAAGGGACGGCATATCGCCGAGGGAATGCGCTGTATCGTGATTCCCGCAACGCAGAAGATTTATCTGGATGCGATGGAAGAGGGGCTGTTAAAAATCTTTATTGAGGCGGGCGCTGTTGTCAGCACGCCGACATGCGGACCGTGCCTTGGCGGCTATATGGGAATTTTAGCGGAGGGAGAGCGCTGCGTATCGACAACGAACCGCAATTTTGTCGGCAGAATGGGACATGTTCGTTCAGAAATATATCTGGCGTCGCCCGCAGTCGCGGCAGCAAGTGCGGTAACAGGCAGGATCAGTTGTCCCTGCGATTTGTAAAATCAGCGCATCAAACAGTCTGCAGGCGTTCAGGGATTGTCTGCGGACGGCATGGAGAGAAAGGAGCAGTGTATGAAATCAGCAAAAGGAACCGTTCATAAATTTGGCGATAATGTGGATACCGACGTGATCATTCCCGCAAGATACCTGAATACTTCCAAAGCGGAGGAGCTTGCCGCGCACTGTATGGAAGATATTGACGCGGATTTTACAAAAAAGGTAAAGACAGGGGACATCATTGTGGCAACGAAAAATTTTGGATGCGGGTCTTCCCGTGAGCATGCGCCGATTGCGATCAAAGCGGCAGGCATCAGCTGCGTGATAGCGGAGACGTTTGCGCGCATTTTCTACCGCAATTCCATTAACATCGGTCTTCCGATTGTGGAATGTCCTCAGGCGGCGGAAGAAATTGCGGAGGGTGATGAGGTTGAAGTTGACTTTGACAGCGGCATCATTACGGACCTGACGACGAAAAAGCAGTATCAGGGACAGGCGTTTCCTGAATTTATGCAAAAGATTATTGACGCTGAAGGTCTTGTGAACTACATTAACGCGAAATGAAACGCAGGGATTTCCTATTTGCTGCGGCCGTTGTCTTTCTTATAATCCTCTGTTTTCTTCTGCGCAGCGTGCTTTATCATGGGGAAGCTGTTTATTTGGAAATTTCCCGTGATGGGACCATGATCAGCTGGACACGGCTGTCAGAATTGGAGGGGCAGGAACTTCGGATTGCTTCTCCGGACGGCGGCTATAATCTTGTGTGCATTGAAAACGGCGGCGTTTTTGTCAGAGAAGCGGATTGTGAAAATGGAGATTGTATCAGACAGGGTACGATTCACCATACAGGGGAGAGTATTATCTGTCTGCCGCATAAACTAACTGTCACGATTGTCGGAAGCGCGGACAGCGGAAGCGGAGATGCGCAAATATATGACACAATCGTCAGATAAAACAGATCCGGTGAAGAAAGAAGAGGAAGAAAGATGACACAAATGTCACCAGGAAAGACGCGAAAACTTGCATTTCTTGGTCTTTTTGTTACCTTATCCATGATGCTGTCCTATTTGGAAAGCCTGATACCGGTTTATCTGGGGGCTCCGGGTATCAAACCGGGGCTTGCAAATTTGTTTATTTTATTGCTGCTGATGGATAAGCGGCCCAAAGAGGCGGTTACGGTCAATCTGCTCCGGATCGTATTGAGCGGATTTTTATTTGGAAATCTGTTTTCTGTTGTCTACAGTATGGCGGGAGCGCTGCTCAGTATGGTGGTGATGTATGCCATGCTTTTTGCGGGGCGGTTTCACTCGTTGACAGCAAGCATTGCAGGAGGAATTGCACATAATCTTGCACAGCTTGCCGTGGCGGTTTTGGTTCTTGATACGGATGCGATGATCTATTACCTTCCGGCCTTAGTGCTGGCAGGTGCCGCCGCAGGAGTCCTAAACGGCCTGCTTGCGGGAATTTTGAAGCCCTATCTCCGCAGACTGCGCGGAGAATGACGGTGGCGGAGATTGACAGCGGGGCGGCATGTATAGTCCAGATTCAGGAGCCGGCCAGCTGCAGGCGGCCGATAAAGAGCGGAAGGGCCGATAAAGGGCGGAATCGGCTGATAAAGAGCGTAAACGGCAATGGTACAAAACGCATGGTTGTCATTCTGGAAGAAAGTTATGAGGACGGGATATGTATGCGTATATAAAAGGCAGACTCATGGAGATAGACGGTGAAAATGCGGTCGTTGAAGCGGGCGGCATCGGTTATAATATTAAGATGCAGTCGGACGGCATTTCCAGACTGCCTTCTGTCGGGACAGAAATCAGACTTTATACTTATACGAGTGTCCGCGAGGATGCAATCTGGCTGTATGGTTTTTTATCGCGCGAGGAGCTTGCGATGTTCCGGCTTCTCATCACGGTCAGCGGGATCGGTCCCAAAGGGGCGCAGGCGGTGCTCTCGGCAATATCGACGGAAGACCTGCGCTATGCGATCTATACGGGAGATGTCAAAAAAATAGCGAAGGCGCCCGGGATTGGTGCTAAGACTGCGCAGCGGATCGTGTTGGACTTAAAAGATAAAGTGACATTCGACGAGGTACTTGGCGTTGAAAACACTGAGCTGCAGCGGACGGAGGACGGATACGGAGAAAACCGGAAAGAGGCGGTTGAGGCGCTTACGGCGCTTGGTTATGCACCGTCGGATGCCGTGAAGGTGATCAACGCGGTTCCCGATGCAGACCAGATGGATGTGGAACAGCTTTTGAAGGCGGCGTTAAAGCAGCTCGCGTTCTTATAAGAAACTGCGGAAGCAAAAAGCGGTACCGGTTACAATATTTTCCAAAAGGGAAAAGGAGCTTTGTATGGCAAAGCGGGTCATTGAAACAAATTTGCAGGAAGAAGATCAGAAACTGGAAGGCAGTCTGCGTCCGCAGACGCTGGATGAGTATATCGGGCAGGAAAAAGCGAAAAATACGCTGCGCGTTTATATTGAAGCGGCAAAGGAGCGTCATGACGCTCTGGACCATGTGCTTTTTTATGGGCCGCCCGGACTTGGGAAGACGACGCTTGCCGGCATTATCGCAAATGAGATGGGTGTTCACTTAAAAGTGACGAGCGGGCCTGCGATCGAGAAGCCGGGTGAGATGGCGGCAATCTTAAACAATCTCCAGGAAGGGGACCTTCTCTTCATTGACGAGATACACCGCTTAAACCGGCAGGTCGAAGAAGTGCTTTATCCGGCAATGGAGGATTATGCAATCGACATTATGATCGGAAAAGGCGCGACGGCGCGCTCAATCCGTCTGGAACTGCCGCGGTTTACATTGGTCGGTGCAACGACGAGAGCGGGGCTTCTGACTGCGCCGCTGCGAGACCGGTTCGGTGTGATCCATCGGCTGGAATTTTATACCACGGAGGAGTTGAAACTCATTATCCTGCACTCTGCCAAAATTTTACAGGTGGAGATTGATGAGGCGGGCGCTGTTGAGCTTGCGCGCAGAAGCCGCGGTACGCCAAGGCTTGCAAACCGTATCTTAAAACGGGTCCGCGATTTTGCACAGGTGCGTTATGACGGCGTGATCACGGGGGAGGTTGCGAATACTGCACTAAATCTTCTGGAAGTTGATAAAATGGGACTTGATCATGTTGACCGCAATATCCTTCATACAATGATTGACAAGTTTGCAGGCGGGCCGGTCGGCTTAGACACGCTTGCGGCAGCAATTGGCGAGGATGCAGGTACCATTGAGGATGTTTATGAACCGTATCTGATTCAAAACGGTTTTTTGAATCGTACGCCGCGCGGCCGTGTTGTGACGGATTTTGCGTATCATCATTTAGGGCTTGAAAATCCACAATGATTTGTTTATAATAAATGTAGTATTTTACATGTAGAGTGTGCGCAATATTTTGTGCCCAAAGGGGAACGAAGGAATTTGGACTTTCAGTGTCCAAGAGGGGTTCGGTACGATGGCGAATAAAAACGATACGGAAGTAGTGATCGGCGGCAAGCTGTATACGCTGAGCGGGTATGAGAGCGAAGAATATCTGCAGAAGGTGGCCTCCTATATCAACAATAAAATTGCGGATTATGCAAAAATTGACGCTTTTCGTCGACAGCCGCTGGATACGCAGAATGTGCTGCTGCATTTGAATATTGCCGACGATTATTTTAAGGCAAAAAAGCAGATATCCCTAATGGAGGAGGATATTCAGGCGAAAGAAAAGGAACTCTATGACTTAAAGCACGAGTTGATTGCCACGCAGATTAAACTCGATAATTCCGAGAAAAACTTAAAAGGTGTTCAAAGTGAACTACAGGAAAACGCCAAACAGATCGTCCGTTTGGAGACGGAGTTAAAGGATTCCAAAAAATAAAGGAGGGGGCTGTCATTGGACAGCCCTTTTTGAATGATGACGGAACAGACAGGGCCGGAATGGCAGGATGCGGCTGGAAGGCAGGTACAAAAAAACAGCATAAAGGGAACTCGGACGAAGATATGCCGTGCAGAATTACTTGCGCCTGCGGGGAATTATGATTGTTTTCTTGCGGCAGTTCATGCCGGTGCAGATGCGGTTTATCTTGCCGGAAAGAAGTTTGGCGCGCGTGCTGCGGCGGATAATTTTAATGAGAGCGAACTGATCTCAGCGATCCGTTATGCACATTTATTCGGCCGCAGAGTCTATCTGACAGTCAATACGCTTTTGAAAGACGATGAGCTTGACGGGCTTGCTGCGTATCTGAGACCCTATGTGGATGCCGGACTTGACGCGGTCATTGTGCAGGATTTTGGCGTCCTGTCCGTGATACGGAGAGAATTTCCGGCGCTGGCGGTGCATTGCAGCACGCAGATGACAATTACGGATGAGTGGGGTGTCCGTCTGGCAATGGAGCTTGGCGCTTCGCGCGTCGTTCCTGCCCGGGAATTGACGCTTTCGGAGATAAAGGGAATGAAAGAGGCATGTCCGGATATGGAATTGGAATGTTTCATTCATGGTGCCATGTGCTATAGTTATTCGGGACAATGCCTGATGAGCAGCATGATCGGAGGCAGAAGCGGAAACCGCGGCTCCTGTGCGCAGCCCTGCCGCCTGCCGTATGATGTGGAGCTGCCAGAGGCATCATCTTATCTGAAGCAGTCAAAGCAGTCCGGTATGATGGGAGACTGCCAAAGGAGTGGTACTGTATTCAGGGAAGTATATCCGCTGAGCTTAAAGGATTTGTGTGCGGTCCGGCTCATACCGGAACTGATTGATGCAGGAATTGATTCGTTTAAGATTGAGGGGCGTATGAAAAACCCGGAATACTGTGCGGGCGTGACCGCGGTATACCGGGCTGTGATGGACCGCTGTTTCAAGGCCGGGAAAGCTGCGCAGGGGGTAACGGACGAAGAGCTTGCCCTTCTTCGCGGTCTGTATGTCCGAAGTGAGATCGGGGAAGGGTATTACTGCAGCAAGATCGGAAGGCAGATGCTGACGCAGGATAAGCCGGGCTACCGCGGATGCGAGGAATCTGTTCTGACGGCGCTTCGGGAACGTTATCTGGAGCGGAGTCCCGCACTTTACGCGGCGATGGAGCTTGAACTCAAGATTGGTACAAAAGCGCGCCTTACGGTCCGCTGCGGTCCTGTGGAAGTGACCTGTACGGGGGATATTGTACAGGCGGCGGAAAAGAAACCGATGGCGGAGGAAGAATTAAAAAGGCGGCTTGCAAAAACGGGCGGAACGCCGTTTCTCGTAAAAGAGATTCAGATTTTGATGAAGGAGCCGGTCTTTCTTCCGGTCGGCAGGCTGAATGAGCTGCGCAGGGAGGCACTTTCGCGTATGGAAGAGGCGCTGCTTGCACATTATGATGAAGAGCAGTCAAAAGAAAGGCGGCATGTCTTCGTACAAAAAGAGCATCCGGTGCAGACTTCAGAAAACAGACGCGGGAATCTGGCGGGAGTTCTGACTCAGGAACAGTTTGCCGCCTGCACCGCGCATCCGTTTGTACAGGGAATCTGTGCACCGGTTGAAGTCTATGAAGCGTGTTGGAGAAAGCAGGGCGGAAGGCATACGGAGAAAACGTATTATCTTTCACTGCCCCGTATTCTGCGCAGGCAGGACATACAGCGTTTGGAAGGTAAAATCAGGGTGCTTGCAGAGGAGGGAGCTCCGGTCCGCGGGATCTATGTGCATACGGCGGGAGAATACCGCTATGCAGTTTTCCTTTCGGAAATTTTTGGCAAAAGGCCTCAGGAGTTTTTATTCGGTTCTCCGTTTTTGTATTGCATGAATACGGAAACCGTCCGGTTTTGGCAGAACAGAATGTGTGCGCTCTCCCTGCCCTATGAACTGAGTGAACATGAGATTTATGCGCTTTTAAGAAGAACAGGGCAGGCAGGCGTTTCGGGGTTGGAAATGCCGGTATACGGGCATATTCCGATGATGATTACGGCAAACTGCATCATGCGTTCGTTTGATCGGAAAAACTGCCCCAATACCGGGGAACAAATCCGCTTAAAGGACCGGACAGGAAAAAGGATGTATGTGAGAACGGAATGCGGTCATTGTCTGAATACGATTTATAACAGCGTGCCGCTTTCCATGCATAAGCATATGCAGAAACTGCAAAAGCTATATGATGAGGGAGTGCTTGGCGCTTTGGTGTGGAATTTTACGGTCGAGAGCGCAGAGCAGACAACAAAAGTGCTGGATCGTTATCTCAATGCGGATACGGATGCATGGACACCCGGGACGTATACGAACGGGCATTTTCAGCGAGGTGTCGTATAATGGTAAATCTGTTTTATGATGGTTCAAGGTATATCATGGCAATCCTGTTTGCGCTCTATACGCTGGAGAGCTTTTTTTCCTTGTTCCGGGAAAAGAAGAACGGATTCACACGGCAGTATGTGTATATTTTCCTCATTCATCTGACGGGATTTCTTGTACTTTGTCTCAAAAAAGACGACTATTTCTTTCTGATCTTTTTCGCCGTACAGCAGGCGGTATTTTTGCTGCTTCGAAATCTATACAGGGTAATCTATCCGCAGTTTGACCGCGCGCTCTTAAATCATATGTTTATGTTTCTCTGTACGGGGATGATCATCATCACGCGGATATCCGTCACAAAGGCAGTCCGCCAGTTCGCGATCACCGTCGTATCTCTGGCTTTGGCGCTCCTTGTTCCCCTTTTGATCGGAAAGGTAAAGCTGCTGAAAAAACTGACATGGGGTTACGCGTTGTGCGGACTGATTGCATTAACGGTCGTCTGGCTGCTTGGAGCAGCGACGAACGGCTCCAAGATTTCGTTTTCACTATTTGGCTTCACATTTCAGCCGTCTGAGTTTGTAAAGCTGCTTTTCTTGTTTTTTCTGGCAGGGCTGTTATGCGAAAAACCAAACTGGAAGAAAATTCTTCTTTCGGCGCTTGTCAGCCTTATCTATGTGCTGATTCTTGCCGCTTCGACGGATTTGGGCAGCGCGGCGATCTTTTTTATCATGTATGTGTTTGTACTATTTGTGGCAACCGGAAAAATCCGCTATATTCTGATATCGGCCATAGCGGGACTCGGCGGGTGTATGGCGGCGTATAAGCTGTTTTACCATATTAAGGTACGCGTGGCGGTGTGGCTTGATCCTTGGCGGGATGTAACAGGAAAAGGGTACCAGCTTGCCCAGTCTCTGTTTGCGATCGGTACCGGAGGCTGGTTCGGCTTTGGTCTGTGTCAAGGCGCGCCGGACAGCATTCCGTATGTGGAGGCAGATTTTATTTTTTCGGCAATTGCGGAGGAGCTTGGTGCGCTTTACGGCATCTGCCTGATTCTGCTTTGTCTTGCATGCTTTTTTACCTTTATCCGGATTGCATACAGCATGAGGGAACCGTTTTTCCGCCTCCTTTCATACGGCATTGGGGTAATTTATATTTTTCAGGTGTTTTTGACAATCGGCGGTGGAATCAAACTGATCCCGCTGACGGGCGTGACGCTGCCGCTTGTCAGCTATGGCGGAAGTTCGGTCATGGTTACGATTCTGATGTTTTCTGTCGTGCAGGGCGCCGCTGTCTGGAGTGAGAGATGGGCGGAAGGACTGGACGGGGAATTACAGTTTTTGAAGGAAGAGGAAGACAGCGAAGTATCGGTGCCCGAAGGAGCAGACGAGTCTCTTAAAGAGGGTGGGGAATCTGCAGTGTTGCGAAGCACGTCTGAAACGCCGGAAACAGCATCTGAGCGCCCCGTGACAACGGAAACATGGGAAAACACGTCTGAAACACTGGAGACAGAGCCGGGAAATTTGGGAGAATGGGAGCCGGCAGAAGAGAATTCCGTGGTGGAAGCGCTGACCGCTGCAGGCTTTATGAGGCGGCGCACCGTATTCCTGACAGGGCTGTTTTCCATACTGTTTTTGGCGATGATCGTCCACATTCTGATTTTTATGACCGTGCAGCGTGAGGAAGTCGTCAATCATCCGTATAATATTACGCGCCAGCAGGCTTTGGCGGCGCTGAACGTCCGCGGAACAATCAAAACGGAGAACGGGGATGTACTCGCTTATACAAGACCGGAGGAAGACGGAACGGAAACGCGCCGTTATCCGTATGAATCTATGTTTGCCCATGTGGTTGGCTATGCGGCAAACGGCGGCATGGGGATTGAGTCTTCCATGAACTATAGCCTTGTCAGCTCACATCAGTCGGTCGGCGGACAGATCAGCAACGATCTGAACAATGAAAAAAACAGAGGAGACACCGTGATCACAACGCTGGACGTCAGCCTGCAGGAGCTTGCATACCGGCTTTTGGGAGCGCAGAACGGGGCAATTGTCGTGATGGAGCCTTCATCAGGAAAGATTCTTGCCATGGTATCAAAGCCTGATTTTAATCCGAATGAGATTGAAGAGATTTGGGATGAGCTTCTTGAGGAAGAGGAAAGTTCTGTGCTTGTAAACCGCGTAACGCAGGGGCTGTACCCACCGGGATCGACATTCAAGATTTTTACGGCATTGGAATATATCAGGGAGAATCCTCAGAGTGTGGAGGACTATTCTTACAGGTGCAGAGGAAGTTTTCAGACAGAGGATGGACACGCGATTCATTGCTATGGTCATCATGCACACGGTACGCTTACGTTTGAACAATCATTTGCACGCTCCTGTAATTCATCATTTGCAAATATCGGAATGATGCTTGACAGGGAGAAATTTGGCAGGACGCTTGAGGAACTCTATTTTAATGAGGTGCTGCCGGGTACGCTTAAAATCAATACAAGCCGTGTTTCGATAGGGGGAGATACGGATGATTATGTGATGCTGCAGTCCGCAATCGGTCAGGGTGAGACATTGATTACACCGATGCATCTGTGCATGATGACTTGTGCGATCGCAAATGGCGGGGAACTGATGTCTCCCTATCTGGTATCCCGTGTCGAGAGCTGTGAGGGAGATATTGTGCGCAGCTACGGACCGACAAGCTGCGGGAACCTGATCAGCGCAGAGGAGGCGGAAGCGCTGACCGGACTGATGACGGCGGTGTGTGATTACGGGACCGGTTACCGTTTGAAGGATGAAGCGTTTGTGGTGGCGGGAAAAACCGGATCTGCAGAATTTGACATGAATTCTGATGGGGCACATGCATGGTTTACGGGGTTTGCACCTGCGGATAATCCGCAGATTGTTGTGACCATTATCATAGAAAAAGCGGGAGCGGGCGGAGATTATGCGGTACCGATCGCACAGATGCTGTTTCAGGAATATTTGAGTCGTCAGGAGGATATGTGATGATCGAAGCGACGAGCTGCGGCGGGGTGGTGATCTTCCGTGGAAAAATTTTGCTGCTTTATAAGAATTTCCGAAATAAATATGAGGGCTGGGTCCTGCCGAAAGGCACAGTGGAGCAGGGTGAAGACCACATGGAGACTGCACTGCGTGAAGTGTTGGAAGAATCGGGCGCAAAATCCTATATCATGAAATATATCGGGCAGAGTGAGTATACGTTTACAGTGCCGGAAGGGATTGTTTCGAAATGTGTTCACTGGTATCTGATGATGGCACAGAGTTACTACAGCAAACCGCAGCGGGAGGAATACTTTGTTGATTCGGGATTTTATAAATACCATGAGGCGTATCATCTGTTAAAGTTTACGAATGAAAAGCAGATTTTGGAAAAGGCATATGAGGAATATCTTGAGATGAAAAAGGCAGGAAGCTGGACAATGCCGCGGGGCGCGGGGCAGGGAGAACGATAATCAGAGTATACATTATGATCGTAAGAGGTTAAAAATTGACGTATAATGATCCCTTTTGGCATAGAGGCGTATTGGCAGATGTTGATAAAATAGAAATTGATCATATCATGTGAGTGCCAAATACGGAAATCAATGCAGAGAAGGGAGAAACAGTATTATGCGTAAAAAACGGATAGGATTAGTTTTGGTATGCACGGCGGTGCTGTCGTTAAGCGGGTGTGGTAATGCGGAACCGGCTGATGCAGAACCGGCTATATCAGAGGAAGAACTGCCCGGAGAAGTGACACCGGAAGAGGATGGAACAGGGACGCAAGAGGAACCGCAGACAACGCCGGCGCCGGAGGAAGAAGAACCGCAGGCGAGTCTGGACTATACGTTTTCAGGCACGGATGCCGGAAAGGCTGGTTATGCGGAGGGAACGCTTTCCTTTACATCTTCTAAAGAAGGGACATACTGCCTGTATTGGAGTAATGAGAATGGTGCATTAGAAGGATATTATGAGATTGCGGAGCTTGATGTGCAGGCAGGCGGGACAGCCACGTTTTCTTTTGATTATCATACAGCAATTCCTGCAGATGCCACAAAAGTCATTGCGGCTGTGAAAGGGAACGAAGAATATCCGGCATTGGATGATGCGGCAGCTGTATATGAAATACCGGCGGAAAAGCAGCTGGCTTATGCTTCCGGGGATGCTCTATATACATTTAACTCTTTTTCGGACATTCATATTGACGAAGAACATTTTGGTGAGACACCGGCGTACTGGTGGGAGTGCTCAGAAGCGCACTGGGCGGATGCACTGGCGTATGCTGTCGCAAAGGATGTTGATTTTATCATTTCTTCCGGTGATCAGGTGACAAATGCAAATCTTAATAATCTTGATAAGGAATGGCAGGCTTATCAGCTGATTCTGGCCCAGTCTGATTATGTCAAACCGATCTATGAGTCAGGGGGAAATCATGAGGTTCGTCAGGATGGTGCCGTTCCGGAAGAATTACAGGTTTTTATAACGGGAAGCGGGCTTGACAGCAGCATGGATACCTTGACGGCTGCAAAACCATATTACAGCATCGAGGAGCCAAACACGGGAGATTTGTTCATTTTTATGGCGTTGGAGACGGGGTATCGTCCTGCAACCTATGATCAGTTCAGTGATGCACAGTTAGAGTGGCTGGAAGCGCTTTTGGAGGACAACTATGGAAAGGGTAAGAATATTTATTTGATCCAGCATGCGCTGATCAAAGGATATGGGCCGGGCGATGATCCGGAAACGCCGTATTATGGCGGCGCATTCAATCCTGAGCTTGAGACGGTGCAGAAATTTATTTCTATATTAGAGACATATCCGGATATTATCTGGATTTCAGGGCATTCCCATGAGGCGTTTTCTTTGGGATACAATTTTACTGACAACAACGGCGAATCCTGCAGTATGATTCATAATCCGTCTGTCGGTAATCCGACGCATGTTACGGATGGCGCGATTGATTATACGTTCAACGAAGAACTTTCACAGGGATACTATGTACAGGCTTTTGAAACAGAAATTCTGTTTTATGGTGCAAATCTGTGTGACGGAAAGATTTATCCAGCTTATTCCTATATTATTGATGGAAATACTTCAATGATACAGAAAGAAGAGGCAGAGGAATTTCTGTATCCGGATGTTGAGGTATCGGATGCGACGCTGCGTTCCGTTCTCGCAAATGTGAATACCGTGCTTGGACTTTATTATGAGTTTAGCTCTTATGATCAGTATCAGACATTAAAGCAGTATTATTATCAGTATAAAGATGCAGATATTTCTGCCATGAGCGGAGAAGAGCTTCTTCTGGCATACAGCCGGCTAAGACTTTCCATTGCCTATCTGCACCAGATCGCTGTGTTTACGGGCGGCGAAACCTATGAGGTTGTGCTCCCTGAACCGGAGGCGGCAGAGGAGAATGCAAGAGAGAATGATGTGCTCGTCAGAATTCATTATCATCGGGAAGACGGTGATTATGAGCCGTGGCTCATGTGGCTCTGGGGTGAGGGTAAAGACGGCGGCGATTATTTCTTTACCGGAACCGATGACTTTGGCGTATATTTGGAGTTTACTGCAGCACCGGATATCACATCCCTCGGATTTATTGTAAAGACAGAAAATTGGGATAAGGATGTGGAAGAGGACCAATTTATTTCATTGGAAGGTGTTACGGATGAAGTCCTGGATGTATACATCGAGTCCGGCGCTGCGGGATATGAAATCCGTTAGCGGCTGCAGGACAGGGGTGTCGATGGATGAATTATTTGTATGAGTTTGTAAAATATGATAAGAATATTCCCGGAAAGATTTTACTGCAGGATAAGCCGGGATGGCGCTGTAATACAATGCCGCACTGGCATTCTGAGATGGAATTTGTCTATGTGATCGAAGGTATGCTGAAGCTGATGCGGAATGGAACCGTATCGGAAATTCATTCGGGAGAGTTCTACTTTTGCAACAGTAAGGTGATTCATTCAACATCGGCGCCGGATTCTGCATCCAACTATAAATATCTGGTTTTGCTGTTGAGCTATGATTTTCTGCTCCGTTTTCATGAGGAGTGCGATTTTGATGTTTCGCAGGGGAATGCATATGAAAATATAAGAGAGCAGCTTAGGAAACTGGCAGCTCTGACGGAGGAAGATTCAGAACAGTTCCCACTGAATATCGATATTGAAAAAAATAGGATATTATTAGAAATCTATCAGACGCTGTTATCACAATGTATCTCAAAAAAGTTCAGAAATGCAGTTGGTGTTTTTGAAGAGAACAGTTATGCTAAGAGTATTATGGAGTATGTGCTGCAGCACTATGACCAGACATTATCTCTTTCAATGATCGCAAAGGATATCGGGCTATCTCCGCAATACCTGTCAAAATATTTCAAAAAAGTGACAGGAATCGGGATTACACAGTATATTAATCTGATCCGGCTTGATTATGCGAATGAAGAATTACTGAGCGGTAAGGTTTCAATTGTAGAAGCCGCCTTAAACAACGGTTTTCCTAACGTGAAGACTTATGTCAGAATCTGCAGGAATGTGTATGGAATGACGCCGTCTGAATTTCGAAAAGCTATGCGGTAAAATAGAAACATCAGCGCCTGCCGGATACGGCTGTGAAAGTTTTGATCATTAAAAATACTC
Organism: Lachnospiraceae bacterium UBA7050; assembly: GCA_002493905.1. Taxonomy (GTDB): domain Bacteria; phylum Bacillota; class Clostridia; order Lachnospirales; family Lachnospiraceae; genus DLAJ01. The sequence continues at coordinate 204,706 of DLAJ01000017.1, read as the reverse complement.
TCATGAAGAACGTGCGTTTTATCATGAGAGTATTTTTTGTGTAGGCGTTTCATAAATGTCTGGTACTTTTTGTGAAACGAAAAAGCAAAGAATGCTATAGAATCGCAACAATCTCCAGATCTGGGAAGTCCCGCAGATCAACGATTCCCTCTGCAGTTTCAACAATCGGACGCGCGAGTTTTTCGGGATTGATCATGCGGATCGTTGCATGTGAACCTTGCTCATCGTTAAGAGTGACTTCGTGTCCGACCTGATGCGCCGCAAGATGCATGAGGATTCTTTTCACTACGTTAAGGTCATACTGGTACAGTCCGCCGCGTTCGAAATTGCGGATGACCTGAAACGGGTTGAGTGAATTGCGGTAGCTCCGCGCACTTGTCATGGCATCGTAGCCGTCTACGATCGCCATATATTTGGCAAAACGGTCGATGGAATCACCCATGAGTTTGTTTGGATATCCGGTTCCGTCGTCGCGTTCGTGATGCATCAGGGCGGCATTGATGATATGCTGATCAATATGTTGGTTTTTTAAGAGATCATAACCGATAGTCGTATGGGTTTTCATCCAGTTAAACTCAAAATCTGTGAGCTTTCCGGCTTTCCAGATCAGCTTGTTCGGGAGCCGGAGTTTGCCGATATCATAGAGAAAGCCGCAAAGGATCATCAGCGTTGTATCGTTTTCGTCAAATTCCAGCCACGAAGCAAAGACACCTGAGATCAGGGCGGCATTCAGACAATGCGCATAGGTAACGTTGTCCTCGCTCGGCAGCATGCTGTAGAGCATGTCCAGCAGCAGATCGCCGTCGCCGACATTGTCATAGAGGGAACGGTAGACCGTAAGCAGCAGATCGGTGTTGATCGATGTCTTACCCTCTAAAAAGTCATTGATCATATATTTATAGGCATTTAACTGTGTCTTATATTGCTCCGCAAAGCTTTTGAATGCGCGGCTGCACGCGATCTTCTCATAATGGGTTGTCGTGTAATCTTCCGGCTCCATTATGGTAACGACCATGATCTGATAACGTTTCAGCTTCTCGATCATCATCTGGTCAAGTTTTGTGTGGGCGGAACAGATGACGCCGTTTCTCATGGAAACAGCATCTTCGGCAAGTTCCATTCCGGGCTGTAATGCGACAGTTGCAACACTGATCATTTGTAAAACCCCCTTCTTTCTACTTCATACTATCAATTATTCTGATAGGTTGTCAAATAAAATCTTTGATTTTATTTGACAACTGTTAAAATCTCTCAATATGTGTTATAGTAAATATATTATGTATTTTGGGGAAGCTGTCTATGTGGTTTTATCATCCGCTCATGGTATCGGAGAGCCTGAAGAAAAAAGAAAAGAAAATATGCCGGAAACTTAAGTTTGGCATTGGTATGACGAACGTTTATGTCATTGTTTTAGGCAGCGGCACAAATCTGTTCGATATCTACCATTGTGCTTTTTTTAAGTTTCGCTTTTTGCGCAGGCGCAGGCTGTGTGTGATCGGTCTTGCAGACAGCCATGATGCGGCTGTTTCGATGCTTGCCGAGTTTATGGGAAATATTTATCAAAAAACGGGCAATACTGATTTTAAGTCATATTTTGAAGCTTGAGGTACTTATGCTACATATCCTGTTACTATTGCTGAAGATCATAGGAATTACGCTGCTTTCACTGATCGGACTGCTTGTGCTGGTCATTCTGCTTGTGTTGTTTGTTCCGGTGCGTTATGCTCTGCGGGTGAAGGCGGATGAGACAGTCCTCGTGAAAGCGCATGTATCATGGCTTTTGCATTTTCTGCATGCCGCTGCAGTTTATGACGGAAAATTTGGCGTGGTCGTACGACTCTTCGGTATTCCGGTCAAGCGGATTCCGGCGCCGCAGGAAAATGTTAAGAAGAAAAAGCGCAGCAGCAAAAAGCGGGGAAAGAAGGATGCGGAAGCGGCCCGGAATGCTGCGCAGGAACAGGCAGTTCCTGATGCAGAACGGGATGCTGCCGACGGATTCACAGATGGGGGGACTGCCCATACCGGGGATAAACAGCAGGATGCCGGAAGGTCCGCAGATAAACAACAGGATGTCGGAAGCTTTACAGATATAGAAGGCGGCAGTGCAGGGGCAGTTCCGGAAAGAATGAGGAACCATGGAGCCCGTATTGTTGAAGAGAGCCAGTCGGAGGAGTCCAAAGCGGAAGAAGCCGGTTCTGAGGGGCCGGAGACAGAGAAACTCTCATTTTTTCAGAAGCTGGCGCGGTTTTTTGGGGCGGTGCGTGCTTTCTTTTCCAAGATTTTGTACACAATTCATCATATCTGTGATAAGATAAAGACGATCAGAGACACGATTGCATATTATCTGGAAGTATTAAGGAGCGACGAGGGGCGCAGAACACTTGCATTGGTGAAACGGGAGCTTTGGAATCTGCTCCGGCACATTGCCCCGACAACGCTTACGGGGAGTCTCGTGATCGGCATGGATGATCCGGCTGTAACGGGACAGATCATCGCAATTGTGAGTATGTTCTACCCGATCTATGGGGATAATGTGAGCATCACCCCTGATTTTGACGAGAAATGCCTGCGGGGCAGCCTGTATCTGAAAGGGCGTATCCGCGCGGTTACACTGATCCGCATAGCATGGCGTGTATATTTTAATAAAGATATGAAAAAATTTCTGCACATGTTAAAAAGGGAGGAAAAAGAAGCATGACGGAGAATAATTTTGCACAGGTGATGGAGTCGCTTTTTAAGGGAATGGACGCATTTTTATCCGCAAAGACCGTAATAGGAGAGGCGACAAAGATCGGTGACATCATTATACTGCCGCTGGTAGATGTCTCCTTCGGCGTTGGAGCGGGGGCTTCCGCAGGGGAAAAGAAAAATGGCGGTGGCGGCGGTATGACAGGAAAAATGTCACCGAGTGCCGTACTTGTCATCAAACCGGATGGCTCGACCAAACTGGTCAATGTCAAGAATCAGGACACGATGACAAAGATTCTTGATATGATACCGGATGTGATTGACAAGATCACCAAAAAGAAACAGGGTGCAGACGAGGTCAGCGATGACGACGCGATTGATGCCGCGTTCCCGGAGGAATAAAAAAGAGTTTGCGTTCCGCAAACTCTTTCGAAGAAATGCCTTCGGCATTTCTTCTGGAACGCTGCGTGTTCTTCTAGATTTCTTCTGGAATGCTACATGTTCTTACGGAATGGGAAATTTCCTGATTTGTATCAGTAACGAAACAGGCTTTACGTGCATATCATCATAATATGAAGAGATTGATTGGCTTTGTCCTGATCTGGATTTCTGTCGGAATGGTATTTATGATGTTTCTGCCGAACCTGTTCTGGGGAATTTTATTCAGTATAGTATTGTTTATAATAGGGTATCGGTTATTTAAGTGTGACTGCTGATGGATAGGAATTGGGATAAACAGACAAATAAGAATTTCATAGATGTGGAGCAGATGAGACTGGATATGGAACGGCGTATGCTCAAAGAGCAAAGCGCGCTGTTCGAACAGAAGCTTGAAATCCTGAAAGAAGCTTACGTTCAGCTTGATAAGGACAGGCGTAAGGTTGAGTGGGAAAAGTTAAAGCTTAAGGCGGAACAGGAGCATCATGAGCACAGGACGCATGATGAATCATATGGTGCGCGGCATGAGGCGGATGCTTCCGTATTTTTTAAGGGAGCGACGAATCAGCTTGCCTTGAAAAAACGTTACCGTGATCTGATCAAGATTTTTCACACGGACAACCTTTATGGGGATAAAGAGACATTGCAGGCGATCAATCGTGAATATGAGCGTCTGCAAAAGCGCTATGACGCGCCGTGGCGTCAAAATTCAGGATAAAAAAAGACCGCGAAGCGGTCTTTTTTTAGGAAACTCTCGTTGGGAATTCTTCTGAGCTGGTGAAAATTCCTGTGATTACCAATATTTTGAATTATTTTTCGAGAAATTTTTATTTTTACTTGAAATATAGAATTGTTTCTGTTATGATACCATTGTTGTGATTTTTTAGAAAACATCGTGTGGGAGGTGTTAAGATGGCTAAATGTGACGTTTGTGGCAAGGGTGTTCATTTCGGCAATGCAGTCAGCCATTCTCATAGAAGATCGAATCATATTTGGAATTCTAATGTGAAGAGCGTAAGATGCAAAGTGAACGGCGCATCGAAGAAACTGCATGTATGCACAAGATGTCTGAAATCCGGTGCAGTAGAAAGAGCATAATCGGCAGACCGGAAAGAGTTTCGCTATGCGAGACTCTTTTTTTTCGTAAAATAATTTTACTTTTACCTATTCATGTGTATAATAATACATAGAAGCTTGAACAGGAATGGAGGGTTATTATGAAGGGTACGATGAACACACATCTTGGCAACATTGTGATCGATGCGGAAGTCATTGCCCAATATGCGGGCAGCGTTGCTGTAGAGTGCTTCGGAATCGTCGGGATGGCATCCGTCAATGTCAAGGACGGTCTTGTGAAGCTGCTTCGCAGGGAGACGATCACGCACGGGATTCAGGTTACGGTCAACCATAATAAGCTTTATCTTGATTTTCATGTGATCGTTGCGTACGGCGTCAGCATTCTTGCCGTATCCGATAATCTTATCGATAATGTAAAATACAAACTGGAACAATTTACCGGACTTGAGGTTGAGGAGATCAACATCTTTGTCGAGGGTGTCCGTGTGATTGATTAAGGAGGATAGAGTCGTGGCTTCAAATTCAGTGGATGCTAAGATGCTGACAAAAATGTTCTTAGCCGGCGCTAAAAATCTGGAAAGTAAAAAAGAATGGATCAACGAGCTGAATGTATTCCCCGTACCGGACGGAGATACCGGAACCAATATGACCCTGACCATTATGTCTGCAGCAAAAGAAGTAACTGCACTTGGAGACGCTGCGGATATGAAATCTATTTGTAAGGCAATTTCATCAGGTTCTCTGCGCGGCGCCAGAGGAAATTCCGGAGTCATTTTGTCGCAGCTGCTTCGTGGTTTTACCAAGGTTGCAGCGGATTTTGAGGAACTTTCGATTCCCGTGCTTGTCGAAGCGATGGATAAAGCGGTGGAGACGGCATATAAGGCGGTTATGAAGCCGAAAGAGGGAACCATTCTTACGGTTGCCAAGGGAATTGCCACAAGAGCGGGCGAACTTTGTGATGAGGGTGTAACAGACCTTGGCATGTTTATTGGGGAGTGCATTACATACGGTAATGAAGTCCTCTCCCGTACTCCGGAAATGCTTCCGGTATTAAAACAGGCCGGAGTTGTTGACTCTGGCGGTCAAGGACTGATGCAGGTCATGGCAGGTATTTATGATGCTTACTGTGGCAAGGAGCTGGACTTAACAATTCAGGATGTACCGGCCCGGTCTGCTTCCATGGGCGGAGCGTCCATGTCTCCGAATCTTCAGGTGCAGGCAGATATGGAGATCAAGTACGGCTATTGTACGGAATTTATTATCCTTCTGAGCAAAACATTTAATATTAAGCATGAGATTGATTTCAAGGAATTCCTGGAATCTATCGGTGATTCAATTGTACTTGTGGCGGATGATGAGGTCGTGAAGGTGCATGTGCATACGAATGATCCGGGACTTGCTATTCAGCGCGCATTGAAATATGGGCAGCTTTCCAACATGAAGATTGATAATATGCGTATGGAGCATCAGGAAAAGCTGTTCAAGATGAGTGAAAAAGGACAAATGCAGGAAATTCCGCAGGAGCAGGCGGCGGAGGCCTCTGCAAAAGAGCCGCCGAAGGAAGTCGGCTTTATCGCTGTTGCAGCGGGTGATGGAATGGCGGAGATTTTTGAGGGACTGGGCGTTGACTATGTCATTTCCGGCGGGCAGACAATGAATCCGAGCACCGAGGATATGCTGGACGCGATTGCGAAGGTGAATGCGGAGCATATTTTTATTCTTCCGAATAACAAAAATATTATTATGGCAGCCAATCAGGCGGCGGAATTGACTGAGGATAAAGAGATTTTTGTCGTTCCCACAAAAACGATTCCTCAGGGAATCACATCTGTGATCAATTATGCGGCAGATGTAACGCCCGCGGATAATTTGGAAGCGATGAAACAGCAGATGGAGACGGTCAAAACCGGCGAAGTAACTTATGCTATCCGTGACACCACATTGGACGGGAAGGAAATCCGCAAGGATGACTTTATGGGAATCGGCGACCATGGATTGCTGGCAGTGTCGACGGAGCTTTCGAAAACGACCTGCGAGATGATCGATGCCATGGTGGATGACGATGTTGAACTGATCAGCATTTATTATGGTGCAGATGTTTCCAAGGAGGATGCTGAGGCGCTTCGAGAGACAGTGGAGGCGCGTTATTCTTCCTGTGACGTGGAGCTTCAATACGGCGGTCAGCCCGTGTATTATTATATTATTTCTGCGGAATAAAAAAGACTTCCGCTGACGCGAATTTTATATATGTGATCAAAACAGATGGGGCTGTCGGCACAGCCCCATTTTTAGAATGAAGGGAATGGACGCATGATGGAACTTTCAAGCCCTGTGACCGGGATGAAGGGAATTGGCCAGAAATATGCGCAGCTGCTTGCAAAATTAAATATTGTAACGGTGTATGATCTGCTCACTTATTATCCCATGCGCTATGAGGCGTACCCGCAGATCACTTCCATACAGGGCGTGAGAGAAAATGAAAAACAGGCTGTGAGCGGAATTGTGACAGGTTCTGTCAGCATGCGCAGAGTGCGCAGTCTTTCCATTCTGACATTTTCATTGAGCGATGAAACCGGCGTCATGCCGATGACAATTTTTAATATGCCGTATCTGCGCAATGCCATTTCTGCCGGGAAACGGTTTGTATGTTATGGAAGAATCGTTGGGAAGGGCAATAAGAAAACGATGGAGCAGCCGGTACTTTTTAAGCCGGAGGACTATCTGTCCCTTGCAGGAACGCTTCAGCCGCGCTATCATACGGTGAAGGGGATTACGACGAAGACCATTTCTGGGGCAATGAGAAAGGCACTCGACGCCGTATCTGATCTGTCGGACGCAATGCCCTATGAAATCCGCAAAAAATATGATCTGATGGAATACCGTGCGGCGCTGGAACGGATTCACTTTCCTGCCACGAAAGAGCAGTATATTGAGGCAAGGAACCGCCTTGTTTTTCAGGAATTTTTATATTTTCTTGTCCAGATGAAAGCTGAAAAAGCGGAAAGTGCTAAGATACCAAACGCATACCCGCTTTTTGCAGTGGCACAGACAAAGCGTCTGATCGAAAGCCTTCCATACCGGCTCACCGATGCGCAGATGAAAGTCTGGGAACAGATTGAGACAGATTTACAGGCGGATGTGGTCATGAACCGTCTGGTTCAGGGAGATGTCGGAAGCGGTAAGACGATCATTGCGATTCTTGCACTGCTCATGACGGTATCGAACGGTCTGCAGGGCGCCATGATGGCTCCGACGGAAGTGCTTGCAAGGCAGCATTATGCGGCAATCAAAGAACTGACAAATCAGTATGGTCTTCCGTTTTCTCCCGTCCTTCTAACAGGCTCGCTGACCGCGAAAGAAAAGAGGGAGGCTTATGCCGCCATGGAGGACGGCACCGCAAATGTCATTGTTGGGACGCATGCATTGATACAGGAGAAAGCGCGTTATCACAGTCTTGCGCTTGTAATTACCGACGAACAACATAGGTTTGGCGTACGCCAGCGGGAATCGCTTGCGGGAAAAGGTGCAATGCCGCATATTCTGGTTATGAGCGCAACACCGATTCCACGTACCCTTGCAATGATTCTGTTTGGCGATTTGAGCATTTCCACGATCGATGAATATCCAAAAAACCGGATTCCGATTAAAAATTGTGTGCTGCATCGTGAGAAAAGGGATAGCGCATATCGATTTATCGGGAAGCAGATTGCGGAAGGAAGGCAGGCATATGTGATCTGTCCGATGGTGGAAGAGGGCGTATCCGAGGAACTTGAAAATGTGGTCGCCTATACGGATAAATTAAAAGAGGCTTTTCCGGAAAGCATCCGCATTTCTTATCTGCATGGGAAAATGAAGAATGCGGAAAAGAACCGGATCATGGATGCGTTTTCGGCACATGACATTGATATTTTAGTGTCCACCACAGTCGTCGAGGTCGGAATTGACGTGCCGAATGCGACGGTCATTTTGATTGAAAATGCAGAACGGTTCGGTCTGGCGGGCTTGCATCAGCTCCGCGGCAGGGTTGGACGGGGCAGCCATCAGTCATATTGTATTTTTATGACGGACAGCGATTCAAAAGAGACGCAGGAGCGGCTGGAGATTCTTGTGCATTCCAACGATGGTTTTCATATCGCAAATGAGGACATGCGTCTGCGGGGACCGGGCGACTTGTTCGGCATTCGTCAAAGCGGGGTTTTATCGTTCCGGCTGGGGGATATTTATCAGGACAGCGTACTCTTAAGGCAGGCGGCTGAATGCGCGGACATGGTGCTTGCAAAAAAAGAACTGCTGAAGCCGGTAATGGAGGATATCATGGCACATACTGCCAATACGCCGGATTACAGAACGATTTAAGAAAACAGGGAGGATATTCATGGAACAGAAAAAAAAGAAATTTGGTTTTTTCAGGCAGATAGCAACTGCGGTCGCGCAGCCAAAAAAGTATGAATGCTTTTTACGCCTGTCCACAGGGAGAGTCGTTGCATTCATGATCATTCTTATGCTGATCACAACATTTGCGGGATATTATCTGCCGTTCATTGCCTCACAGATATTTGGCAGGAGCTATACGGATATGATTGATGAATATGTCCCTGAATTTACCTTAAAGGACCATATTCTGACATTGTCTGAGCCGGTCGAGTATGACGACGGTTATACGCTTGTGATCGCAAACAGTAATATTGAAGAATTTACGGAAGAACAGTTAGAAGAGTATAAAGCGGATTATATGAGCGTGTATCTGATTGGAAAAACCAATATGATCTTTTATGCTTCCGGAAAGACGACTACATACGTTTATGCTGATCTGGCAATTGAAGAGCTTGACAGGGAGGGACTGCGTGCCTATGTACCGAGTGTATATATGATGATGGTAGTGTCCGGCGTTATGAATTTTGTCCTCAGAACGTTCTGGTATCTTATAGGGACTTTGCTGCTGATGCTGCTTGCATGGTCAATGAAAGGATTTTGGAATATGCAGTTCCGTTTCATGGAACTGTTCAAACTTTCAGTATTCTCGAAAGTGTTATATGAGCTCCTTTCTACTGTACTTAGGATTTTCCGCTTAACGATTCCAATGGATTTCTTTATTGCGCTTGCGGTCGGATTTATTTATCTGAATCTTGCGGTGAAGCAACTTCGTGCGGACGGCTATGAGAGCAATTCCGCGCCGGAAGAACGGACGATGTTTGGAAGTCCTAAGGCGCCGTCTTCCAAGGGAATCTACAGCAGGGCGAGTATGCGCACGACAGGTGTGAATGAGAAGGCGGATACGGATAGCTCTTTGACAGAAGAAAAGGTAGAAGATATGGGAGCACAGACGGATACAGAAGCACAGGAATATGCAGATATTCAGAAGGACACAGACATTCAGAAGGATATGGAAGAATGAGCGGGGGACAGCGGGAAAACAGCATTGACCGAAGCAATAGAAGGGGACGGCAGACGAAAAGAACGCCTAACGACAGAGAAAGAACGGCGATCAGCAAAAAAAGAGCGGCAAATGGCGAAAAAGAACCGGCGTCCAGCAGAGAAAAGAATCAAAATCTCTGTCCGGCGGCAAAGCGCTGCGGAGGGTGTACGATGATCCACCTTCCGTATCATATCCAGCTTGAAAAAAAACAGCGCCGGATAGAAGAGCTGCTTAAAGGAGTCTGTCCTGAGATTCATAAGATCCGGGGGATGAAAGAGCCTGCGCATTATCGAAATAAAGTACATGCCGTGTTCTCTTATCAAAAAGGTAAAATATGCTCCGGTATTTATGAAGAGGGAACGCATCATGTCGTACCGGTGGATTCCTGCCTCTTAGAAAGCGGGACGGCGGATGCCATTATACGGGATATCCGCACTCTGCTTGTGCAGTTTCGAATGAAGGCATATGATGAGGACAGCGGGTATGGCTTATTCCGCCATGCCCTGATCCGCGTAGGTTTTCACAGCAAAGAAGTCATGGTCGTGCTTGTACTTTCAAGCCCGATCCTGCCTGCCAAAAATCATTTTGTCAAAGCACTGCGCACACTTCATCCTGAGATTACCACGATCGTGCTCAATGTGAATGATAAGCGGACAAGCATGGTACTTGGCGAGCGGATGGTTCCATTATTTGGGAAGGGGTATATCGAGGACCAGCTCTGCGGCTATACGTTCCGAATCTCTCCATCGTCTTTTTATCAGGTGAATCCAAGGCAGACCGAACTCCTGTACCAAAAGGCATTAGAGTTAGCGGAACTGACAGGAAAGGAACGTGTACTTGATGCTTACTGCGGGACAGGAACGATCGGCATCATCGCTTCAAAAAATGCCGGAGAAGTGATAGGCATTGAACTGAATCAGGATGCGGTGCGCGACGCGGTCTCAAACGCCAAAAGAAATGCGGTATCAAACATCCGGTTTTATCAAGCGGACGCCGCGCAGTTTATGGTACAGATGGCGGAATGCGGCGATACAGCGGACATTGTGATCTTGGACCCTCCGCGCAGCGGAAGCACAGAAGAATTTATCAAAGCTGTTCAAAAGCTTTCGCCGGCGCGTGTTGTTTATATTTCCTGTAATCCGGAAACGCTTGCACGTGATCTGCAGATATTCCGTTCTCATGGATATGTGCCAAAAGAGGCGTTTCCGTACGATATGTTTCCGTTTACGGAGCATGTGGAGTGTGTGGTGATGCTGTCACGGGCGAAGAAATAGAATAAAGGAAAAGTACAGAAAACGGGAATGGAAATACGAAATTAAAAAATCGACGGCATGCTTTGGAGTAAACGATAGAAACATGATTAAAAAATAAAATTTACAAAAATAACCAAAAGGGATGTTACAGTGGCTTACCATAATAAGATTCAGATTGAGGAAATCGTAGCTCATATTTTTGAAAACGAATTATATTGTGAAGCCGTGGTGACGGCAAAAGAGCGGGTTACTGCGGCCTTTCAAAGCGAATATGAAAAGCTTACTGCAGAGCACAGCGAAATTCAGGCCGCCGGTGTCCTAATGAGCAGGTATGGAACGGTAGAGGATGCCGCAAAATTTGCCGGATATACGTCCGAGCAGATAGAAAACTGGAGGGCCGACAGGCACATCAGCACAAAAAAAGAAATTGTGCATGCGTTTAGATCCGTAAGGGGCGGAATCTATATCGGCTCTGTGTTTGCTGTTTTTACACTTGTTGCGCTGATCAATCTTTTTCTTCATCCCAATCTCTTTTGGTCGGTTCAGACTGCCGTCTATGCAGTGATTACTGTATTATGCGGTATTTTTATTTGTCAAAACAGAAACTTATTCCGGTATGAGTCGGTCTGTCTGGATGCAAAGGCTGAGAAATATGTCAGAAAACAGACAGATCAATACTACAAACGAATGATCAACAGCTTTGGAGTGGCAGTCGCAGGGCTGTTCTGCCTGATCTACCTTTTTATCGTTGCAATTTTGAAAATGGGTATGAATCTGGGAGAAGTTTTTTCCTCCATTTATTCGGCAGTGCTGATGATTGAACTTGTTGTCTACGCCGTGATAAAAAATGCTGTCTGTTCATGGTGGATAGGACGTGTATTTTCTAAGGAAAAAAGAAAAGCCATGGCAGGTTACAGCCTTCGGATGATTCTGATGTCATTCTTATACTGGTGCCTGTGCACACTGTTTATTTTTTTGCTAAGGAATAAGGTGGAAAATCTGTTTGGCATTTTTTCCGCGATGGTTGTAGCGTATGGCATTTTGTGTATGGTAGCGAATCTGACGATACGCCAGCCCTATGTAACAAAAAATATTCATATGAATATCAGACGTGCGGCAGTGATCGGCGCATTTCTTGTACTCATAACCGGATATCATCTGATGCAGATAGACCGGTTCCTGCTTCAGCCTTATATATCTACGGTCAGCAGATTATATGCGGAACCTGACCGGATTGAATATCATGAAAACAGTGGTGTTTATACGATCACGACAGATAAGGAAGCGTTCAAAATCCTGCAGCTTACGGATATTCATCTGGGCGGGAGCCTGCAGTCGGCGGGAAAAGATTATCAGGCTCTTACAGCCTGTTACCGCCTGATTGAGCATACGCGGCCCGATCTTGTGATCGTGACCGGCGATCTGGTATTTCCGTTAGGCGTCATGTCTTTTTCTTTTAATAACACAGCGCCGATCACGCAGTTCGCCTCTTTTATGAGAAATACGGGGGTCCCGTGGGCATTTGCTTACGGAAATCACGATACGGAATCATTGGCGAACGCAACGGCATGGGAAGTCAACGAGTTATTCAAGTCGTTATCGTTTCAGACGTCCGGAAATTTGCTTTATCCATACACGCAGCCTAATATTACAGGCAGAAATAATCAGTTGATCGAGATCAGAAATGCGGATGGGAGCTTAAATCAGGCAGTCTTTATATTGGATTCCAACGACTATATTGACGGTGTGATGAATGATTACGATTACATCCATGATGATCAGGTGGAGTGGTACCGCGCAGAAGTAGAGCGGCTGCAGGAACGGGAGGGAGAGACTGTTTCCTCGCTGTTATTCTTTCATATGCCACTGCAGGAATACCGGACAGCCTATGAACTGTATGAATCCGGCAGCGGTGAGGTGGAATATTTTTTTGGCGCTAACAGGGAGAAGATGATCGATAAAGTATGCTGTTCTGAGTATCCGAGCAGTCTTTTTCCGATGGCAAAAGAGCTTGGCAGCACAAAAGCGATGTTCTGCGGGCATGACCATTACAATAATCTGTCGGTCGAATATGACGGAATCCGTCTTACGTACGGTATGAGCATTGATTATCTGGCAATGCCGGGAATTGATGAGGATACAGAGCAGCGCGGCGGCACGCTGATCACACTGTATCAGGATTCTTCCTATGAGATTGAACAAATTCCATTAACGGATATTCTTCGATAAATTTCTATTTCTTAAAACTTTTCTAAATGCTGAACCAATTCATAAAACGGCAGGGAAAGGATCCCTGCTGTTTTTTTGTGTTGGAAACCGAAAAATATCCTTTTTCACGCAATTGTATTGACATGATAAGCGCCTATAACATAGAATTACTTAGGATCGTATGGATATGGAAGGAAGTGTGGATGAAGCGGCTTCCTGCCAGAGTACGGACTAAAATATTACGGCAGACGTCGGAAGGGACTCTTTTGCATGAAGAAGAAAAATTACTTACGCAAAGTGGTTTATGTTGTAATACTTTTGATAGCAATCGTGATTCTATTCCAATGGTACACGGCACAGAATCGAAAACGCATGGAAGAAAGGAATAAAAACTATGCGGCGGATTCGGCGCGTCAGACGGCGGATAAGATAGATGATGAATTGAGCAATGCATTAAATTTAGTGAATACCTATGCTCATTTTTTGGGCGCAGGCCTTTCTTCAACGGAAGTTTCCACACAAGCCCTGAAGGAGGTTGACGATAAAGCGATCTTTGACGCTATGGTCTATACGGATGCGGACGGGTTGAACCATGCATCTGACGGGCAGACTTCGGACGCGGCCGGAAGGGATTATTATATTTTAGGTATGCAGGGAAATAGCGGCATATCCGTCGTTTTTGACTCAGAATTATACAGTGAAACGATGCTCTGTTTTTATGCGCCTGTCTATTTTGACGGAAAGATCATCGGCGTCCTAAGAGGGGCGTATCTGGCGGAAGAATACTTAAAGGATATGCTTGAAACAACTTATTTTGGAGAATCGGCGGCAGTTCATCTGTGTATGCCGGACGGGCGGATTCTTGCATGCTCGGATTCAAAGACGCATGATGGAAGTATGATTGATATACTTGTCCAGATGAGAATGATTGATGAGGTGACGGCGCAGCAGGCCGGAGCTGTTTTTGAAAATGGGGGAGAGGGTGCATTTGTCTGCAAACCCGGAAGCAAAACGGATAATATCTGCGTGAGGTATCTGTCTAATCATAATTTTGTCCTTGTTCAGACGTTTCCCAAAAGTGTTACGGAGACAATGATACGGGCAGAAAATATGGTTGGAATCCGTCTGGAAGCCGGATTGATTGTTCTGTTCCTTCTTTATATTGCAACGATGCTCTTAGAAGCAAGAAGAGAGAAAAAGCGCCTGCAACAGGAAAACAGGGAAATGGGTTATATCATCAGCGGCGTGAATACCCTGTTTACCCGTTTTACAATGGTTGATTTTGAAACGGATACTTATCAATATCTGGCAGGTACCAGACCGGAGGACGAAACCATTCCGGTTAAGGGAAACTATCAGGACTTGACAGCGCATTTGTGCTCAATGATGATTGAAGACGACCATCGGGAAGAGTTTGCCGAGTTTCTTGATAAGAATACGATCATAGAGGCGATGAAAAAGCATAATGATCTTCTCTTTGAATGCCATTTAATGCATGACGGGAAACCGGAATGGAAACATTTTAACGTGATCTGCTTAGAGCGGAAGAATGGTCTGGCAAGTAAAGTGCTGTTTACGAGACAGAACATTACGGAAGCAAAGGAAAGGGAATTGCGGATTCAGTCAGAAATGGCGGTTGCAAACAGGAAAGAGCGCCAGTACCGGATCGCGATTACCTCGAATGCGGTCTGTACTTATGACTTCAATCTGACAAAAGATTTAATTGAAAATGATATTGTGTGCGAGATCAACGGAAAGATTTTGTCGCTGCTCCAAAAGACCGGGCTCGAGGCTCCGTGCAGTGCGTCTGAATTTTTTAAGCGCTGGCGGGAACTGGTGCTGGATGAATCCAGAGAAGAGTTTGACAGAGTCGTCAATGTGGATTATCTCAAAAAAAGTTTTGACCGCGGAGAGGCTGAAGTTAATATTGATTATTGGAGCTGGGGTTCTGCGGAAAAGCATATCTGTATAAAACAGAGTTTCATTATGACAAGAGATGATGAAACGGGCGATATTGTGGTCATGGCTGTGTTAAAGGAAATTACAGAGCAGGTTCAAAAACAGCGCGAGCAGACACAGGCGCTGCAGGATGCGCTGCTGCAGGCGCAGCATGCCAATGCGGCGAAGACAACGTTCCTTTCCAATATGTCACATGATATCCGCACGCCAATGAATGCGATCATCGGTTTTACAACAATTGCAGTCAGTCACATTGATAATAAGGATCAGGTCCGGGATTGTCTGCAAAAGGTCCTCTCTTCCAGCAACCATCTGCTCAGTCTGATTAATGATATCCTTGACATGAGCAGAATTGAAAGCGGTAAAGTGCAGATTAAAGAGCAGGAATGCAATATTTCTGAACTGATGCATAATCTGGTTAATATCATCCAGCCTCAGGTGAAAGCAAAACAGCTCGATCTGTTTATCGACACGTTTGAGGTTGTCAATGAGGATGTGATCGCAGACCCGTTAAAGCTCAATCAGGTCTTTATCAATCTGCTCAGCAATGCCGTGAAATATACGCCTGCTCATGGCAGTATTTCTTTCCGTATCCAGCAGAAGACCACCTTCAGGCATGGGTATGGAGATTATGTGTTCATCATCAAAGATACGGGGATTGGTATGGCTTCTGATTTCCTTCAGCATGTGTTTGAACCGTTCGAACGGGAATCTACAACGACCCGCACCGGAATTGAAGGCACAGGACTCGGCATGGCGATCACCAAAAATATCGTCGAGATGATGAACGGAACAATCTCTGTTGAGAGTGAAGTTGGCAAGGGCAGTACTTTTAAGGTATCGCTCAGCTTAAAGCTGCAGGATGTGGAGAAGAACGCGGCACAGATCAGGCAGTTATCCGGTCTGCGGGCGCTGGTAGTGGACGATGATTTTAATGTATGCGACAGCGTAAGTAAAATGCTGAGTCAGATCGGCATGCGCGCAGAGTGGACGACATCGGGCAGGGAAGCAGCATACCGTGCAAAGAAAGCACACGAAGAGGGAGATTCCTACCATACCTATATTATTGACTGGCAGATGCCGGAAATGAGCGGTATCGAAACGGCGCGGAAGATCCGCAGTGCGGTAGGAAGCGAGGCGCCAATCATTATTTTAACAGCTTACGACTGGACTGATATTGAGGAGGAGGCCAAAGAAGCTGGTGTAACTGCTTTTTGTGCGAAACCGCTCTTTATGTCGGATCTGAAATCGGCATTGCTTTCCGCGAATAACCTGATCGAAAAGGATGCAGAAGACTCGTCGTGGACCTTGAATGACTTCAGCGGGAAACGGGTTCTGCTTGTAGAGGATATTGAACTGAACCGTGAGGTTGCTGAAGTGATTCTGACGGAGGCGGGTTTTGAGGTGGAATCTGCGCCGGATGGCACGGACGCGGTTGAAATGGTGCGCAGATCAGAAGAAAACTATTATGATGTCGTGCTGATGGATGTCCAGATGCCGATCATGAACGGTTATGAGGCAACCAGGGCGATCCGGAGCCTGTCGAGAAATGATGTAAAGGATCTGCCAATTATTGCCATGACAGCGAATGCACTGGAGGAAGACCGGGAGGCGGCGATCAAAAACGGTATGAATGCGCATATTGCAAAGCCGTTAGATATTAAAGTGTTCATGAATGTACTTAGTCAGTACCTTCACTGATAAGTTTTAGACCAGATACTTTATTTAAGAGTCTGCAGTATGCAGGCTCTTATTTTGTTGCGATAAGCCGGCTCGCAAAGCGTGGCGGCGTTCGTTTTTAAGCAGGGACATTGCCGGAGCGGGCGCCTTTTTGTGTCATTTCATAGGCGGTCGGTGTCATTTGGGTTGCTGTGACAGAAACGTGTACCGATATAGAATATGCAGGCATTGTGCTGTAATGCTATGGAGAGCGGCAAAATTCCACGGATGGAAAAAACGGAGGGATTTTGTCGCTTTTTAATGCAAATATTTAACAGAAAGGAGACAGCGGATGAGAATTACGACACAAATGTTGAATGAGGCGGCAAGAAAAGCGGGCATTCCGGTTCACACAACCAGTATGTTAAATTATGTATTTAATAAGGACAAAACGAATGCGCTTCCTTTTGAGCGGAATATGGAAGCCGAAATTGAAAGTCCGCGCAGACAACAGAATTATGAAAAACAGGAGGATGCGGCCAGGCGTCTGAACGCTGCAGCCAAGGAGCTTTCCGGTGATGGCGGGGAAAGTATTTATGATGCCGCTGATACTACAAAAAATAAGGAGGAGTTGGGAGAAAAAGCAGAAGAACTTGTGAAACAGTACAATGCAGTTCTGGAAACTTTTTCGGGAAGCAGCGGGCTGTTGGATTCCTTTTACAGGAAGAGCTTAAAATCGCTGGTAGAAGAACATGAAAAGCAGCTTTCTGCAGCCGGCATCACAGCGGGCAAAAACGGGAAGCTTTTCATTGATGAACGAAAATGGGCCGCCGCAGACCGGGAGACGGTTAAAAAGGCTTTTTCCGGGAAAGACGGATTTGCGGATTCCTTATCGTTTTTGTCGGAGAAAATTGCAGATTATGCGTCATCTAATCAGACGAGTGCCGGCGCCCTTTACCAAAAGGACGGAAGCGAAGCAGCTGCAATGCGGTATACAAAGAACAGATACGATGCATGGGGATAGACAGCGGGGGGATCAGACATCAATATGGACTTAAGTGAGGGCGGAGTATGAAACTGGCTGTTTGTGACGAGAATCAGGAGGACAGAGCAAAACTCAGGGAATTGATCAGGGATTATGGAAGAAAAAAAGAACAGACAATGGAACTTAGAGAATTCGAGTCGGTGCAGCCGCTTTTAGAATCGGATGACTGGGTACAGGAGTGCCGCATTGTCTTTTTGGGCATAAGTCCGAAGGAAAACGGCGGTTTGGATGCCGCAAAACATCTCAAGGACCGTTATCCGGACTTGTATGTCATTCTGGTAAGTGACCATGTGAAGGACGCGATTGACGGATACCGTGTAAAGGCTGCACGCTTTCTGATGAAAGACCGTTTGAGTGATACATTGGCGCAATGCCTTGACGAGATGATCGGTGAATTTGGGGAGATTGAAAACAAGATGCGTTTTTCTTTTGTGGAAGGAGAGTATCTGCTGAAGGTTTCTGACATCCTTTATGTGGAGACAGACCGGCATAAAAATGTTTTTTATACTGCGTATGCCTCATACCGGATGTACCGGAAGCTGGATGAAATTCAGGAGATGCTTGTGCCATTCGGATTTGTGCGCGCCCACAGAAGTTTCCTCGTCAATATGCAGTATGTGAAAAAGATCAGCAGCTATGTGCTGTATCTGACGGGAGGAACAGGAGTTTCTATGGAAATTTCTGTTCCAAAGTCCAGATATGCCTATGTGAAGCGGGAATTTGCAGATTATCAGAAAAAGCACCGGACGGATTACGCGGGAGGCGGAGCTTTTCCGGAGAACCATAAGAATGGGGAGGAGGGGAATTTTGTTGAATACCATTCATGTAAACTATATGACAAGGACTTTCGGCCGCCTTATAACAAATGATAATCACGCGGGCAGAGACGGAAAGAACAAAGCAAATGCGGAGGATGCCCGATCTGCGGATAGCACGACACACATAGACCGTATGGCGTCTGCCATTTTAGAGGCGGCCCGCCGCTCGGGAAAGCAGGTACCGGCTCCGCAGACTGGCAGCGCCGGTCAATCGTCCGCAGATGTCCGCAACCGGGAGCTTTGGCCGCTTGAGCGTTCTGCTATTGAGGCGATGACAATGGATGAGTACAAGGAATATATCCGGGAGCGGATTCTGTCGCTGCCGATGCATTCCTCCCATATGCAGGATACGATTTCCATCATCATCTCGGACGAAGGTTTTGAGGCTATGAAAAAAGATGCGGAGTATGAGGAATGGGTGCTGAAGGATCTGCGTACAGCATGGACATGGGATAATCCGTGGGCACGCTATATGGGCGGCGCATATTCTGTCATTCATTATGGCGCATCGAAAGAAGAGTGTCATGCTAAGATGTGGAATGCGGGTTTTCGGCATGGAAACGGAAAAGGAATGCTGGAGAATATGTCCGGGGACGACGATCAGGATGACAAGAAACGAAAATCCGAAATTGTGGTGAAGCCGGATGGCACAAGGTATTTAGTGATCAGTGAAGTGATCGCCGGTATGAAGGTGACGGTTATGAGCTTAAAACTTACGGAACCGGACGAACTGCTGCAAGACGGGGCGGATACTCAGCCCGAAATACCGGCGCAGCAGATGCTTATCAAGGGCGGTATCTCAACGTTACCATAAAATGACAAAATGCTGCTTGGACTTGACGAAAGGGAGCGGCGGGTGCCTTAGACGGCGCAGCACGGTTCTGACTGACAGAGGAACCGTATGAATGTAAAACAGAAGGAAGCATGAAGATTAAAAATTATGCGCAAAAAGCAGCGCGGAAATGGAGGAAATCATGTATATAGAATCGACCAGCATGGTCAACACAAGATATCAGTATCGGACTGCGCATCAAAAACCGGTGCCGCAGAAAGCAGGGGCTCTTGGAAGTACACAAGACACAACGCGGACCGGAAACATATTGAATACAAAAGGAATGGGATTTACCCTGCATATCAACAGCGGCAGCGATGGGGACAGAATGCTTTCTGCTGTCGCAGGCGGGGGAAAAGGAGGCATGACGGTCTTCGAACCGGCGGATTTCAATCCTGAAAAGCCAGTATATAAAGTGTGTACATGGGATGAGGAAGGCAGCATGACGGAGCACATGGTGGACGTGACGAAGGTGAATGCCGCAGACAGCGATGAGGTATCCATGTTTGCATATGCCTGTTATTTATCGGAAAGTGGACAATATCCGGAAGCAGCCGATACCTTTTTGCGGACATACGGATATGTGAAAAGCGGAGCGGAGGAGGAAACTATAGGTTCAACGCTTGTGGGGGGTACCGCAGAAGCGGCAGGAAATATGTTTGGACAGGCAAAACGAGACTGGATGAAAATTGCTTCCTGCCTCATGCAGATGCAGTATGATTCCGGCAATTTGAAAGGATATTTGGAATATAAAAAATTTGTTGATTTCTTTTCGTGACAGAATCCGTAAAACAGGTTTTAGGAACAGATTGACAGAAAGACGAGGAAAAAACATATGCAGACAGGAATGATTCAACCATACATACAGACGCAGGGCTTTCCGCCTTCGCAGACAAACAGTGCAAAGGCAGAAAGTGATTTTTCACAAAAAGTAATGACCTGTGTATCCGCGGGCAGTCAGAATGTGATGCTGAGATCGGATGCACTCATGTCCTACGCCAGTCCACAGACCGGAGAGTCTGTCAATATTTACCGTTCGGACCGGTACACAAAGGAAAATCCAATTTATCTCTTAAAGGGACTCGATGCGGCAGGACAGGAGTTTTCCTATGAAGTGGACGCTTCAGACATTGATCCGAATCACTGCAGCTATAACGAGATGATGGTGCTGAACGTGGAAACGGGCTCTAATACGCCTGAAAATTACCTGCATGCTGTCATGATGCGGGACAAAGCAGGCGTTTCGAGCTATTTTGAGCAGGCGGATTATCTTTCTGCAGGAAAATCGGTATTGTCTGATTTCCGTACGCTCGGTGCATGGGACTCTTATTTATCGTTTGATAAATGGCTGCAGAATCTTCTTGCCTATACCGGAAAGAAGATTGAAAATTCGCTTATGCCTTGGAGAAAATAATGGTCGGTCTGTGACATTTTGCTTAAGAAATTTGTTTTTTAGGCCGATATATAAATAACGGAAATAGTTTGTCTGAATCAGGGAGGATGATGACATGGCGATGGATGTAAGGGGATGGAACTCCGGCTCGTTCACCAAAACTTATCAGAGCAGAAATCGTGAAATTAAGCGAATCACGTATTACGATGAGGAAGGCAGGGTGGCGGGAAGCATTACAACAACGCGTTCTAAAAAGCCGGACAAGGTCAAAACAAAGAAACTCCCTTATAATTTTAAGGAAGTTTCAGCGTTTATTATGAAATCAAAAACTTCGGGCAGCGCAAGGCGTGCGGTGGCGATGGCGCAGAGAAAAGTGATCATGCTGCGCAAAAAGCGTAAGAAAGAGGATTATAATGAGCAGGAACTGGAAAGCGCGATCGCACATGCGGAGGCAATTGAGCGCGCAGCAAAAAAACACTTAAAAAATCTTCAGAAAGAAGAACGCACAAAACGGCGTATGCAGAGTGAGGATTTTGAGGAAGATATTTTTTCGGAGGATTCTGACAAATCCGATGATGAAATGATGCAGAAGGCAGTGCAGGGCGGCGGTGAGTATGAAACTTTGGCGGATGGTATGCAGAATATGGTGCAGGACGCCATGGCACATGGGATGCCGGATTCCCTTGAGGAGCAGATTGCATTTGGAACGGAGCAGCTGGAACGTCTGACCGAACTGGTACAGCAGGGCGTACAGGAAACGATGGAAGAACTTCTTTCCGATACGGTGGAGGAAGTGCTTGTCACAGGCAGCGGACGGTTTGAAATGACAGAGGAATCGCTTGAGGTCGTTCCGATCAAGCCGGAACCGGAGGAATTCACATCTAAAAAGAAAAAGCACCGTTCAGATGTGATGCGTGACATCGTGGAGGCGGATATGAAGTATCTGCGTGCCTTCTTTGAACGCCTGCAGAAAGAAAAGCAGAATGCGGCTTACGGGAGCTTCGGCAGTCCGGGTGCGGCCAATTCCGGTTTTTCTAATCTGAGTGCAGGCGTATCTCTGGAACTTAGCGGTGTGTCGGTGCCGGTACAGACACAGCCTCCGGCAGTACCGGAGGGCGGCAGTGTCGATGTCTCTTTATAATATCCTGTCATGACAAAAAAAGTATTTTGCTAGGACAAAGCGGATGTCCCCATATCTTGGGGATATCCGTTTTTCTGTATACTAAATTATTTCAGACTCTTGACATGAAAACGAAAGTTGTTATAATAACATGTAACATTATGAAACAATTTTGTAACATTTAATAATCGCGTAACATATGAAACAACTTCGTAACAAATGGAGCCGGTATGAAAAGAATAATCCCATATAGAATTTTAAGAAACAGGTTTATCACGAACAGGGTCTGTCCCTGTGTAATAGCATTCTGCATGATGTTTGTGTCAGACAGCATGAATTTGTCCGCAGCGAGCTTTGAAAGTGCAGCCGTTATGGGGATTGACGGTATTATTGACAATGTTTTATCCGATGAGGAAGCGGTTGATGAAGCAGATCCGGATGAGTATATCGTTGGCGCCGGTGTGGAACTGATCATCGGCAACATTGACAGTATGACAAAGCAGGATTTTGAGGATATGATGGAAGACCTCAATATTGTTGAGGAAGAGGAGCCGGATGAGAACTGGGGGTACGAGAATCTTGGCATTGCGGACGTATCGGAAAACTTAAATGTCAGGAGCGCAGCCGGTACAGATGCCGAGAAAGTCGGAGAACTGCCGGCGGGTGCAGGCTGTGAGGTCTTGGATATGGCGGACGGCTGGGCACACATCCGCTCTGGAAAAGTTGAGGGTTATGTCAGCATGGATTATCTCGCGACAGGCAGCCGGGCGGAAGAGCTTGCAGCGCAGAACCAGACACTGACAGCGACTGTACTTGCACAGGCGTTGAAGGTCAGAAAGCAGCCGGATACTGATCATGGCACATGGGGACTCGCTGCCAATGGGAGAGAATTAGAGGTTGTTGAAGTTTTGGATAACGGCTGGGTGTCAGTTGTATATGGTGACGGCACAGACCCTGCATATGTGAGCGGAGAATACGTTGATGTTGCTTATAAGCTGGATACTGCCATGACAATGACAGAGGTACGTTATGGCAAGGGAGTGACCGACGCCGGAATCGATCTGGCCAACCGTGCGATCCAGTATGTTGGGTGCCCCTATGTATACGGCGGTAACAGTCTGTCAAACGGAACGGATTGTTCCGGCTTTACGATGCTGCTGTATGCAAAATATGGTATCAGTCTTGCCCATTCGGCAAGAGCACAGGCGCGCTGCGGAAGCGAAGTGTCGATCTCCGATCTGCGGCCGGGTGATCTCGTGTTCTATTCCCGCGGCAGCGGAATTGATCATGTGGCAATTTATATCGGCGGCGGACAAGTATGCCATGCAAGCAATCCGACGAACGGCATTATTATCACTGGTGTCAATTATCGCACGCCGGTCTGTGCAAGGCGGCTTTTGTAAGAATTATTAGATGATCAGGGTTTACAGATGCGCCGGGGTGTGTTACAATGAGACGGTGTGAATTTGCCATACCCGGATACAGGATACTCCAGCCTGTTTCTTAGTATTGGCAGTAACAGGCGGTTCGCCTAGTAAAAAGCAGGAGGAAGTCATATGATTTCAAAGGAAAAGAAACAGGCTATCATGAAAGAGTACGCATTGTCCGAGGGCGATACGGGTTCTCCGGAAGTACAGGTTGCGGTTCTTACGGCTAGAATTCAGGAGCTGACAGAGCACCTGAAAACGCATCAGAAGGATCATCATTCAAGAAGAGGACTTTTGAAGATGGTAGGTCAGAGAAGAGGACTGCTTGACTATCTGAAGAAGACCGACATTGAAAGATACCGTGCTTTGATTGAAAAACTTGGAATCAGAAAGTAAACAAGTTCCAAATGATGAGGACGGGTTTCCGTCCTCATTTTTTTGGCAGAATGTTCTGTTTTATTCTGCAGCCCATTCAACTCATTATTTCATTTTCTGGCGGAAGCGGAGCCCGAGACCACTGATATGTGTATGATGAATTTATCATGCGTGGATACACATACAGGAAACGCGTACACATATCAGTAGTTTCGGCTTCTTCTGCCCGAGCCACAACAGAAAGGAGCAATTTATGTACAAAACTTATTCAATGGAGCTTGGCGGACACACGCTGAGCGTGGACATCAACAGAGTCGGAAAGCAGGCAAACGGCTGCGCATTCATGCATTACGGTGATACTACCGTTTTATGTACGGCAACTGCATCCGAGAAACCGAGGGATGGAATTGATTTCTTCCCCTTGAGCGTAGAGTACGAGGAAAAGTTATATGCTGCGGGTAAAATTCCCGGCGGTTTTAATAAGAGAGAGGGGAAGGCGTCTGAAAATGCCGTGCTGACAAGCCGTGTGATTGACCGCCCGATGCGCCCGCTTTTTCCGAAGGATTACCGCAATGACGTAACGCTCGACTGTCTCGTTATGTCAGTCGATCCTGAGTGCCGTCCGGAGCTTACCGCCATGCTCGGAGCGTCAATAGCGACGAGCATTTCGGATATTCCGTTTGACGGACCGTGCGCTATGACGCAGATTGGTCTGATCAATGGGGAGTTCATTGTCAATCCGTCTCAGGAGGACTGGAAAAACGGAGACTTAAAACTGACTGTCGCATCTACGGAACAGAAAGTCATGATGATTGAAGCGGGTGCGAACGAGGTTCCTGAACAGACCATGATTGAGGCAATTTATAAGGCGGACGCAGTGAACAAAGAGATTATTGCGTTCATCAAGAACATTGTTGCCGAGGTCGGGAAGCCGAAGCATTCCTATACAAGCTGTGCGATTCCTGATGAAATGTTTGCGAAGATGAAGGAACTTGTTCCGGTGGAGGAAATGGAAAAGGCAGTCTTCACCGATGAAAAGCAGGTTCGCGAGGAAAATATCCGCCAGATTACTGCTAAGCTTGAGGAAGCGTTTGCCGACAATGAGGAATGGCTTGCGATCCTGGGCGAGGCGATTTATCAGTATGAAAAGAAAACAGTCCGCAAGATGATCTTAAAAGATCAGAAGCGTCCCGATGGACGTAAGATTACGGAGATCAGACCGCTTGCGGCGGAGGTTGACATCATTCCGCGCGTACATGGTTCTGCGATGTTTACACGTGGACAGACACAGATCTGCAATGTCTGCACGCTTGCACCGCTTTCCGAAGTGCAAAGAGTGGACGGACTGGATGAGAATACGACGGAAAAGCGCTATATGCATCATTACAATTTTCCGTCCTATTCTGTCGGTGAGACGAAAGTAAGCCGCGGACCGGGACGCCGTGAGATTGGTCATGGTGCGCTTGCAGAGAGGGCGCTTCTGCCGGTCCTTCCTTCTGAGGAAGAGTTCCCGTATGCGATTCGTACAGTATCTGAGACATTTGAGTCCAACGGCTCCACTTCCATGGCATCCACCTGTGCATCCTGTATGTCCTTAATGGCGGCAGGGGTTCCGATTAAGAAGATGGTTGCCGGCATTTCCTGCGGACTTGTGACCGGAGAGACGGATGATGACTTTATTCTGCTGACGGATATTCAGGGGCTGGAAGATTTCTTTGGCGATATGGACTTTAAGGTAACAGGTACCGAAACCGGTATTACCGCGATTCAGATGGATATTAAGATTCACGGTCTGACAAAACCGATTGTCGAAGGCGCGATCGCACGCTGCCGCGAGGCGCGCATGTATATTATGGAGAACTGCATGAAGCCCGCAATTGCCGCTCCCCGCGAGTCTGTCGGCAAGTATGCACCGAAGATCATCCAGATCAAGATCGATCCGGAGAAAATTGGTGATGTTGTCGGACAGAGAGGCAAAACGATCAATGAAATCATTGCGAGAACCGGCGTAAAGATCGACATTACCGATGACGGAGCAGTCAGCGTATGCGGAACCGAGCGTGAAATGATGGACAAGGCAGTCGAAATGATCAAGATGATCGTTACCGATTTCCAGGAAGGCCAGATTTTCAAGGGCAAGGTGGTCAGCATCAAAGAGTTTGGTGCGTTTATTGAGTTTGCTCCAGGCAAGGAGGGCATGGTTCACATTTCCAAGATCGCAAAGCAGCGCATTGAGCATGTGGAAGATGTGCTGACGCTTGGCGATACCGTAACGGTTGTATGTCTCGGGAAAGATAAGATGGGAAGAATCAGCTTTTCCATGAAGGATGTCGCCCAGCAATAAAAAAGACCGCGGAGCGGTCTTTCGAAGAATCCGCTTTGCGGATTCTTCCGGGATAAGGAAGTTAGGATAGAGGAATGATACAGTATCTAGTCAAATCACAGGAGATTTCACTAGATACTGTATTTTTTTCTTTTCTTATTTTGTATGACATGCTATAATAAAAACATAGTATGCGCTGAAAATTTCCAAAAAAGAGGTACCATATGGCAGGCGAAGTAAAATACGACGCATCCAGTATTACGGTGCTGGAGGGGCTTGAAGCGGTCAGAGTCAGACCGGGGATGTATATTGGGAGCGTCTCAACAAAAGGACTCAATCACTTGATTTATGAGATTGTGGATAATGCGGTAGATGAGCATCTTGCCGGGTTTTGTGACCGGATTACCGTTATCTTAAACGCGGACGGATCGGCGACTGTGTCCGATAACGGACGCGGAATTCCAGTCGGCATGCATGAAAAAGGAATGAGTGCAGAACGGCTTGTTTTCACAACGCTTCATGCAGGCGGTAAATTTGACGATTCGGTTTATAAGACGAGCGGCGGTCTGCATGGTGTCGGTTCCTCTGTGGTGAATGCACTTTCCGCTTATCTGAATGTCACCATCAGACAGGGCGGTCATATTTATGAGGATCATTATGAGCGCGGTATTCCGACGATGGAGTTAGAAAACGGACTGCTTCCGGTCGTCGGAAGGACGAAAGAGACGGGAACTACAGTCAATTTTCTGCCGGACGATACCATATTTGACCGCACGCGCTTTAAGGCGGAAGAGGTCAAGTCGAGGCTGCATGAGACGGCATACTTAAATCCGGCGTTGACAATTGTATTTGAGGACAACCGTGAGGCGGAACCGGAACATGTGGAATACCACGAGCCGGAGGGAATCGTCGGTTTTATCAAGGATATGAACCAGTCGCGGGAAACGCTTCATGATGTGATCTATTTTCAGGGAGAGAGCGAAGGCATCGCAGTGGAAGCGGCGCTGCAGTTTGTGAACGAATTTCACGAGAATGTGCTTGGTTTTTGCAATAATATTTATAATGCCGAAGGCGGGACGCACATTACGGGCTTTAAGACCATGTTTACAAACGTGATCAACACTTACGCCCGTCAGCTTGGCATCTTAAAGGAAAAAGACATCAATTTTACAGGAGCTGATGTCCGAAACGGCATGACCGCCGTCATATCAATCAAACATCCCGCGCCGCGCTTTGAGGGACAGACCAAGACGAAGCTGGATAATCAGGATGCTGCAAGGGCTGTCAGCAAAGTGACCGGGGATGAGATTGTCCGCTATTTTGACAAAAACTTAGAAACGCTCAAAAGCGTGATCTCCTGTGCGGAAAAGGCGGCTAAAATCCGCAAAAGCGAAGAAAAAGCAAAGACGAATATGCTGACAAAGCAGAAATATTCGTTTGATTCCAACGGTAAGCTCGCAAACTGCGAGAGCCGCGTGGCTTCTCAATGCGAGATTTTTATCGTTGAGGGAGATTCGGCGGGCGGCTCGGCAAAGACCGCGCGCAATCGTATGTATCAGGCAATTCTGCCGATCCGCGGGAAAATCCTGAACGTCGAGAAAGCAAGTATTGATAAAATACTGGCAAACGCCGAAATCAAGACGATGATCAACGCATTCGGCTGCGGTTTTTCAGAAGGATACGGAAACGATTTTGATATCAGCAAGCTGCGTTATGATAAGATCATCATCATGGCGGATGCCGATGTGGACGGCGCGCATATCAGCACGCTGCTCCTGACACTGTTTTACCGTTTCATGCCGGATCTGATCTACGAGGGACATGTCTATATCGCGATGCCCCCGCTCTATAAGGCCATGCCGAATAAGGGAAAAGAGGAATACCTTTATGATGACAAAGCGCTTGAACGCTACCGCAAATCGCATAAGGGTCCCTTTACGCTTCAGCGGTATAAAGGCCTTGGCGAGATGGACGCTGAACAGCTTTGGGAAACGACGCTTGATCCGGAGCAGCGCAGATTAAAGCTTGTTGAGATTGAGGATGCCCGCAGGGCGTCGGAGATGACGGAACTCTTAATGGGCAATGACGTGCCGCCCAGAAAAGCATTTATTTACAGCCATGCGGCTGACGCTGAACTGGATGTCTAAAAAAGACCGCTGCGCGGTCTTTCGAAGAATCCGCGAAGCGGATTCTTCTGGGATGAAAAATTCCAATAAATTAAAAAAAGAGTTCCGCTAACGCGAAACTCTTTCGGGATTGGAGAAAAATATGGAAGACCGTATTATCAAGACTGAATATTCTGAGCTGATGCAGAAATCCTTTATTGATTATGCCATGAGCGTCATTGTTGCGCGTGCGCTGCCCGATGTGCGGGACGGCTTAAAGCCGGTACAGCGAAGAACGCTTTATGATATGTATGAACTCGGTATCCGCTATGACAGACCGTATCGGAAAAGCGCGCGTATTGTCGGCGATACAATGGGTAAATATCATCCACACGGAGACAGTTCAATTTATGACGCGCTTGTCGTTATGGCACAGGACTTCAAAAAAGAACTTCCGCTTGTGGACGGACACGGCAATTTCGGTAACATTGAAGGGGATGGCGCCGCGGCAATGCGATACACTGAGGCGCGTCTGCAAAAAGTGACACAGGAGACGTTTCTTGCTGATCTGGATAAAGATGTGGTAGATTTCGGACCCAATTTTGATGAGACGGAAAAAGAACCGCTTGTCCTTCCTGTCAAGATTCCGAATATTCTGATCAACGGGTCGGAAGGCATTGCGGTTGGCATGGTGACAAGCATTCCGCCGCATAATTTTGGGGAAGTCATAGATGCCGTGAAAGCATATATGATGGATGAGAATATTACAACGCGCGAGTTGATGCGCTATCTGAAAGGACCGGATTTCCCAACCGGAGGCATGGTCTGCAATAAGGACGAGCTGCTTGAAATTTATGAAACAGGGCAGGGAAAACTGCGCATCCGCGGAAAAATTGAAGTGGAGAAGGCAAAGGGCGGCAAGACGAATGTGGTCATCACCGAGATTCCTTATACAATGATCGGCGCAAATATCACAAAATTTTTGCAGGACGTCGCTGCGCTTGCGGAAACGAAAAAAACAAACGATATTGTCGACATTACAAACCAGTCTTCCAAAGAAGGCATCCGGATCGTGATTGAGCTGAAGCGGGACGCTGATGTTGAAAATTTCAAAAACCTGTTATTGAAAAAAACAAGGCTGGAGGACACCTTTGGAGTCAATATGCTTGCGATTGCGGACGGAAGGCCCGAGACAATGGGCTTAAAGACGATCATGAAGCATTATGTGGACTTTCAGTTTGAAACGGCGACGCGCAAATACTCCAATCTGCTTCAGAAAGAACTGGAGCGGAAAGAGATACAGGAGGGTCTGATTAAAGCCTGCAATGTCATTGATCTGATCATTGAGATCCTGCGCGGCTCGAAAGACCGCGCAATGGCAAAGGCGTGTCTTGTCGAGGGAAAGACGGACGGTATCAAGTTTAAGTTCAAAGAATCCCGCATTATGGCGCAGCAGCTTCAATTTACAGAGCCGCAGGCGAACGCAATTCTGGAAATGCGGCTGTATAAATTGATCGGTTTAGAGATTGATGCGCTCATGAAAGAACATGAGGATACGATTGCGAATATTTTCCGCTATGAGGACATTCTCGCAAGACGGGATTCCATGGCACAGGTTATCATGAATGAGCTGGACGCTTACAAAAAGGAATATTCCCGTCCAAGACGTACTATGATTGACAATGCGGGACAGGTTGTCTTTGAGGAGAAAAAGCCCGAGGAGATGGACGTCTATTTCCTGATGGACCGTTTCGGCTACAGCAGGACGATTGATACCGCGGCATATGAACGCAACAAAGAAGCGGTGGAATCCGAAAATTCTCATGTGATCCTGTGCAAAAATACCGGAAAAATCTGCCTGTTTACGAATGCAGGGCAGCTTCATACGGTAAAGATTTCGGACATACCATATGGGAAATTCCGGGATAAGGGCATTCCGATTGACAATGTGAGCAATTATGATTCCTCCAAAGAAGATATTCTCTGTGTGGCAAGTCAGGCGGACCTGAATCTTTACCGCATGTTATTTACTACAAAGCAGGCAATGATGAAAGTGGTGAGCGGGGGAGAGTTTGATGTGTCAAAGAAAACCGTCGCTGCGACAAAGCTGAACGACGGGGATGAGGTAAAAAGCATTGCAATTTTAATCGAACAGCGGAATGTCGTGCTTCAGACTCATGAAGGATACTTTCTGCGGTTCCCGGTTGAAGAGATTCCTGAAAAGAAAAAAGGCGCGGTCGGCGTGCGGGGCATGAAGCTTGGCGCAAACGATTATATTGAAGAAGTTTATTATACAAGAAATGCTCAGGAACAGACGATCGACTACAGGGGGAAGAGTCTTGAACTCAATAAGTTAAAGCTGGGTTCCAGAGATACGAAGGGTGTAAAGGTGCGGCTGACCTGACGGAAAAGTAATGAGCATAAGTAAGCCGGAAAACATGCCGGAACGGCACGCAGATGCTTGAAAACAGGAAAATGGAGATTGACTATGAGAGTCATTGCTGGAACAAGGCGGAGTCTGCAACTGATGACGCCGGAAGGACGGGACACGAGACCGACGCAGGACCGTATCAAAGAAACATTATTTAATATCTTGCAGAGTGATGTGCCCGGGAGCGTTTTTGTGGATTTGTTTGCCGGAAGCGGAGGCATTGGCATTGAAGCATTGAGCCGCGGAGCGGTACGCGCATACCTTGTAGAGAACCAGAGAAAAGCGATCAGCTGTATTGAACAGAATTTAGAGAGAACACGTTTTACGAAGGAAGCCGTGCTCTTAAAGCAGGATGTGCTTTCTGCATTGACCGGTTCGATCAGAGAGCGGGCGGATATTATTTTTATGGACCCGCCTTATGAACAGGGGCTGGACCGTCAAGCTCTGACATGCCTGTCACAAAGCAATCGGATCGCAGACGGCGATACTTTAATCGTTGTTGAAACATCACTTCATGCCGAAACAGACTACCTTACTGAGCTTGGGTATGATATAATCAGGCAGAAGCGCTATAAAACCAACCAGCATCTGTTTCTTCAAAAGAGCGGGGAACAGCGTTTGACAGATTTGGATCAAGGAGCGTTTTAGATATCAGAACGCGGTGGCAGGGTTGAGAAAGGAACATGGTTATCTGTTATGAAGACCGCAGTTTATCCGGGGAGTTTTGACCCCATGACGTATGGACATCTGGATATTATCCACAGGGCCGCACTGATGTTTGACGAACTGATCGTCAGTGTTTTGAACAATAAAGCAAAAACTCCATTGTTTTCAGTGGAGGAACGTGTTAGAATATTGGAGGAAGCGACCAAAGAGTTTCCAAATGTCAAAGTAGATTCCTTTACCGGACTTCTGATTGATTACGCAGGCAGAAAAAATATTCATGTGTCTGTCAGAGGACTCCGTGCGATTACTGATTTTGAATATGAGCTTCAGATCGCGCAGACAAATAAGAAGCTGTCTGGTGGGAGTCTGGATACGATCTTTTTGACAACGAGCTTAGAATATGCATATTTAAGTTCGTCAAGCGTCAAGGAGATTGCGTATTTCGGCGGAGATATTTCTCAATGTGTTCCGCCTTTTGTGGCAGATATGATTCATGAAAAGTATAAAGGCCGGACAGATACATAAGATGGATAACAATCATTTTTTCAGGTCAACGGATGGGAGTATGCAATGAATAGTAAAATTGAACAACTGATTGAGGAAATTGAAGATTATATCGACAGTTGCAAATTCAAACCCCTCTCCAGCACGATCATTATGGTGAATAAAGAGGAGATTGAAGAGCTTCTACGTGAACTGAAGATGAAAACGCCGGATGAGATCAAGCGTTATCAGAAGATCATCAGTAATAAAGAAGCGATCTTAAATGATGCAAGGCAGAAGGCGGATGCGCTGATCAATGAGGCGACGATTCACACGAATGAACTTGTTAATGAGCATGAGATTATGCAGCAGGCGTATGCGAAAGCCAATGAAATCGTCACGCTTGCGACAAGGCAGGCACAATCCATTCTTGATGCGGCGACTATGCAGGCAAATGATTTTAAGGCGCAGGCGCTTCAATATATGGATGATTCACTCGGTAGTCTGGAAGAAATTGTGACGAATGCGATGAATGATGCATCTGCACACTATGAGAACCTGCTGAATTCCATGAACAGCTATAAGGAATTGATTCAGTCAAACCGTGCACAGCTGTATCCTGTTGATGCGCTCGAGGAAGTTGCAGAGGCAGAAAACGCGGCTTCCGACGCCGGTCAGACGACGTAAAAGAGAATGATTCTGCATCCCAAAAGAACGCCATAAAAAGCCGCGCCTTCTTTCAGGCCGCGGCTTTTTCTAAAGGGATATCATTCAGTACAGCCATCCGAAGAAGAGGCAGACTGCATAAAAAGCGGCTGCCGAAAGCGAGATCAACAGCCGCTTACCAAGATAGACAGCTGGTTTGAGAGAAACGGCATGCAGGAAGCAGTCGCTCTGGCCGGCACAGCAAAGTCCGCCAAAGCTTAAGGCGGTGAGCATGATAAGCTGCAGAAGCATTCTTTTTTCCGGCATGAGCATAAGATATCCCTGCAGCACGCGGATCCCACCGGATATTTCAAAGACCGAGTGCAGAATTCCGCTGTAAAAACCGTTCAGGTGCAGCGCGTAGAGCGGCAGCATCAGAATATTAAACAGGATCATGTATCCGCAGAGCCTTAGGATGGATTTTCCAGCGTGGGAAATGGCTTCGTCCATTACAAAAAAGAGTGACGGCTGGGGATGATCGTCGGGAAGCGCGGCGGCACAGACTTTTATGTTGTCAGGTCCCTTTTTCGTAAGGATATGCTTTTGCGAAGACAATATGCCATACAGCAGCGGGATGCCGTACATACCGAATGTCAGAATTGGGATTACACGATATGAGGGAGCTTCTAAGTTCAGCAGCGGTACGGCGAATGAGTAGAAATACACGGGACCGATATTGTTGCAGAATGGGATCAGACGTACCGATTCTTCCCGAGAAAGCGCGCCCTTCTGATAGAGATCAGCAACGCAGAAAGCGCCCATAGGGAACCCGCAGAGAAATCCCATTATGATACAGTACGCGCCGCTTGGCGTTGTATGGAAAAGGCGGCTGAATAAACCACGCAGCGGACGGCAGAGCAGTTCCTGCAGTTTTAATCCTGTCAGAATGCCGGAAAGAATCATGAAGGGGAGCAGTGTCGGCACCATATTTTCAAACCACAGGGTCAGTCCAAGCGACGCCAGCGCCAATGCCGTCTTACTGCTGATGATAAGTAAGCCAAATAAAAGAAGGATCACCAGAAGAAGCAGCGCCATGATGAAAGCCTCCGTGATTTTTTCTTAACAATATATGAAAAAGCGCAGTCATAAATGCTTGGACAGGACAGGGAACGGATGATCAGACTGGATAAATATCTTTCCGATGCCGGCGTCGGTACGAGAAGTGAAGTCAGGGAATATTGTAAAAAGGGACTGGTGACGGTGGATGGTGATGTCTGCCGAAACTTCGGTCAGAAAATAGATTCCGGGCGCATGACCATATGTTTCCGTGGAAATGCTGTTTTACGGGAAACGGATGCAGCCGTCTGTTATATGTTGAATAAACCGGCGGGGTATCTCTGTGCAACGAAGGATTCTGAAGCGCAGACAGTTTTTTCACTGATGCCCGATGTGGATACGGAGCATTTTTTTCCGATCGGCAGGCTGGATAAGGACAGTGAGGGACTTCTCTTTATTACAAACGACGGCATGTTGTCGCATAAACTGACGAGTCCGCGCATGCATGTGCCGAAAACCTATGAAGTATGGGTCAGCGGAACGCTGACAGAAGAGGAACTGACGTCCCTGCGCAAAGGAACCGATATCGGAGACAATACGCCCTGTCTGCCGGCTCAGGTAACCGTTCTGCGTACGGAATCCACCTATCAGTTAAGCGTGGAAGAACGCATGAAACTGCCTTCTTCTTTGCCGGATACCATAGAGGCGAGTCATGTCCGCATTACCATTTATGAGGGAAGATATCATCAGGTGAAACGAATGTTTCACGCAAACAGGCATGAGGTGTTCCGCCTGAAGCGAACTGCGGTCGGTGCGCTCTGCCTGGACCAGAACCTGCATCCGGGCGCATATAGGAGACTGACAACGGAGGAACTGGAGCAGCTTACAGCGGGAATAAATCGGTAAACAGCCTGATTCAGAAATACAATAAGAGAGAAAAAGATAGAAATGTAAGAAATAAAACGAATAAGGAGCAAACATCGTGAAAGAGAAGAGAACAAGCAAACGGATTGCAGTCGTAACGGGTGCAAGCAGCGGTATCGGATATACCTTTGCGAGGGCGCTCGACCAAATTCTGCATACAACGGATGAAATCTGGCTGATTGCCCGCAGCAAAGAGCGCCTGGAAGAATTGTCGGGCCAGCTGCGGATGAAATCCCGCATCATTCCGATGGACCTGACATCTTCGGCGGATATTACTTCTTTTGAACAACTGCTGCAGAAAGAGCTTCCAAGCATCCGCATTCTGATCAATGCTGCCGGTCTGGGCTTTATGGGAGACTTTATGGGTGTGGAACAGCATTTTCAGGAAGAGACCATTCTGTGTAACTGCGTCGGACTTACAAGAATGACGCGGATTTGTCTGCCCTATATGGCGTGGAACGCCCGGATCATCCAGCTTGCAAGCAGCGCGGCATTTCTGCCGCAGCCGGATTTTGCGGTTTATGCCGCGAGTAAGGCATATGTGCTGTCCCTGTCTACTGCACTTGGCGAAGAACTGCGCGGGCGGGGTATTTATGTGACCAGCGTCTGTCCGGGACCGGTTTCAACGCCGTTTTTTGATAAAGCAGAAGTATTTGGGAAGAGACTGGCGATCAAAAACTACGTAATGGTAACGCCGGAGCGTGTTGTCTATCAGGCATTGCGGGACAGCAAAAAGCGGAAGCGGATGTCTGTCTGCGGCGTGCCGATGAGAGCTTTCTATGCCTTGACAAAACTGGTGCCGGAACGATTTCTGCTGTTCTGCATGCGCATCCTGAAGGTCGCGCGTTAAAAAAGAGTTTGCGGAACGCAAACTCTTTCGAAGAACGCTGCGCGTTCTTCCGGGTTGAGGAAATTCCTGTAGGTTAAAAAGGGAGCTGACGCTCCTTTCAGAGTTTGCGATCCGCAAACTCTTTCAAAGAAATGCCTTCGGCATTTCTTCTGGAACGCTGCGCGTTCTTCCGGGTTGAGGAAATTTTTTATCCGCTGTTTTGGGGAGAAAAACATGTTTGTAAAAAAAGGACATTACGGTTATATTCAAAATCGGAAAATATGGACGAGTTTATTTACAATTGCCTGCTTTGGCGTATCGTTATCCATCTTTTTGATTGGGTGGCAAGTGATCGGCACAAAGAAGAATCTTTGGACAGTTATCGCTGTACTTGGCTGTCTGCCGGGCGCGAAAAGCGCGGTCAATACCATTATGTTTTTGAAGGCAAAGGGCTGTCCTGTGAAAATTCATGAGCAGATATGTCCGCATGCCGGGCAACTCTGTGTCTTCTATGATCTGCAGTTTACCTCCTATGAACGTACTTACGCGGTGGATTCTCTTGCCATAGAGGGAAAAAGCATCTGCGGATTTACGAGTCATGCAAAATGCAGCCCGGATCAATGCGAAAAACATCTGCGCACGCAGTTGGAACAAAGCGGGCACAAGGGTTATACTGTAAAAATCTTTACATCCATTGATAAATACCTTGACCGCTTAGACAGCATGCAAAGGGAGGACGGTTCCGTCCGGGCAGACGGAGAAGTCATACAGCAGCTTCTGACGCTTGCGTTATAGCACCATAAACGTTTTTGTATGTATGATATGATTGAAGCTGATTTTACGGAGATGGGGTCATGAAGGACATTATTGTAAGCGAAGCGGAAACCGGTATCCGGCTGGATAAATTTCTTGAAAAACTTCTTCCCCATGCAGGGCGTTCATTTTTATATAAAATGCTGCGCAAAAAAAATATTATACTAAATGAAAAAAAGGCGGATGGCAGCGAGCGGCTTCGTGCAGGGGATCATATCCGTATTTTTTTCTCGGAAGAAACCTATGAACAGTTCCGGTGCGGCAACGGACTTAAGGCGGCAGGGGCTGTGAAGACTTTCAAACAACCGTCTGTCTGCGTGATATACGAGGATTCAGAGATGTTGATCGCTGATAAACCCGCCGGTCTTTTAACGCAGCGCGCAGAAAAGACGGACAACAGCTTAAATGACTGGCTTTGCGCCTATGTCCGTACGCAGACAGATGAAGTGACAAAAGAAGCAGTACGGCTGAATTATACACCTTCGGCTGTCAATCGTCTCGACCGCAATACAAGCGGACTTGTGCTCTGTGCAAAGACATATCCGGCGGCAAGGGAACTGAGCAGCCTGATTCACGACCGGAGAATCGGAAAATATTATCTTGCAATCGTCATGGGACAGATTTCGGCGCCGCGGGTATTAGACGGTTTTCTGGTAAAGGACAATATAAATAACCGTGTAACGGTGGTAAAAGACGGTACAGGTGAGGAGGTTCACACCGCCTATACGCCGCTTTTTTATCTCGAACGGCATGATCTGACGCTTGTCTTAGTGCAGCTTATCACCGGAAAGCCCCATCAGATACGGGCACATCTTATGGACAGCGGACATCCGGTCTGCGGCGATCCGAAATATGGAAATGCCGGACTGAACAGAGCGCTTTCCAATAAATATGGGATTCACCGGCAGCTTCTTCACGCCTTTGCGCTTACCTTTCCTGAAACGACGACGCGGGGAGAGAAAAGCCCGTCGCCGCTTGCGGGAAAAACTGTCATTGCCCCTCCGCCGCAGGATTTTAAGAAACTTCTGCAATCTTACCCAATAGGAGACTTCATATGGCAACGTGGAATTCAAGAGGACTTCGCGGTTCCACCCTTGAGGATATGATCAACCGCACAAACGAAAAGTATTTAGAACACCATCTGGCACTGATTCAGAAAATTCCGACGCCGATTACGCCGATGCAGATCGACCACGAGCGGCATCAGATCACGCTCGCATACTTTGACCAAAAGAGTACAGTCGATTATATCGGCGCCGTGCAGGGGGTGCCTGTCTGCTTTGATGCGAAAGAGTGCGCTGTCGATACCTTTGCACTGCAGAATATCCATGAGCATCAGGTTACGTTTATGGCGGAGTTCGAACGGCAGGGCGGCGTTTCGTTTCTGATCATTTATTATTCCGCTAAAGATTTGTTTTATTATCTGTCGTTTGCGCAGCTTTTGGTATTTTGGGAGCGCGCGCAGTCGGGCGGCCGAAAGAGTTTTCGTTTTGATGAACTGGATTCATCCTATATACTGCCAAAAAAACATGGCTTACTCGTTCCGTATCTGGACATGCTTCAAAAAGATCTGGAAAGCCGGGGTTGACATCCATCCGGGTTTTCTGTATACTGGCAATAGTTTAACTTGATAACGAATTATCGCTTTAGCGTGAGAAAGCATCAATGGCAGGGGCACTTAAATCTGTTTTTTGTTTGCTCCGGTTCTGGTAAGATTTTTGTAGGGAGACCATTTTTATGAATCAGCATTTATTACATACGCCCGTAGGCGTCCGGGATATTTACGGGGCAGAGTTTCAAGCAAAACGCAGGTGTGAACAGGCGGTCCAGAGTGCGATGCACAGCTATGGCTTTCAGGATATTCAGACGCCTACGTTTGAATTTTTTGACGTATTCGGGCGCGAAATCGGTACGACTCCGTCCAATGAATTATATAAGTTTTTTGACAAAGAGGGGAATACGCTTGTACTGCGTCCTGACTTTACACCGTCCATTGCGCGATGTGCTGCAAAATATAATATGAATACCGACAGACCGGTCCGTTTCTGCTATCATGGGAACACGTTTACGAACACATCGGATTTACGTGGAAAATTAAAGGAAGTCACGCAGATGGGAGCTGAATTGATCGGGGATAACAGCATTGCGGCAGATGCGGAGATGCTGGCGCTCTGTGTCCATGCGCTGCTAAAGGCAGGACTTACGGAATTTCAGATCAGTATCGGAGAGTCCGGATATATCAGAGGGTTATGCGCTGAGGCGGGAATGGATGAAGAGACGGAGATTCAGTGGCGGGAACTCGTTGCAAATAAAAACTTTTTCGGTGCGCAGGAACTTCTTGCGCGTGCAAAGCCCAGTGCCCAGTGCAGCGATGCGCTGCTTCATCTCGGCGACCTCGCGGGCGGTGCGGATGTGCTGCGGACGGCGCGGAGCTATGCATATCATAAAGATTCCATGCGTGCAGTTGACCGCTTGGAGGCGGTGTACCGCGTTCTGTGCCTGTACGGTGTGGAAAAATATATTTCCTTTGACCTTGGCATGGTGAACAGATATTATTATTATACAGGAATCATTTTCCGGGCATATACTTACGGCGTCGGCGATGCGATCGTGCGGGGCGGACGATATGATAAGCTGTTGGAGCGTTTCGGAAAGCCGGCGCCGGCGATCGGCTTCATGATTGTGATCGATGATCTGATGACGGCGCTTAAAGCGGCGGGAAAAAACGATACGGACAGATTACCCGTCAAAATGCTTTTATACCGCGAGCAGCAGCTTGCAGAGGCCATCGCTTATGTCAACGAACGGCGGGCGGCCGGCGAATGCTTCGGCATGATGAAGGTTTTAAGCGATGCGGACTGCAGGGAAGCGGAAGCGTTTGTGAAAGAGCAGCATATGATCCCGGTCATTTTATAAAATGCGGCGAAAAAAATCCCTTCCGTGGGATTGATAAATTGTAGAAAGGCATGGATATGGACATGCAGAATGAACAACGTTATCTGACTTTTGCACTCGGCAAGGGCAGACTGGCTAATCAGACTCTGGAGCTGTTGGAGCGTATCGGGATTACGTGTGAAGAGATTAAGGATAAGCAGACACGCAGGCTGATCTTTACGAATGAGGAGCTGCGTCTTCGTTTTTTTCTTGCCAAAGGACCGGATGTCCCGACTTATGTGGAATATGGTGCCGCAGACATCGGCGTTGTCGGTGCGGATACCATTTTAGAGGAACAGCGCCGTGTATTTGAAGTGCTGGACTTAAAGCTGGGCAAGTGCCGTATGTGCGTATGCGGTCCGGCTTCGGCAAAGGAATTATTGCAGCATCACGAGATGATCCGCGTGGCAAGTAAATATCCGGTTATTGCGCGTAATTATTTTTATAATCAGAAGCAGCAGACAGTAGACATTATCAAGTTAAACGGCTCTGTTGAACTAGGACCGATCGTTGGGCTTTCGGATGTGATCGTGGATATCGTCGAAACCGGCTCCACGTTAAAAGAAAACGGTCTGGAGGTGCTTGAGGAAATCTGTCCGCTTTCCGCGCGTATGATCGTGAATCAGGTCAGCATGCAGATGGAGTCAGAGCGGATCAAAAAGCTGATCTACCGGCTCAGGGAAGCGGTTGGCTAAGGAATGTGAAACGGGAGGAAACTATCATATGAAAATCATTGATCTGACCAAAGATACCAAACGTGATCTGCTTGGTACACTCTTAAAACGGAGTCCTGATCATTACGGCGGCTATGAACAGACCGTTGCCGATATTGTAAATGATGTGCGTGCACGCGGCGATGAGGCGCTGCTCGCATATACAGAGCGGTTTGACCATTGTCTTTTAACAAAAGAGACAATGCGTGTGACAAGAGAAGAAATTGAAGAAGCGTATACGCAGGTGGATGATGAGTTTATCCGTGTTCTGAAAGCGAGTGCCGCCAATATACGCGCCTTCCATGAAAAACAGCTTCGGACAAGCTGGATTGATACAAAGCCGGACGGCACGATCTTAGGGCAGCGCATGATACCGCTTGAGACGGCGGGCATTTATGTGCCGGGCGGGAAAGCAGCCTATCCGTCGAGTCTTCTCATGAATGCGGTTACAGCGCGCGTGGCGGGTGTTCCGCGTATTCTGATCTGCACGCCGCCGGGCAGCGATGGAAAAGTGGTTCCCGTAACGCTTGTAGCGGCGGATATCTGTGGGATTGATGAGATTTATAAATGCGGCGGCGCACAGGCAGTCGCTGCGATGGCATTCGGTACGGAGACGATTCCGAAAGTAGAAAAGATTACCGGACCGGGAAATATTTTTGTCGCGCTTGCCAAAAAAGCGGTTTTCGGTTATGTCAGCATTGATTCCATTGCCGGACCAAGCGAGATTCTGGTGCTGGCGGATGAAAGTGCGAATCCGCGTTATGTTGCGGCTGATCTGCTCTCTCAGGCGGAGCATGACGAAATGGCTTCCGCAATTCTGATCACGACGAGCAGAAAGCTCGCGGAGGCGGTATCTGTGGAGGCCGACGCTTTCATACAGAAACTTTCCAGAAAAGAAATCATTCAAAAATCACTTGCAGAGTATGGCTATATCCTTGTCGCAGAGTCGATGGAGGACGCTGTCAATGCGGCGAATGACATTGCCTCTGAACATTTGGAAATTCTCACGCGCAATCCGTTTGACGTGATGACGCGGATTCGCAACGCTGGAGCGATCTTTCTCGGGGAGTACAGCTCTGAACCGCTCGGCGATTATTATGCGGGACCGAATCATATCCTGCCGACGAACGGGACCGCCAAATTTTTCTCTCCGCTGAATGTGGATGATTTTACGAAGAAAACAAGCATTATTTCTTATTCAAGAGAAGCGCTGGAGCGTGCGCATAAGGATATTGAACTGTTTGCCGAAAAAGAAGGTCTTACGGCGCATGCCAATTCCATTAAGGTCCGTTTTGAACAGGAGGAGAACGATGATGTTGGATAATAGAATGGCGGAAATCACCCGTGACACAAAAGAAACACAGATCAGCCTTAATCTGCAGCTGGACGGCAGCGGCGCATGTCATACCGATACGGGCATCAGCTTTTTTGATCATATGCTTGAGGGATTTGCGCGCCATGGTTTTTTTGATCTGGACTTAAAAGTTTCCGGGGACCTGAACGTGGACGGACACCACACAGTGGAGGATGTCGGGATTGTGCTTGGAACGGCAGTTAAAGAAGCGCTTGGGGATAAAGCCGGGATCAGGCGTTATGGCTCGTCACTGATCCCGATGGATGAGACGCTGGCTCTTTGTGCGATTGATCTCTGCGGCAGGCCTTATTTTTCGTTTGATGCGCAGTTTCCTCAGGAGCGCTGCGGTTCGTTTGAAACCTGCCTTGTGAGGGAATTCTTTTATGCGGTATCTTACAGCGCCGGCATGAATCTGCACATGAAGATTTTATCCGGCGTCAATGCGCACCATATGGCGGAGGCACTCTTTAAGGCGTTTGCAAAAGCGCTTGATGAAGCGACAAGCCTTGATGCACGTATTAAGGACGTGCTGAGTACAAAGGGTACGCTGGGCTGAGACACAAAATCTCAGATGATCATAACAGATGAACGGATGGTAGATTGAAAAATCAAAGATTTTTCAATTTTCACACGCAAACAAGTTTGCTTTGCGAATATTGTGCCTGCGGCCCAAAGTTCGCAGGCTGTGAGAAGGCATGGTTATCAGTATGAAAAAATTATTTATTCCCTGTATTTACTTAAAAAAAGGAATGGCGGTGAAAAGCATGACGGATGCGTCGGTGATATCCTTAGACCCGGCGCAGCTTGCCAAAACCTACAGCCAGAACAACGCGGACGAAATTCTCGTATTTGATCTGTCGGTCGGAGACGCGCAGCATGACGAGGCAATTGATGTCATAAAACATATATGCCGGGAGAGCGAGGTGCCCGTTATCGGTGCGGGTCATATCGAGCGAATGGAAGATGTCAAAAAATTGCTTTATGCAGGATGTACACGTGCGTGTTTAGATTATGAAAAACAGTCTAACATCGACTTGACAAAAGAGGTTTCAGAAAAATTTGGAAAAGAAAAGATTCTTGCCGCGTTCCGGAATCCTTCCGTGATTACGGAAAACCAAAAACTGCTGGACAGTTATGTATCTGCCGCACTGTTGACGGAACCGTCAGCGCTTCTTAAAAGCGTTACGGAGATCAACATGCCGTTTATCGCGTCTCTTGCCGATATTTCACTTGATAAAGCGCTTGAATATCTTGGTGTGCATTCGGTCTTAGGCATCAGCGGAGATTTTGTGACGCAGAACAGTTCCAATATCAGCTCGCTCAAGCATCTATGCTTTGAAAACGGAATTGAAGTCAACACTTACGAGAATTGTATGCCATGGGACCGCCTTCGGACGAACAGTGACGGGATGGTTCCGGTTGTCACACAGGATTATCAGACCGGAGAAGTTCTCATGCTGGCCTATATGACAAAGGAAGCTTACGAAATGACGCTTCAGACGGGTAGAATGACTTATTACAGCCGCAGCCGCGGGGAACTCTGGGTAAAGGGAGAGACAAGCGGACATTATCAGTATGTGAAATCCTTAACCGCGGACTGCGATATGGATACGCTGCTCGCAAAGGTATCCCAGGTAGGGGCGGCATGCCATACTGGGAATCACAGCTGCTTTTTCAACGAGATCATGAAAAAAGAGTATGATGATGAGAATCCGCTCACAATCTTTAATTCCGTCTATCAGGTGATCCTGGACCGGAAAGAACATCCGAAGGAGGGCTCTTACACGAATTACCTGTTTGACAAGGGACTTGACAAAATCTTAAAAAAGGTCGGAGAGGAGGCGACAGAAATTGTCATTGCCGCTAAAAATCCGAATCCGGAAGAGATTAAATATGAAATTTCCGATCTGCTCTATCATCTGATGGTGCTGATGGCGCAAAAAGGCGTAACATGGGAGGAGATCACAAAAGAGCTTGCCAACCGATAAGCCGCTTACCACGTGATAAGCAGTCTGCCGGATCGTAAGCCGCTTACCAGATGGCAGGCATGTTTCCTACTCCTGTTTCATATAGTAAACAAACGATCATCGTTTCGGGAGCAGGATGATATGGAGCTTTCCATTGATGAAAAAATGCGTCTGGTCAGGGAAATGCGGGAACAGGCGGCACGCGAAGAAGAACAGAATTTCCAAAGCGGTTATGGTTATCAACGGATCGGTTATGATGGCAGAGGATATTCGGAGGAGGAGCGCACTCCGCATGGCACCTTTGGGCTGCGGATGATTTTAGCGTTCTGTCTTTTTGGGGCTTTTCTTTATTTACAAAAGCAGGACATGACAATTGCCGGAAAGAATGCGCAGGATATTGTCACCCTCATAAGCGAGGACAGCCTGCCTTACAAACCTTAGATAGGAGAGAGATCGACGATGCGTACGCTTGCACTGCCGGAAGAGATACTGCTTACAATTGAAAAGCCTGCCCGATACATTGGGGGCGAAGTCAACAGCGTGATGAAGGACCGGTCAAAGATCGATCTGCGTTTCTGTATGTGTTTTCCGGATGTATACGAGATCGGCATGTCCCATCTTGGCATTCAGATTCTTTACGATATGTTCAACCGTTGGGAAGACGTGTGGTGCGAACGCGTCTATTCCCCGTGGATTGATGCCGATCAGGTCCTGCGCGAAAAAAAGATACCGCTGTTTGCCTTAGAGTCACAGGATCCGATCCGGGACTTTGATTTTTTGGGCATTACGCTGCAATATGAAATGTGTTATACAAACGTTCTTCAGATTCTTGATCTTTCCCGCATTCCGTTTTTTTCTACAGAGCGCACGTGGGAGCATCCGATTGTGATCGGCGGCGGTCCCTGTGTGTACAATCCCGAACCGATTGCACCCTTTTTTGATCTTTTCTATATCGGTGAGGGTGAGACCATGTACCGCAGGCTTCTCGATCTGTATAAAGAGATGCGGAGAATGGGTGCTGACCGGACAAGCTTTCTGCGCGAGGCGGGAAAACTTCCCGGCATTTATGCGCCGCAGTTTTATACGCCGCATTACCATGAGGACGGTACGTTAAGCGGCTTTACGGCGGAGGATGATTCCATGCCGCTTACGATCCGGAAAGAACTTGTTACGGACGTCAGCAGCACCTACTATCCCCAAAAGCCTGTTGTACCCTTTATCAAATGCACGCAGGACCGCGTTGTCTTAGAGATTCAGCGCGGCTGCATCCGCGGCTGCCGGTTCTGTCAGGCAGGGCAGCTTTACCGTCCCGTGCGGGAGCGCAGCCTTTCCATGCTGAAAGAGCAGGCAATACAGATGATTGACTCAACAGGTCATGAGGAAATTTCCTTAAGTTCCCTCAGTAGTTCCGATTATTCCAAACTGCCGGAGCTGCTTCAATATCTGATAGAAGAATGTGCGGAACGAAAAGTAAATATTTCTCTGCCGTCACTAAGGATTGATGCTTTTTCTCTTGATGTAATGAGTAAGATACAAGATATCAAAAAAAGCAGTCTGACCTTTGCGCCGGAAGCAGGCACGCAGAGACTGCGCAATGTCATCAATAAAGGCTTGACCAAAGAGGTCATTTTGAACGGTGCCATTGAAGCGTTCAAAGGCGGATGGACAAGAGTAAAGCTTTACTTTATGCTCGGACTTCCGACCGAGACG
This sequence comes from Lachnospiraceae bacterium UBA7050, assembly GCA_002493905.1. Classification (GTDB taxonomy): domain Bacteria; phylum Bacillota; class Clostridia; order Lachnospirales; family Lachnospiraceae; genus DLAJ01. The sequence continues at coordinate 160,045 of DLAJ01000017.1, read as the reverse complement.
GAAGCGGATATCCGGGGAATTGCCGAGCTTGCAAACGAGATTGCGGCAGCATTTTTCGAGACGGTTCCAAAGCAGCAGAGGCGTGAGAAAATTCAGATTGTCGTCAGCACATCCTTTTTTATCCCGAAGCCGTTTACCCCGTTCCAATGGGCACCCATGTACCCCAAGGAAACGTATATTGAAAAAGCATATGCAACGAGAAAAGCAATCTCTGAACAGCTCAACCAGCGCAGCATCAAATACAACTGGCACGAGGCGGATGTATCTCTGATCGAAGGCGTGCTCGCGAGGGGCGACCGCCGGGTTGCCGGCGTGCTCCTGAACGCATACCGGCGCGGATGCTTTTTTGACGCCTGGAGCGAATATTATCATCATGAAGAATGGCTTGCCGCCTTCGAGGAATGCGGGCTCTCCATAGACTTTTATACGATGCGGGAGCGTAAGCTGGACGAGCTCTTCCCGTGGGATTTTATCGACTGCGGCGTGACAAAGCAGTTTTTGAAACAGGAGTGGGAGCGTGCCATGGCGGAGGAGATCACACCGAATTGTAAGCAGAAATGTAATGCCTGCGGCGCTGCGCGCTATGGATGCGGTATCTGCATGGAACCGAAAGGGGGCGCTTAAGGATGAAGCTGCGGGTCAAATTTTCCAAAAACGGCTGTATGAAATTTATCGGGCATCTGGATGTCATGCGCTACTTTCAAAAAGCAATGCGGCGCGCGCATGTGGACATCGCCTATTCGACCGGATTTTCCCCCCACCAGATCATGTCGTTCGCATCCCCGCTCAGTATCGGTCTGACGAGCGACGGCGAATACTTTGACATGGAGGTAAACGCTGCGGAAAGTGCCGAAGAGCTGAAAACGCGCCTTAATGCCGTGATGGCGGAAGGGATTGTTGTGACAGATATCCGCAGGCTGCCGGAAGGCGCAAAAAATGCGATGGCAAGCGTAGCCGCGGCGGGTTATATCGTGCGCGTCAGGGAAGGCTTTGAACAGGGCGTTCCTTTCGCGGAGGCAGTAGAGCGTTTTCAGAAGGAAGCGCATGCATATTATGTGAAGCAGACAAAGAAAGGCGAGACTACACTGGACTTAAAAGAGGGCGTTCACACACTTTCTTTTGATCAAAATGCAGTCACCATGATGATTGATACGGGAAGCAGCCGTAATATCAAACCGGAAATGGTGATGGAATGTCTGTATTCTTATTATGGGAAGCAGCGGGGAGACTTTGATTTTGTGATTCACCGGACGGAAACTTACGGACGTGCGGACAATGGCGCTTTCGTACCGCTTTCAGAAGCGGGGGAGGTATTTTAATGCCGGAGAAGAGCGAAGCAAAGGTCAGCTATTATATCACGGATTACGAAAAACGGCTGCTCTCGGTACTTTGCATGGGCGACCGCCCGGTACAGGCGTCTTTTTCACGGATGCTTCCGCAGACCGATGAGGCGGTTCCTTCAGCCTTTGCAGTAGGTACGATTCTTGTCGGCAGGGTGAACAGGGTCGTATCGAATATCCGCGCCGCTTTTGTGGATATTGCGCCCGGTGTACAGGGGTTTCTGCCGTTTGGCAATATTCTTTCCCCTATTTATTTAGACGACGGCAGCCGTACACATCAGGATTTGCAGATGCCAAAGAAGAACATCGTGCAGGGAGACTGTATTCTTGTTCAGGTTGAAAAAGCGGCAGTCAAGACAAAGGATCTGGTGCTTACCACGCACCTGACGCTTTCGGGGCGGTATATCGTACTCGATCATGCGGACAGCGGTATTCACATTTCGCAAAAAGCTTCGCCGAAGCAGAAAGCGCGCATTCATGATTTTTTATCAGAAAACGGGATTGCGGCGTCAGCTTTCGGGCAATACGGCTGTATCGTGCGCACAAATGCCTGTTCGCTTCAAGATTTTACACCGATGCTCAATGAGCTTGCAGAGCTTCAGAAGGCGCTTGAACGTTTGATTACCTATGCATCGTCAAGAACGCTTTACAGCGTGCTCTATACGCCCCCTGCCGACTACCTGATTGCCCTGCGCGATACCTATGCGCTTTCTTTTCAGCGCATTGTGACCGATATTCCAGCGGTTTATGAACAGCTGAAGGATTATTTTACACAGCATGGTGATGCGGAAAGCTTAGAAAAGCTTTTCTTTTTTGACAATGGGAAAAAAACAATGTCGCTCTTAAATTTTTATCGTCTCGGGGAGCGCATTAAGGAAGCGCTTGGAGCGCGTGTCTGGCTAAAAAGCGGCGGCTATCTTGTTATAGAACCGACTGAGAGCTTAACGGCTATTGATGTGAACAGCGGAAAATATACGGGAACGCGCTCCACAAAAAGCGGGGCGGAGGAAACCTTTTTTAAGGTCAATGCGGAGGCGGCGGAGATGATCGCGGAACAGCTTCGGCTTCGCAATCTGTCCGGTATGATTCTGGTAGATTTTATCAATATGAAAGAGCCTAAGAAAAACGAGCAGCTCCTAGAACTGCTCCGAACATATACTTCAAGCGATCCGGTACATACGAGCGTCATTGACATGACGCCGCTCGGTCTTGTTGAGATCACCCGGAAAAAAATCAGAAAAAGCTTAAAGGAGCAATATGATGAAGCTGCTTTCCATGAATGAAATTGACGGCGGGCGTTATCTGCACCGCTATGAACTGATCTATGAAAACCGTGCCGGAAAAGAGAAGCATTATGAAATCGTCAGCCGCCATCCCATTTCCTCCCCGGAGGATATCGGACGCGTGTCAAGCGGTATTTCGATGATCGTGACGCAGAAGGATCGTATGCTTTTATTAAAAGAATTCCGTATGGCAATCAACCGCTCCGTATATAATCTCTGCGCCGGAATGCTGAATGAAGGAGAGTCAATCGAAGAGTGCGCGAAAAGAGAGCTTTTTGAGGAAACAGGACTTTATGTAAAAGAAATCAAAAAGATTCTTCCGGCCTCTTATTCCGCGGTCGCAATTTCGGATATTATGACAAACATTGTATATGTAGAAGCAGAGGGGGAGATTAGCAATGAACATGCCTCTGCAAACGAGGAAATCCGCGCGGCGTTTTACAGCGCGGAAGAAATATCCGCCATGCTTGAAACAGAGGCATTCAGCAGCCGCAGCCAGCTTGCCGCATACCAGTTTTGTCATTCTTTCCTTAAGTGAACAAGCTTGCTCGCCATTCTGCCGCGTTCTTCTTCAATGGCAGCATAATGCTTTCTTGTCGTATTGACATCCTTATGGCCAAGTACATCGGCAACGAGATAAATATCCCCCGATTCCCGGTAAAGATTCGTTCCATAAGTGCTTCTGAGTTTATGCGGCGTGATATTTTTCATCGTTGTTACGCGGGAAGCATATTTTTTGACGAGATTTTCGACCGCCCGCACCGTGATTCTGCGTTTCTGCATGGACAGGAACATGGCTTCTTCGTGACCTTTCTCCGCAATGATATGACTGCGCTTTTCGTGATAGGCAAGCAGCGCCTCCCGGACCTCTTCCCCGAAGTAGACATATGCCTCATAGCCGCCCTTCCGCCGTACCTTAATGCGGTCATTGTCATAGTCAATGTCCCCGATGTTGAGGCCCACAAATTCTGACACACGGATTCCTGTCCCAAGGAGCAGCGTCAGGATCGCAAGATCGCGTTCCTTTGTGAGCTTGTGGTAATGTGCTTCCGATTTTGTGAGTTTTTCGCCGTCCTCTACCTGATCTAAGAGAATCGCGACCTCATTGGCATCCAGGCGGATGATCTCTTTCTCATGGATCTTCGGTGTCTTCACAAGAGAGGGCGGGTTCGTTTTGATCAGTTCAGCCTGATAAAAGAAATTGTAAAAGCTGCGGATCGTCGCAAGCTTTCTTGATTTTGCACGCTCCTGATTGGACAGCTCCCTGCCGTCATGCTCATAATAAGAACAGTAGGAGAGGTAATCCAGAATATCGTCGCGCCTGATCTGATCCAGTACATCTACCTTTAGTTCTTTTATCGGAACCGTGCAGATATCCGGTCTTTTTTCATAGAGCCAGTTAAAAAAGACACGCAGATCATAGGCATATGCGAGACGGGTGCGCGTCGAAGTCACTTCCTCAACGCCGTGAAAATATCTGGCGGCAAAAGGGGGCAGTTCTTCCAGAAGCGTCCTTAACGTCATCGTGTACTTTCTATTTTGCTGTTCATGATAGTTCTGCTGTTTATCGTTTGCTGCCGGCATGATTCGGTTCTCCTTGTTCTGTGTGTCGTAAGTTCTCCTGTTCCTGCGCGTTATAAGTTAACCTGTTTCAATGTGCCATAAGTTAACCTGTTTCAATGTGTCATAAGTTTACCGGTTTCTCTTTGGCGGATAGAGCCCGTTTATGACCGCCGTAAACATACGCTCCCTGACGCCGGGATTTTCGTGATTTAAGCGCTTTAATAAGTCCTCTGCATACTTCCTTTTGGTATAACCGTCCGCCGGGCATGCGCTTTTTGCGACGGGCAGTTTATTTTTATTGACGAATCCGATCACATCCGCTTCCTGCAGATACATGAGCGGCCGTATCACGGTCATATCCATGCGGTCAAGATAAGTGACCGGCTGAAATGTATGAAAACGCCCCTCAAAGATCAGCGACATGAGCATTGTGACAACAATATCGTCTTTGTGGTGCGCATACGCCACCTTATTACAGCCGAGTTCCTTCATCTTCGTGTTGAGAGCGCCTTTCCGCATTTTCGCGCAGAGTGCGCAGGGATTGCTTTCCTTCCGCTCATCAAAAACGATTTTCCCGATATCCGTATCAACTTTAATATAGGGTACCTCCAGTTCGCTGCACATTCGCGAAATCTGGTCAAAATCCTGAATCCCGAACCCAAGATCAACAGTTACCGCATAAAGCTCAAAGGTGGCGGGATAGAAGCGCTTAAGTCCCGCAAGCGCGGCAAGCAGCGTGAGAGAGTCCTTTCCGCCTGAAATGCCAACTGCAACACGGTCACCTTCCTCAATCATATGATAATCGTCAAGAGCCCGTCTTACGGGACTCATCAACTGTTGAAGCGTCATTGCCGATATTCTCCCAAATGAATTGCTAAACCGATACATATTACATGGCTCATTTTATAGAAAAATGATTTCTATTTTCTTATGAAGAGACTTTCTCATGAAAGTGCTTTATGTATAAGCACATTATAGTCGAATTTTATGTATGAGACAATAAAAAGTATGGACAAAAAGTATAGATTTTTTGTGAGGACTGTTATAAGATAGAAGAGTCTGAGAGCGGTTTGAAAAGGAGAGTGACATCTATGAAATATCGCGGCGACCGTAAATATCTGCATTGGGGCATAACCGGCATCTGTATCATCTGCGCAGGGATTGCATTCTATTACATTTTGTTTCATGGCACAAGACTTGGCGCAGTGCTGCACAGATTTCTGAATATCTGTTTTCCAATTATCGTAGGCTTTGTATTGGCATACCTGTTTACACCAATTGTAAATACGATTGAATACCGGTTTCTAATACCGGTTTACCGCCGTATTACACAAAAAAAGAAAGAAAAGCAGCCTGCGGAAGGAAAGAAACTGTCTGCGGAAGAAAAGAATCAGTCTGTGGAAGAAGAAAAGCAGCCTGCGGAAGAAAAACCGCAGATGGAACGGCGGCATAAAAGTATGATTCGCGCCATCGCCATCTGCATGACCTATGTTTTGGTCTTTTTGTGCCTTTATGGACTATTTGCAATGATCATTCCCGAAATCGGGAAAAGTATTTACAGTATTTCTGATCAATTTCCGCGGGCGTTTAACAAATATTATGAGATGGCAGTTGATTATTTGGATAAGAATACGGTTGTTTCAAATTTCCTGCGGAATAATCTGTCCCTTGACCTTTCCAATATCAATTCGCAGGAGATCATTGACTGGTTATTGAAGAATATTCAAAATATCGGTTCCTTCCTTTCAACGCTTTCAGCGACCATATACGGTACATTAAAAACATCGTTGAATATTGTAATCGGCTTTATCATTTCCGTTTACCTCATATTCGGAAAAGAAACCTATGCGGCCCAGGCAAAAAAGATTTGTTATTCTTTATTTGAAATGCATAATGCAAACCGCCTGATCAAAGACTGCAGGTTCATCCATAAAACTTTTATCGGTTTCATATCCGGAAAGATCTTTGACTCGATCATTATCGGATTTTTGTGCTTTATCGGGACGACGCTGATTGGGCTGCATTACCCGGTGCTGATCAGCGTGATTGTCGGCGTAACCAATGTCATCCCGTTCTTTGGTCCGTATCTTGGTGCAATTCCGTGCGCGTTACTGTTATTACTGATCGCGCCTATTGAGGCTGTTTACTTTTTAATTTTTGTTCTGGTTCTTCAACAGATTGACGGAAATATTATTGGGCCTCGTATTCTGGGAGATTCCACAGGCATTTCCGGTTTCTGGGTCATCTTTGCCATCACGTTCTTCGGCGGCATTTATGGTATTATGGGCATGATCATCGGCGTTCCTGTTTTTGCGGTAATCTATGCGTTTACAAAGCGTTTTGTCAACCGGCGTTTGAAAACAAAATCGCTTCCATCCGACACGGCTCTATACCGTGACGCATATGAGATCAAAGACGGGGAGTTTATTACCAAGGAACATCTGTTTACAGAGATTAAGAATCCAAAGGGAAGCACCCAGCATAAAACGGCTGATGAGGAGAGTGATAAATATCACTTGTTCCGCACGCTTTTTAACCGTATGCACGGTTCCGATTCCGCAAATGAAGCGGAAGAACAAACCAGACAGAATAAGCCAGACCGGAAAAAAATGTCCGAAGATGAAAAAACGGATGTGAAACGCACAAATGATGCTTCATCAAAAGACAACAACAGCGGTGATGATATAGGAAATCGTTCAAAATAACAGGAAATGATTTTCATAATAGAAACAGAAAAATATAAATAAATACCAAAAAATAAAAAATACCAGAAAACACAAACAAATGTTCAGACAAATCTAAATAATTCGTGGATGGAAGGTGGCATGAGATCATGCGTTTTTTGATACAGCGGGTATCGGAAGCATCCGTTAAAGCCGATCAGAATGTAACCGGTCAAATCAAGAACGGACTTCTCGTTTTTGTCGGCGTGAGCGCTAATGACTCAACAGAAACTGCAGATCGTATGATCGAGAAATTATTAAAACTGCGTATTTTTGAAGATGCTGCGGGTAAAACTAATTGTTCTCTGAACGATGTAGGAGGAGAAATCCTTCTTATTTCACAATTTACGCTTTATGCGGACTGCCGAAAAGGAAACCGGCCGTCTTTTACCAATGCAGGTCCAGCGCAGGTGGCTAATTTTCTCTACGAATACATTCTTGGACAGATTGCTTCAAAAGGCATTTCCGTACAGCATGGCGTTTTTGGTGCGCATATGGAGGTATCACTCAACAATCACGGTCCGTTTACAATATGGCTGGATTCTGAGGAACTATTCGGATAAAAATAGTGCTTATAATGGTTAAGTCTGTTCAGATATTAAGACTGCCCGGATAAATTTAGAAAAATGGTTTCAAAAGAGTGCTTGGAGAGCTCCATATAACTATTCGCGAAACGACAGTTTAACGAATAGATAATACTGGAAAGTGCCATTTTTCAAGCATCTTATCTTTTAATGTAAATGTTCCGATGAATAATATGGAATCAGCAAAACACTTCCTGCACGAATATCATCCACATTCTCAATATGGTTCATGTTTTTTACTTCATCTATATAATCTGTGATTCCATCATAATGGAAATCTTTATATTGTTCGGCAATATCCCAAAGCGTCTCATTGTAGCTGACAGTATATCTGGTGAAATATTTATATTCCTGAGGCTGTCCGCTGCCTGCCTCGGCATTTGACATAAAGCCGCCAAGAACAATACCAAGCGCTATAATCAGGACCATAGACACAGTCAGGAAAAACATTCTGCGCTTGGTTTCCTGCAGACGTTTTTTTTGCAGATTCTGTTTTTGACGAAATTCATCGCGTCCGTATACTGTATGAACGTTTTGATTTCCACATATTAATCGTTCACCTACAATTGCATTCATATGAAAGCCCCCTAAAATTAATATTATTTGAATCAGTTTTTTTCTTTCCGTTTTTTCTATCAGATGCAGACAGATATAGAATTATATCAGAACGTGCGTTCCGAATATACGTTCTTTTTATATAATATATCGAACATATATTTGTTTGTCAAGCATTTTAAGATAAAAAATCGAACAAATTTTCGGAATATATGTTTGCTTTTATTGTTTTGCTGTGTTATAATAAGACCTAGATTGGAGGTATTGTTTATGGCAAACGGAAAGCTTTCCGCTAAGCAGTCAGAAATATTAGCATATATTAAAGAACAGATTTTAGAACGCGGTTATCCCCCCGCAGTGCGTGAGATTTGTGATGCCGTACATTTGAAATCAACTTCGTCTGTTCACTCTCACCTTGAGACTTTGGAAAAGAATGGCTATATCCGTCGTGATCCGACAAAACCGCGCGCAATTGAAATATGTGACGATTCATTTCAGCTTGTACGTCATGAGATGGCAAGCATCCCGATTGTCGGAACGGTCGCAGCCGGTCAGCCGCTTCTTGCGCAGGAAAATATTGAGGGCTATTTCCCGATTCCGGTCGAACTTTTGCCAAATGCGGAGACGTTTATTCTGAAGGTAAAAGGTGACAGTATGGTCAATGCCGGAATCTTTAACGGCGATCAAATTTTTGTGGAGCGCTGTTCTACCGCCAGAAACGGAGACACTGTTGTGGCTCTTGTAGAGGATTCCGCAACAGTAAAGACTTTTTATAAGGAGAACGGTCATATTCGTCTCCAGCCCGAAAATGATCAAATGGAGCCGATCATTGTGGACGATTGTACGATTTTAGGAAAAGTATTTGGTGTATTTCGTTTATACCGATAATCGTGATATGTGTGATAAGAAAAAAGTGTCATAAGAAAAAAAGTGTGATAAGAAAAGCGCTGTCAAAATTCCGGTAAAGAACCAGATGAAGTGGTTTTATCCGGGACTGGCAGCGCTTTTAAGCAGAAACTTTCTTATGCAAATTCTTTAACCGGAATTTCTTTTCCGTCACGCCAGATGCGTTCAAGATCGTAGAACAGGCGGTTTTCTTTATCAAAAATATGCACAATGATGTCATTGTAGTCCATAAGTATCCAATTGGCGGTATCATATCCTTCGCTCTGTCTCTTGAAATAGCCTGCCCTGCCTAGTTTTTCTTCAACTGCATCACATAATGCCTGAATCTGGCTTCGGTTATTGCCGCTTGCGATTAAAAAATAGTCCGCAATTGTAGAAACTTCCCGGATATCAATCACTTTAATATCTTCCGCTTTTTTCTCTTCCATTGCCGCAATCGCAAGCTTTGCCATTTCATGCGCTGTACTTGTTTCACTCATTCTGTCCGTTCCTTTCTGATCTAAAAATTTATTTTTGTCTCATAAATCATGAAACTTTTTCGCACCAGCGTTTTAATGGACCATTCTATTGATAAAGTTTCGTGTGCTGATACGTTACTGATCTATTCATCGTTATCCAATGTTCCAACCTGCGCCAAGTAATATTCATAGGTTTCCTGTGTTTGCGGATCGACGGTTTTCTTCTCCTTCAGATAGTAAAGTGTATCATGCAGAATACGCCGCAGTCCGCCATCTAAATCATGAAAGCAAAGTGCCCTGACATCACTTAAATAGGGCTGTTTTTTGCGGTTTGGCTCGATGTAATCCGCGATGTAAATGATTTTTTCTAACAAAGTCATTCCGGCATGACCTGTTGTATGCCATCGGATAGCGGATAAAATTTCTTTATCCGTAACGCCGTATTTTTCTTCCGCCCAAAAACTGCCAAGCTTCGCATGAAGCAGAACCGGATTGTCATGTTCATATTGTGTAACTGGGATATCATGTTTTTCACAAAGAGACAACATTTTTTTATGGTCCATATTTTTTGATTTTGCACAATCGTGCAATAACCCGGCAAGAAATGCACGCTCCATGGTTTCTCCATAACGCATGGCAAGACATGAAGCAGTATATGCAACGCCAAGTGTGTGCATATAACGCTCATCATCCAATTCTCTTCTTAATTCTTTCTGCAGTTTTTCTTCAACCCCCATACGCGGTCATCCGCCCCCATTCCAAACCCCAAATGTCCATCGCTGTAAATAACACATGGCTAGTTCATTTATTTTGGAAGTAGAATCTTGGGATTTTCCTTAAAAGGTTTATAAAGCACAATTTTTTTCCCAATCACCTGAACAACTTGAGAATGTGTCCGCTCCCCAAGAATTTGGGCAAGTTCCTTTGGTTCATCCAGACAGTTTTTCAGAACGTTTAACTTGATAAGTTCTCTTGTATGAAATGCTTCGCTGACTGATATGGTCAATTCTGGCGTCAAGCTGGATTTTCCGATCTGGATGATCGGCTCAAGTGTTGCTGCCAGTGACTTCAAATATGCTCTCTGTTTACTTGTCATCCTTATACCCCCGTATATCGCAGGCAAATGCCTGCGATATTGCACCAATAAGTAGTTTGAAAGGAACTTTCAAACTTATCAGCTCCTCTATTTGTAGTAATCATTTATAGTAATCAAATGCCAGTCCATACATTCGGACTGTGTCGCCATCCTGTATGCCAAGCTCTTCAAGTTCTTTTAATATGCCGTTCTTTTTTAAGAATTCCTGAAAAAAGCGAAATCCTTTTTCAGAATCCAGATTCGTGTAGCCAAGCATTTTTTCTATGCGTGGACCTTCTACGATATATGCCTGTTCTTTTTCATCAAACGATACCGTATATGGCTCATTAGCATAATCATTTTCAAATTCAGGGAAGTATTCCTGTTCGAAAACGACGGGAGCTTCATTTGCTTCTTTCAGGCATTGATAGGCATACGACAAAAGCTCCTTAATACCCTTTCCGGTTACAGCCGAAATAGGGAAGACTTTGATTCCCTGAGGCTCAAACCGCTTCTGCAGTTTTTGCATGATATCTTCCAATGCTTCTGAATCCATCACATCCGTCTTATTAGCTGCGATGATCTGCAGACGGCTGCTTAAACCGGCTTGATATGCTTCCAATTCAGCATTAATAGCATCAATATCCGCAAGCGGATCACGTCCCTCCGTTCCCGCTGCGTCTATTACATGTATAAACAGCTTCGTTCTTTCAATATGACGCAAAAATTGATGGCCTAATCCGATTCCCTCTGAAGCGCCCTCGATCAGTCCCGGAATATCGGCCAAAACAAATGAACTGCCGTCACCGAAGTCTACTACGCCGAGGTTTGGACTTAAGGTCGTAAAATGATAATTAGCAATTTTCGGACGGGCATTTGTGGTTCGCGAAAGAAAAGTAGATTTTCCTACATTCGGAAATCCAATCAGCCCGACATCCGCAATGACTTTCAATTCTAAAATGAGCGACAGTTCCTTGGCAGGCTGTCCCGGCTGCGCATATTTGGGAGCCTGCATTGTACTGGTGGCATAATGCTGATTACCGCATCCGCCTCTGCCGCCTGTCAGAACCGTATAGCGAAGATTGTCCCCTGACATATCAACGATCACACGCCCGCTTGTCTCTTCACGTACGACAGTTCCCTTAGGCATTTTGATCACGATATCGGCGCCATCCTTGCCTCGGCAGTTTTTCTTACCGCCTTCTTCACCGTCGCCAGCCGCATATTTGCGCGTATGCCGAAAATCAATCAGTGTATTCAAACCTTCGTCTACTTCAAAGATCACGTCGCCGCCGCGCCCACCGTCGCCGCCGTCAGGACCGCCGTCAGGTACATATTTTTCTCTTCTGAAAGAAACATGTCCGTCACCGCCCTTACCACTTCTGACATAGATTTTTGCTCTGTCTGCAAACATCCTTTCAGTCCTTTCTCCGCCAAATCGAAACAGAGCTCCAAACATTCGTTTGAAGCTCTGTCAGATCGTTTATTTCTCTACCGGATATACACAAGCCTGTTTCTTGTCTCTGCCTTTTCTCTCGAATCGCAGAACGCCGTCAACTAACGCAAACAGCGTATCGTCTCCGCCGATACCGACATTGACGCCCGGATGAATCTTTGTACCGCGCTGTCTGTATAAAATGTTGCCAGCCTTCACAAACTGTCCGTCAGCCCGCTTCGCACCTAATCTTTTTGACTCGGAATCTCTGCCGTTCTTGGTAGAACCGACTCCCTTCTTATGAGCAAAAAACTGAAGGTTCATATGAAACATGATCTACACCTCCTCAACGTTTACCTGCAAATGTTTGCTGCCATACTGCTTTACAATGCCCTGTAGGCCAAGAATCATCGAATCCATCAACAAAATTCCTTTTTCGGAAAGACCGTTTATAAATTCGCAGCGGAGAAAGCCCTCTGATTGATTTTGCGTTACTCTTAACTTTTCCGATGCAAGCATTTCCAAAGAGTTCACTGTGTTAATGACTAAAACGGAAACCGCCGCACAAATCATATCTTTCTCAAAAAAGAAATGTCTGCTTTCAGCATGTCCCATGCAGTAAAATTCCTGATATGCCCCTGATTCTGACCGTTTGACTGTTATTGTTGTCATAAACGATTCCCACTGATCCTGACCGCATTATGCGTTGATCTTATTGATCTTAACCTCAGTGTATGCTTGTCTGTGACCATTCTTTTTGTGGTAGCCGGTCTTTCTTTTGTATTTGTAAACGATAACTTTTTTTGCTCTGCCCTGCTTTTCAACAGTCGCTTCAACGGTTGCTTTCGCTGCATCAGCGCCAACCTTGAGTTCCTTATCGCTTACGGCAATGACCTCGTCAAATGTAACAGTATCTCCGGCTTCTGCATCAAGCTTCTCAACTCTGACAATATCGCCTTCAGACACCTTGTACTGCTTACCACCTGTTGCAATGATTGCGTACATAGGGACACCTCCTATATCTAACCGTTACCGGTTTTACTCGCTAGCTTCGGCGCTGTTTCGGGTAAAACAGACTTTAGCCACGCTATGCGGCATACTCATATATAATACCAGCCGCTTTATCGTTTGTCAATAAAATCTTTTTGATTTTCTGCCACAATCTTTTTGATTTTTTACCACGATTTTCCGATCAAATCTTATTGATTGGCCTCTCCAATTTTCTTATCGGCCTGCAGAATATGATTGATCAGCCATTCTGTCAGAAAACGCATCAATTCCTCTAAGGTTTCCTGCTGATGTGCATCGATTTGTTCCAAATCCATACTCTCAATCTTTGCAATAAATGCATCATGTGCGCGTTTTTGAGCGGCGAGACCTTCATAATGGATTTTTTCCATATAGTTCTCTTCGTCTGTAAAATGAAAGATCGTATAGCGTTTCATTTCTTCTAATAGAAAAACAATTTCATCATATTTGTCAGGAATAAACTCATCCTTGACTACACGATTGACTTCGCCGATAATGCGGAACAATTCCCGATGTTCATTGTCGATCAAAGGAATGCCGATTAGATATTCGTCCGTAAAAGCAATCAATCCGGCTGTTTCATCGAGTGGTTTCAATTTCCCGATCATCAGATCGGAACCAATAATATGTCTGTAAAGCCATGTTATCAGATACTTGAGGAGATCATCTAAGAAAATCTGCTGTTTTTCACTTTCCGAAGGCATAATAATATCCGCTTCGCATATTTTTTCACGAAATGCGGCATGCTGCTTTTTCTGCAGGTCCAGTTCTGGATGACGGATACGCTCCATGTATTCCTCTTCATGCTGAAAATGTGTTTCCGCATATTGCTTTAGCATCTCTAGCTTCTCACGGATCGAATCGTATTTATCTGCCAGCATGTCATTTTCAAGCAGATCACGCATATCATTGATTATTCGAAAAAGTTCTCTGTGTTCCCCATCGATCATATCCACCCCGAGCAGACAGTCATCCGTAAAATAGTACATATTCTTCCCTCCCGATTATGCTATAGCAAGAGAACGCACTGCCTAAATCAGACAGCACGTTCTCCGATTTCATTCTCCGTCTTTTCATTCAAAGGAATACATTATTACGAAAGAATGCTTTGTTGCTTCGTTTGACTTTATGGAATCTCTGATTCTATGGAATCTCTGATTCTATGGAATCTCTGATTCTATGGAATCTCTGATTCCATGGGATTATTGATTCTTTCCCATTACTTTCGGCAGTACAAGAATTGCCACAACGTCAAGAACAGAAAGAATTAAAACAAGCCAATAGAAGAAATTAAAGCCAGCGCTCACGCCCATACCTAACGATTTTGCATCACTGGATTCCTGAACCATTTTTGCGATACAGAATACCACGTTTACCGCTGCCGGTATGAGTGCTGAATGGGATTTCTTTAAGAACAGAAAAACCGCTGTCAGGGCGAGCAATACCACCATATAAATTCCGTACTTAGCGTCTTTTCCAATAATAGGAAGTCCCATATTGATTCCTAAAAGCTCGCTTTTTGCAATAACCTTTGCAGGGAAAACACAGACAAGACCAACAACTGCAATGATTAATGCAATAAAATTGATACCCGCATCTGTCTGCTGAAAGAATGCGGTCTTTGCTGCGGGTGCACCGGACGGAACCTGAGTTCCTCCGTTTGTCGGTGTGCCACAATTCGGACAGGTTACGGAATTGTCCGGAATCTGATTACCACAATTGTTACATAACATACTACTTCCCTCTCTTTTCTTTTAATTTTTTATAAAAAATGACAGTGCATTTTTTATTCCATTTGTGAGTCTGACAAACCTAATCGAGCAGATGATAGGTATATGTCAATTTGTCTTTTTAATCCTGCCCCATACAAACGGAGCAATGATCATTGCAATTGTTGCAAGCAGATAGAAATAGAATCCAACACTAAGATGTCCGCCAAAGCTTTTGAGTGCAGAACCCAGCGTCCACATATGTACAAATACGAGCAGGTTTAACGCCGAAACAAGAAATGCAAGCATTTCCATGCGAAGCGTATATAATATGATTGCACCGATACTCAGCACAATCACCATCCAAGTTGAATTGACATCTGCATCTGACAGTTTAACCATGCTGATGGATTCACCATAAGCGGAAATAAACGGCAGGAATACACTGATAAATGCGACCAGTGCACCAATAATACCGATCAGGTCCAATGTCGTGATTTTGGATAACAGCGCTTTTACGGAAAAAACACCCTTTAGCGGGAAAGGCTCACCCGGATGAGAAGCCGTTAAAAACGCCAGTGGATTGGCTTTCGGCTGTGCTGGCTGTCCATAGCCCTGCATCGGCATTCCATTATACATTTGAGGGCTTGACTGCTGCATGCCCGGCTGTCCATAGCCTGCGTTCTGCTGCATCTGACCCGCGTTCATGCCAGCATTCATGCTTGCATTCTGCTGGGGAGGTATCTGTCCGGCGTTCATACCCTGTACCGGCTGCTGCATCTGACCTGCGTTCATATTCTGTAATGGCGGCTGAGGTACCTGACCAACACCCGAATTCTGCGCCTGTACAGGATTCGGGGCTATATTCGCGCCGCAATTCGGACAAATTGTTACATTATCAGGGATTTGTGAACCACATTGATTACAAAACATAGGGAAACTCCTTTTTATTGTTAATTTATAATTTCTTTATTATTGTATCATACTCTTTTGCGCTTCGCAATCCATAAAACGCAGAATCAGAATGGAAATCGACAGGTATAAACACGGCAGCACTTCAAAAAGTCGTAAAGTGTGGGAAAATTGACTTGTCCGTCAAAATATGGTAGATTATCCATATAGCATTTTCAAAGGGATATCGCTGCTGAGCTGTCCCACATTCTATCTTATTGAGAAAGTGAGGATTTCATGTTATATGTTCATACAAAAAAAATCATCCGTGACAATTTTCTTAGCTTTTATGATACTCTTCTCCGGGCTGACTTTAACTTCATGTGGAAATCTTCCGTCACAGGAAACCAGCGCTTATCAAAATGATATGACGGATTTCACGAACAAGATTGTCGAGCTCGGGGAAAATATAAACCGGATTGATGCTGATTCGGAAACGGCAGTCAGCGAATTACTCTCCTATTATGACGAAATGGATGCCGCATTTTTCTCGTTGACCGAGATGGATATTCCCGATGAATATGCGGATGCGGAAATTTTGGCCGAACGTGCAAGTAAATATATGACGCAGGCGGTTCTTTATTATCATACTGCCTTTGAATCCGAAACGTTTGATGACATGGCATTGGAGACGGCAAACACCTATTATGAAAAAGCCATTACTTATGTCAATTATATTGGAGAAGTGCTGCTCGGAAGTCATGTGACATTTGAGGATTCAGGCGCTGCAACGACAGAATGAAACAGTTTTTGTTATCATGAAATTCAAGCTTTCAGATATGAACAAAATTTCATTTGCGTTCTGATTCTTATGAAAAGAAAATATGTACATCAAAAGACAGCTCCTTGAAACGTTAGTTCCATGGGGCTGTCTTTTGATACTTTCTAAAACTGAAATTGTTTCTAATTTAGAATAGCTTTAGCAGCTGAGTGATCAATGGAAATAGCTGATGGATTTCTTTAATTCTTCTGCAAGTTCCATCATATCCTGTGATACTCTGCCAATCTGCTTCATATCCTCATTTACAAGATTTGCCGAAGCGGTCGTTTCCTCGGAAGCCGCTGCATTTTCCTCGGAAATAGAGGACAGGCTTTCAATTGTTTCTCCGATGCCGTTCTTTACCGCATCAATACTCTCCACTTCTGTGCGAATCCGCTCAGTGCCTTCGGAAATTTCGCCAATCGCACTCAATACGCGGTTGAACATTTCTCTCGTATCCTGAATCTTGCCAAGCTGTTTCGTTGCGCTTTCATTCAAAACGTCAGACAGAGAACTTGTCTTTTGAATATCCTCAACCAGGCTGACAATAATCTCCTGAATTTCTCTGGCGGCTGACGCACTGCTTTCCGCAAGGGAACCAATCTCTTTTGCAACAACAGCAAAACCGCGCCCTGCTTCTCCAGCCCTTGCTGCCTCAATCGAAGCATTTAAGCTGAGCAGATTGGTCTGGGAGCTGATTTCCTCTATTGTCTTCAGAATCACATTGATCTTATTGACTGCCTCTACATTCTTTTCAGACTGTTCAACAATATTATCAATATCCGATTTCGTCTGCGTATTGATATCGATCAGCTCTGCCATAGTTTCTTTTGCTTTTGTGGAAACGTTCTTGGTTTCATCAGACATTTGGGAGAGCGTCACAACCTTATCGGTGATAATATCCAGCGTTGCGTTCAATTCTTCAATATTGGCCATTGCACCCGCCGTATCCTGCGCCTGTGTGGTAGAACCTTCTGCAACTTCTTCAATTGCTTTCGTTACCTGATCGATCGCAGATACCGTTGTGTCAACGGAACCGGACAACTGCACTGAACAGTCGTTGAGCGTCTCCGCATCTCTTCTGATGCCGCCCATGATATCTCGCAGATTCACAACCAGACTGTTCACGTTATCAGCAAGCGCACCGATCTCATTTTTCGCATTCAGAGAATCTACATGAAGCTCCACATTTAAGTCGCCGCTCCGAAGCTTTGTTACTGCGCCGGAAAGATTTGTCATGGCACGTACAATCACGCGCACAAGAATGATGACGATCACTAATATGATAGCCAAAACGACCACATAACTGGCAATCAGGGAAAGAATCGCATTGTTGACCGCTTTCTGCGCGACCGTTCTCGGATATCCGACAAAAACCATACCTGCTACGGAGCCGTCCATATTGCGGAGCGGTTCGTAGGCCACATAGCTGTCAACGCCATTGACTTTTAGATTTTCATCAAAGTAACCCTCCCCGCCAAGTACCTGAGCCGACACTTTTTCATCTGCCTTTGTGCCGACTATGTAATCACCATTCGCATCCTTTAATGTCGTAAGAACACGCGTATCCCCGTAAAACAACGTTACATTTAACTGGCGCTCATCCAAAAAGCGATTTAACAGATCCTGTGTATGTCCCAAATAGTTTGCACCTTTATACAGGTCGCCGTTGATCATCCGCCAGTCGCCCTCATACATCGTATTATATGATTCCATTAACGAAAAGCAGACGGATTCGACTGCCTGTTTATTACTTTCTTCCAAAGAATTTTTGAGTTTTGTCACGCTCATGACAAAGCTCACAACGGAAAGCACTACCATCGGAAGCATGGTAAGCATGACAAGTAGTACGCTGAACGGAAGCTTTAATTTCTTTTTTTGCATTTTAGGTTTATCCTCCCCCGCATTTTAAGACTTTTTTATGACTTATTATCATTCTCGTGATTAAATTATTATATAATGTGTCTCACATAATGTCAATATATGTCATCACCTTATTGCGCAAAAGGCGTACGTTTTGCATAATTATTTACGTCATTTGAAGACTTGACTTGTGCAAAATATTAATTTTTCTGGACGATTCTATGTGATTTTTTTGCTTTTCTTGACATATATGACAAAAAGCAAAAACCCGCAGGCAAAAGCCTGCGGGCCATATATCTACCTGTTCAAATGTCTTGCAAATACAAAAACCTGATCATATGATTCCATTTAGAAGCGATTTGCGTTTGCCGCTTCCTCAACAGAAACTGCAACTGCAACGGTAGCGCCTACCATCGGGTTATTGCCCATACCGATCAGACCCATCATTTCCACGTGTGCGGGAACGGAGGACGATCCTGCGAACTGTGCATCAGAATGCATACGTCCAAGTGTATCAGTAAAGCCGTAAGAAGCCGGCCCCGCAGCCATATTGTCGGGATGCAGTGTACGTCCTGTACCGCCGCCGGAAGCAACGGAGAAATACTTCTTACCCGCTTCAATGCGCTCTTTCTTATATGTACCCGCTACCGGATGCTGGAATCTGGTCGGGTTTGTAGAGTTGCCGGTAATTGATACGTCCACATTCTCCTTCCACATAATCGCTACGCCTTCAGGAACGGAATTTGCTCCATAGCAGTTTACTTTGGAACGAAGTCCGTCAGAATACGAAATGCGCTCCAGTTCTTTTACTTCATTTTTATACGGATCATATTCGGTTTCTACGAACGTAAAACCGTTAATACGTGAAATAATCTTAGCAGCGTCTTTTCCAAGACCGTTTAAGATAACGCGGAGCGGTTTTTTACGGACTTTGTTTGCCTTTTCCGCAATACCGATCGCACCCTCTGCCGCTGCAAAGGACTCGTGTCCGGCAAGGAAACAGAAGCAGTCTGTATCTTCCTCAAGAAGCATCTTACCAAGGTTTCCGTGTCCAAGACCTACCTTACGCGTATCGGCAACAGAGCCGGGAATACAGAATGCCTGTAAGCCTTCTCCAATCGCAGCTGCCGCGTCGGAAGCTTTTCTGCAGTTTTTCTTGATTGCGATTGCCGCGCCTACCGTGTATGCCCAGCATGCATTTTCAAAACAGATCGGCTGAATTTTTTTGACCTGCTCATATACGTCAAGACCCGCATCTTTGGTAATTTTTTCCGCTTCCTCGAGCGAAGCGATCCCATAGCTGTTCAATACGGAATTGATCGTGTCAATTCTTCTTTCATATGATTCAAATAAAGCCATTGATTTGTCCTCCTCCTGATTTATTCTTTCCGCGGGTCAATGATTTTTACTGCGTCATCGACACGGCCGTACTGTCCGCTTGCTTTTTCGTAAGCAGTATTCGGATCGTCGCCTTTTTTGATGAAATCAGTCATCTTTCCAAGGCTTACGAACTTATAACCGATAATCTGATCGTCCTTATCAAGCGCGATTCCGGTTACATAGCCCTCTGCCATTTCCAGATAACGGGGACCTTTTTTTAATGTACCATACATGGTTCCGACTTGGCTCCTTAAGCCCTTTCCGAGGTCTTCCAGACCAGCTCCGACCGGTAATCCTTCCTCGGAGAATGCACTCTGCGTACGTCCGTAGACAATCTGCAAAAACAGCTCTCTCATAGCAGTATTGATCGCATCGCATACGAGGTCCGTGTTCAATGCCTCCATGACAGTCAGTCCCGGAAGGATTTCCGCAGCCATCGCGGCGGAATGCGTCATGCCGGAGCAGCCGATCGTCTCCACCAGCGCCTCCTGTATGATTCCCTCTTTAACGTTAAGGGTCAGCTTGCACGCACCCTGCTGCGGTGCACACCAGCCTACACCGTGCGTCAGACCGGAAATGTCTTCCACCTTTTTCGCCTGTACCCACTTAGCTTCTTCCGGAATAGGAGCACAGCCGTGATGTACGCCCTGTGCTACGGTACACATTTCTTCAACTTCCTTTGAATAAATCATGTGAAATCTCCTTTCGATTTATGGTATCCTTACTGGCGCGCGGCATATTCCTATCCTGTTGCGCCACTGTTTTAATTTTCTCACAATCTGACAAAAAAATCCAGTATTTTTTGGTGCATTTTATTACTTTCTCTTTATGAAACCCGAGATCAGCAGGGAGGCAGACGCTATGATCATCATATAAAAACCTGCGCCCTTTGTGAAAAATTCACGATACTCATTTCGTGCAAACACGACGATTTCGACGATGCTCAATAAACATGCCAGAACACCGGAAAATATCACAATTCCATTTTTCTTTACCAATGCGCCGATCATCCCGATTGCTGCAACGATCAGAAACAAAACACCGTCTCCGTCAATCAGCGCTTTGCTAACGCTGATAAAGCTGTCGTCAATCGACACATAGGGTAAAAACATGGCGATTCCAAGAAGTACCGCCGAAATGATCGCGGCAATATTCGCCTTTTTTTCCGTTCCATGTATTCCGACATTCTGATACGCCATATTCCCGTTTGGATTTTTCATATTCTCCTGCATATTGCTTGATACAGCACTCCCGCAATGGCTGCAGAATGCCGCTCCTTCTGCAATCTGTGAACCACAATTGTTACAGTACATCTCATTCCCCCTCTATAATCATAAGTAAATTTGTTTTGCGCATAGAGTCCATAAAACTAAAAAACCGTATCCGGACATGTTTTTACAACGATATCCGATTCGCTCTTATATATATGCTTCTCCGGGATTACGCCTCGTACGCTGGATAACGGATAAACATTGGTATTTCTTCCGATTACCGTACCGGGATTTAACACCGAATTACAGCCGACTTCCACATGATCACCGAGCATTGCACCAAACTTTTTGAGACCGGTTTCAATGGACTCGCCCGTCAGTCGGTCTTTTACGGTCACAAGCGTTTTATCACTCTTGACATTCGATGTGATCGAACCTGCCCCCATATGTGACCGGTATCCCAAAATGCTGTCGCCGACATAATTATAATGCGGCACCTGCACATTATCAAATAAGATTACGTTTTTTAACTCCGTGGAATTTCCGACGACTGCGCCTTTTCCCACAATCGCATTCCCACGGATAAACGCACACTGCCTGACCTCTGCGTGTTCGTCGATGATGCACGGTGCGCCAAGATACGCGCTGTCGAACACGTTTGCATTTTTTGCAACCCAGACATGTTCAGAGCGCTCCTCGTACACAGCTTTATCCAGCTGTCTGCCGATCGAAATGATAAAATCGCCAATTTCAGGAAGCAGTTCCCATGGATAAGTTTTTCCCTCAAACAATGCTGCCGCAATGGTTTTGTCCAGATCGTATAAATGTTTGATTTTTGCAGATTCCATATTCTCCTCCATTCTGAATCTCTTTTTTTGAATCGGTAATCAGATAATATAAATTGTAACTGTTTACTTTGTGAAAAATGCCTGCCGATATGATATATTGACTGACTCGGTCTATCAGCGGTAAAATCCAGCAGCTTCATCAAATTTATGGTATAAGTGATTCTGGTTTGTAATCTGCTTGACATATTCTGTGCGGCGCGTCACGAATCCGTTCAGCTTTTCTAAGTATTCTTTCTCCGTAATGCTGCCTTCCGCAACACCTGAGAGTCCCTTTTCCCAGCTTGCCGTGAGTGCAGGATCAAGCAATGCTTTCATAGAGCTGTCAACCACGTCATAGATCATTTCACCGAGTAGTGTCGGCGTAATTACCTGCGTTTTTTTGTTTAATTTTAAGTATTTGATATGCACAAGTTTTTTTAAGATTTCGGCGCGGGTCGCACTTGTACCGATCCCGCTTCCCTTTATCTGCGCGCGCAGTTCTTCATCTTCAATAAACTGTCCGGCATTTTCCATTGTAAGAATCATGGAACCGGAATTGTAGCGTTTCGGCGGGGATGTCTCTCCCTCCTTCACAGAATAACCATTTACTGCCAATTCTGTTCCCTTTTTTACCTGTTCAAGCAGTGTGAGAAATGTCTCGTCACATTTCATCTCATCCTCGGAGCCTTCGTTCTCCTTTTCTTTTTTGAAAAAAGAAGGACGTGCGACCGCCAGATAGCCCTCTTTCTTTAGTATCTTGAAGTTGGAGGCAAAGCACTCCGTATCCACCCGGCTTACAAGGGCAACCTTTTCATAGGCAGCAGCCGGGAAAAAAATACTTAAGAACCGTCTTGCAACCAGTTCATAAATATGGACGGCAGTCTGCGGGAGCGACTCCAGTGCCCTAAGTCCCTGCCCGGTCGGAATGATCGCATAATGATCGGTAATCTGCTTATCATTAACATACCGGCTTTTTCCAACGCCGCGGTATGCGTTTTTTTCAATCAGCAGTGCCGCGTACGCGCCAACCGGGCCATACTGTATCAGCCCGCGGATATTTTTATCAATCTCTTTCGCGACAGCGCTCGAAAGCACGCGTGCATCGGTTCTTGGATAAGTCAGAAGTTTTTTTTCATACATATCCTGCACAAAAGAAAGCGTCTCATCCGGGCTGATCTTAAAGTATTTTGAACAGTCGTTCTGCAGTTCTGCAAGATTATAAAGGAGTGGAGGATTTTTGTTTTCCTTTTTTCGCTCAATTTTCTCGACGATAGCCGGCTTCCCTTCCACATGCCGGATCAGTGCGAGCGCATCTTTTTCCTGTAAAAATCCATTTTCCTTGTATAAAGCCGGAGATTTTTCGTAAATAGAGCCTTCTCCAGCGCGCCATTCGCCGTCAAAGTTCTTATCCGAAAGTGCAAAACTGCCAATTACGCGGTAAAACGGCGTTTTCACGAATGCACGGATTTCGCGTTCGCGTTTGACGACCATTCCGAGCACGCAGGTCATTACGCGTCCGACGGAAACGGATGCGCGCTCCAGCTTTAGATAGTTCTTAATTGGACCGCCGTATTTTAGCGTCAGAACGCGTGAAAAATTGATTCCCATCAAATAATCTTCCTTCGCGCGCAGATAGGCTGCCGCACAGAGGTTATCATATTCTGCAAGGTCCTTTGCCTCACGCACGCCGCGCAGGATTTCCTCCTCAGTCTGCGAGTCGATCCAAACACGCTTTCTGGTTTTATTTTTGACCTGAGCCTGCTTTTCTACCAGACGGTAAATGTATTCTCCCTCCCGGCCTGAGTCGGTGCAGACATAGATTGTCGCTACATCCCCGCGTGTGAGCAGACCGCTGACAATCCGGAACTGCTTCGCTACATTATCTATGACTTCGTATTTATATTCCGTCGGAATAAATGGGAGTGTATCCAGGCTCCAGCGCTTTAAGCGCTCGTCATAAGCATCCGGATAACTCATCGTAACAAGATGCCCGACACACCACGTCACAATGGTGTCCTCCGATTCGATATAGCCGTCTTTATTTGAGCCTTTCACCTTGAGAGCTTTTGCAAATTCTCTTGCAACGCTCGGTTTTTCTGCGATAAATAATCGTTTTTCCATTGTTGTCCAATCTATTTTTTATATAATGAAAACAGAGACATGACATGTGCACGCTCCTCCACCGCCTCATCAGGGATTCCTTCTGAAAAGATCAGCATGTTTTTTGATGACAGGCGCGCCTTCTTACAGCTAAACGCATACCATTCTATATCCTCTACGCTGAGCGGCTGTACTCCATAATGAACGAAAATAGGGATTGCGTCGCCTTGCTCTGTGATGGCGACAACCGGAATTTCGCCCGATTTTCCGTTCCACTCCTCACAGCGCAGAATATGTCCGCTGCGGAAGACCCTGCCTTCTATCAGTGCCTGCGCGGAGGCCCGCGCGTAGGCGCGCTCCATGAACGCCGGAAGGTTCGGTGCAATCATCTGCTCATAAAATGTTTCAGGTTCTGTTTCCGGCATCACGCTTTGAGCTGCATAGAGGAAACGGTACCAGAATTCAACTGCGGGCTGGCTGATCCGGTACAAACCTTTTTTTGAATCATCGCGCGGTCCGGCACCGTAGGAATATACTTTTTCGATCAGATTAAGTTCCATCAGATTTTTCAGATATACACTGATCTTGGCTCTGGAAAAACCGGTTGCAAGATGAATTTCATTGAGCTTATTTTTCCCGCAGGCAATAGGATAAAGAATTGTCGCATAGACTCCGAACTCACGCAATTCTCCGGCCAGGGCGTTCAGTCCATACTCATGCAGGACGCCTGTCTTTTTCAAAAACATTTCGCAGATGAAACGCTCTGCCGAAGGAAAGTTTTTTGTCATAGTAAGTAAAGATGGATTTCCGCCCAGAATGGCATAAAAAAGAAAGCTTTCCTCCACAGAATACCCTTTCAGAAACGCGCAGGTCTGTGTAAAAGAAAATGCACGAAGCTTATGAATCCCACTGATAAAAGGAACACATATCCCCAGACGTTTACCGAGTGAGTTGGCAACAAAGCTTAAAGAGGAGCAGGAAAGCAGAACAAGAAAATCCGTGTCCGAATAACCATGGTTTAAGAGAACGCGCAGCGCTGATGTAAATTGGTCACCGGCCTTCAGGATATGCTCCGATTCGTCAATCAGCAGCAGCAGTTTTGGCTGTCTGAACCGATCTGTAAGCACAGTAAAGACTGTATGATAGGCATTTTCTATATCGGGCTGTCTGCGTGTCTCCCCGAGCCGGCGCAGAAACAGACCTGCCTGCGTAAACTCAGATGCCGGTACTGCATGATAATATACGCTTTCATACTTTTGTGCAAGCTGCAAAAGGAGCGCCGTTTTTCCCAATCCTTTCTCTCCGTAAAGAACAAGGATTCTGCTTCCGCGCTCCTGAACGCACTGTTCAATTTGATTTACAATATCCGTTCTTCCGGAAAAGTCCATTCCGACAACCTGTCTTTCTGAAAACTAAATCTGGGAAGTAAGAATCTGTTCAACTTCATCCTTCGGCATCGGCTTCCCAAGATAAAATCCCTGAATATTATCACAGTGGATGTCCTTGAGATATTCGTACTGCGCCTCGGTTTCGACACCTTCCGCTACCGTCTCAAATCCCAGTTTTTTTACCATTGACACAATGGATTCCGTGATAATGCGTGTGGAATCGTCCGTAATCACCGTATCGATGAAGCTCTTATCAATTTTCAGCGTATCAATGGGAAGCCCTTTCAAATAAGACAGGGAGGAAAATCCGGTCCCGAAATCGTCTAAGGATACACGGACACCATATTCCCGAAGAAGATTCATTTTTTCAATTACTTCCACAAAATCATCGATCAGTACGCTCTCTGTTATCTCAAATTCAATTTCATTCGCGTGTATTTCATATTTCTCCATCAATGAAATGACATTGGATACAAAGTCTTTCCGTTTATATTGTATGGCCGAAATATTGATGGACATGATCAGATGGACGCCATATTTATCACGCCATTCCGCATAAGTACGAAGCGCTTCTTCCACAACCCATGCACCAATGCTGACAATACTGCCGTTTTTTTCGGCAATCGGAATAAACTCTGCCGGGCTGATCTGCTTACCGTTTTCATCCCGCCATCGTATCAACGCTTCCACACCGCGCAGTTTTCCGCTTTCGACATCATACTGAGGCTGATAGAAAAGCGAAAACTGCTTTTGAGACATAGCACCCTTTAACATATTCTCGATTTGGACATGGTGCAGGAAGTCATGAATAATCGGCGCGTCAAAATATTGAATCTCGTTGCTGCCGATGCTCTTTGCCTTAAATAAAACAATCTCCGCATTGTTGAGCAGTTCAATTGCGCTTGACGCCGATTCCGGAAATTCGGCGACGCCGACGCAGACTGTGATTTCAATTTCCTGACGTCCCGACAGCACAAATGGACTTTGAATACGTTCCTGAATCATACGGTAGATACCGTCTACATTACGGGAACCGCACGGATCATAAATAGCGATACAGTAAGTATCACTATTAAAATGAGACACCATCACGTTTTCCGAACAGAAGGTCCCCAGAAACTGTCCGAAGAGCTGTACAAGCTCATCCCCCATGAGCATGCCAAGACCGTCATTGACCTTGCGGAAATCGTCAATATCAATGAACATCACGGAGATCACGGATTTTTCTTTTTTGGCGCGTTCAATCCATTCCGTAAGTCTCCCGACAAAATAATTCCGGTTATAAAGCCCGGTCAGCATATCGTAATACGCCATATAGGTCAGTTCGTCGTTTTGCTGCTTGAAACGGGAAATATCACGGAATTTTATCACTTT
Organism: Lachnospiraceae bacterium UBA7050; assembly: GCA_002493905.1. Taxonomy (GTDB): domain Bacteria; phylum Bacillota; class Clostridia; order Lachnospirales; family Lachnospiraceae; genus DLAJ01. The sequence goes on along the minus strand of DLAJ01000017.1, from coordinate 133,531 downwards.
GCTGCACGGTTCCTTATCTGCGTCAAGCCCAATGACTGTCTCGCACTCAAGCCATTGCTTTTTGCCGCGGAGTTTACATTCACAGCAGAGCTTCTCCACTGAAGGAGTCTCCCTATGCAGAATGGCACCGAGTTTTTCGACATCTTCTTCCTCAATATAGTCAAAAATCCGTTCCATATCCTGAATATGCTTAATTTCTAACGGGAAAAATGCCTGCCAATTGCCGAGCAGCGTGATCTGTCCGTCCTTATAGTTATAATAGAGATAGGCACAGGATGACATATCGCAGACCATCCGGTACATTTTTTCGCTGTCTGACAGTCTTTTATTCATTGCTGTCAGATAATCCACCTGATAACGCAGATCGTTCATCCTTGCTCAGCCCCTCTCATTCGTCTTTTTTTGTGATATATCCCTGTGCTTTCAAAAGTTCGGCACAGAGAACAGCTCCGCCTGCGGCGCCGCGCACCGTATTGTGGGAAAGACCGACAAATTTCCAGTCATAAACCGTATCTTCGCGCAGCCTGCCGACCGAAATTCCCATTCCATTCTCGTAATTGACATCAAGCGTAACCTGCGGACGGTTATCGTCTTCAAGATACTGGATAAACTGCTTCGGTGCGCTCGGAAGCTTCAGTTCCTGCGGCAGACCGCTGAAGGAAACCAGTTTTTCAATTAACTGTTCTTTCGTCGGTTTCTTCTTAAATTTCACAAACACAGCCGCCGTATGCCCGTTCAACACCGGCACGCGGATACACTGGCATGTGATCACCGGAGTGGACGCCGGCTCAATCTCGCCGTCTTTGATTGTTCCCCAGATACGGAGCGGTTCTTTTTCACTCTTTTCTTCTTCACCGCCAATATAGGGAATAATATTGCCGCTCATTTCCGGCCAGTCTGCAAACGTCTTGCCCGCACCGGAAATGGCCTGATATGTTGTAGCGACAACTTCATACGGCTCAAATTCCTTCCATGCGGTCAGAACCGGCGCATAACTTTGAATGGAACAGTTTGGCTTTACTGCGACAAAGCCTCTTTTTGTCCCGAGACGTTTTTTCTGGAATTCGATCACCTTCATATGCTCCGGGTTAATCTCCGGTACGACCATAGGCACATCCGGCGTCCAGCGATGCGCGCTGTTATTGGAGACAACCGGCGTCTCCGTCTTAGCGTAAGCTTCCTCAATCGCTTTAATTTCCTCTTTTGTCATGTCAACAGCGGAAAATACAAAATCAACCTGTCCGGCAACTGCCTCTATCTCGTTAACATTCATCACGATCAGTTTTCTGACTGCTTCCGGCATCGGCGTATCCATTTTCCAACGGCCGCCGACCGCCTCCTCATAGGTTTTTCCTGCTGAGCGCGGACTCGCTGCGATCGTTGTCACTTCAAACCACGGATGATTCTCGAGCAGAGAAATAAATCTCTGACCAACCATTCCGGTTCCGCCTAAAATTCCTACACGCAATTTTTCGCTCATTACTTTCATAACTCCTTTCGCCCTTAAACGGGTTTCTTCATAAAATATGTGATTTCATACGATCGGCACTGCTCAGTACCAGACGCTTTTCTGCTTATGTGTGGTCCTCCGCCAGATACGCCTCGTTTTGTGCGATCACCTGCTCCATGGCTTTTATGCCCGGTGCGCCAAGTGTCAGACGCTTTTCCACGCATGCTTTTAAGCTGACAGCCTCATAAATATCTTCTTCAAAAACCGGACTGAGCGCCTTGAACTCCTCGATGCTCAGCTCTTCAATACTGCACTGTTTGTCGATACAGGTCAATACGAGTTTTCCGACAATACCATGTGCATCCCTGAACGGAACGCCCTTTCCAACCAGATAATCGGCGGCGTCAGTCGCATTCGTAAATCCGCCCGACGCGCTCTTCGCCATTACATCCTTGCGAAAAACTGCCGTATCCAGCATGCCTGCAAACAGCTTTAAGCAGTTTTTGACCGTATCGATGGCATCAAAGGTCAGTTCTTTATCTTCCTGCATGTCTTTATTGTAAGCAAGCGGCAGTCCCTTCATTGTTGTCAACATGCTGACAAGCGCACCGTACACTCTTCCGGTTTTTCCGCGCACAAGTTCCGCGATATCAGGATTCTTTTTTTGCGGCATGATACTGCTTCCGGTCGAATACGCATCGTCCAATTCAATAAAACGGTATTCATTGCTGTTCCAGATGATAATCTCCTCGGAAAAGCGGCTCAAATGCATCATGATGGTGGATGCCGCGGCGAGAAATTCGATCACATAATCCCGGTCGGAAATGGAATCCATACTGTTTAAGGTCGGTCCTTCAAAGCCAAGCATCGAAGCCGTATAACTGCGGTCAAGAGGATAGGTCGTGCCTGCAAGTGCCCCCGCACCGAGCGGACAATAATTCATTCTCATAAAAATATCATGCATTCTGCCGCGGTCCCGCTTAAACATTTCAAAATAAGCCCCCATATGATGGGCAAGCGTGACAGGCTGCGCCTTCTGTAAATGGGTAAAGCCCGGCATATATGTCGAAAGATGTTCTTTCTGGATGCGCAGAATCACATTCAGCAGTTCTTTTAAGAGCCCGTCCACAGCAAGAATCTCTTTTCGGATATACAGCCTGAGATCCAGTGCGACCTGATCGTTGCGGCTTCTGCCTGTGTGCATCTTCTTGCCGGCATCTCCAATCCGTTCGATCAGCTTTGCCTCGACAAAACTGTGTACATCCTCATATTCCTCCGTAACTGCAAGGTTTCCGTCAAGCACTTCCCTGCGAATATCACCAAGTCCCTTGACAATACTGTCCTTCTCTGCATTTGTCAGGATTCCCTGCTTTGCCAGCATTACGACATGCGCGATACTGCCCTCAATATCTTCCTCTAAAAAACGCTGATCGAATGAGATGGACGCATTAAAATGATAAACCAGATCATCCGTCTGTTTGGTAAATCTTCCGCCCCAAAGCTGAGCCATAATTTGTCCCTTTCCGTTTAGAAATCATATCAGCCGGACGCTTTATGCATGCCGTGCCTGTCAGATATGATGCACTATGATGCATATTGTAGCATGCCTATTGCTTTTTTTCAACAAAATGGTTGGAACTTTTCAACGTTGTCTCATACTATAAACTATAATCTTTATGAGGTCAGCTATGAATACGCTTCTATCATTTCAAGATGTTGAATATCATTATCACACTATATCGGGTGAGACGCAGGCGTTAAAAAATATTTCATTTTCCGTTCGTGAGGGGGAATTCCTTTCCATTGTCGGACCTTCCGGCTGCGGGAAAACAACGTTACTGTCTATGATTGCCGGTCTGATCAAGCCGGAATCCGGCGAGCTTCATTATGCGGACACGCTGAAAAACAATCCTTCAGGAATCGGCTACATGCTGCAGCACGATCATCTGTTCGAATGGCGCACTATTTATAAAAATGTGTTATTAGGATTGGAACTGCGTCACAAAAACACGAAAGAACGCCGCAAAGCCGCTCTTGACCTGCTCAGTCAATACGGGCTTTATCCGTTTCGGGACAGTTATCCGGACGAATTATCCGGAGGTATGCGCCAGCGTGCAGCGCTGATCCGCACGCTCGTCTGCGAACCGGAACTGCTGCTGTTGGATGAACCATTTTCTGCTCTTGACTATCAGACAAGGCTGACGGTTTCATCAGATATTGCACAAATCATAAAAAAAGAAAAGAAGACGGCAGTTCTTGTCACACACGACCTCTCAGAAGCTGTTGCGCTCTCGGACCGTATTCTGGTTCTTTCGGCACGCCCTGCTTATGTGCTGCGCATAATGGACATTCATCTTACCAAACAAGGTACGGGAGCAGTTGCCGCGCGCAAGGCTCCCGAATTTTCCACATATTTTAATGAATTATGGGAGGAACTTCATGGAAAAGAACAATCAACGCTCATTCCGCCAGATACAATATGAAAAAAAATGGAGAAGGGACAAAATCGTAAACAGAAGCATACAGGTTCTCGCATTTTTTGCTTTTTTCATTCAATGGGAAGTAACAACTGCGCTTGGCTTCGTAGATTCGTTTTTTTTTAGTTCGCCTTCCCTGATTTTCAAAAGCCTTCAGACACTGACTAAAAACAATCATCTGCTTACGCATATCCGCGTCACGCTGCTGGAAGTCCTGTTCAGTTTTATGCTCGTGGTATTTATCAGTCTTGTCATTGCCGTAATGTTCTGGTATTTTGACAGATTGTCCACGATTTTTGAACCATATCTGGTTATCTTAAACAGCCTGCCAAAATCCGCGCTGGCGCCGCTTTTTATTGTATGGCTTGGAACCGGCATGAAGACAATCATTGTCGCCGGAATCAGTGTTGCGATCTTTGGCTCGATCATCAGTCTCTACACGGGATTCCGCCAGGCAGACGGCGGAAAGATTCATCTTGTCTACGCACTTGGCGGTACGAAGCGCGACGTACTAAAAAAAGTGATTCTGCCAGGCAGCGTTCCGCTGATCATCAGCACAATGAAAGTGAATATCGGACTTTCTTTGGTCGGCGTTGTAATCGGGGAATTTCTTGCTGCAAGACAGGGACTTGGCTATCTGATTATATACGGTACGCAGACATTCAAAATGAGCATGGTCATTACTTCCCTTGTTCTGCTTTGTCTGATTGCGGTACTGCTTTTTGTCATTATTGATCTTTTTGAGCGTCTGATCAACCGCAGGAAAAAGAGCATACACTAAAAAATGAACCACCCTGATGAGGGGTGGTTCATTCAAGCTCCCGGCCGGACTCGAACCGGCGACCTACGCATTACGAATGCGTCGCTCTACCAACTGAGCCACGGAAGCCTGTCACAACGAATATTATTATATAGGTTTTCCTGACGTTTGGCAAGATATAAGTTGCAAATTTTTTTCTTTTTTATAAACCTTTTTATAAAAGATAAGAACATCCCTCCATTTTGTGGCGGAATGTTCTCCTTTGTCTGACAATTCTTACGAAAGAGCTCAAATTTGCTTTGTAAACTCATGTGTGCTGCAGAACGCAGCCGCGAAACATGCTTTGAAAGGAATTTGTCTATCTTGTTTTATTATATCATATGCCAAATATGGTTACAATTGTCCTGCATTGGATAGAAACTCCGATTCCGTACTACATGTTCAAATAGAGCTTATATATCTATGAATAAATAATCTATGAATAGATTATTCATTCATAGATTGTCTATTCATAGACTGTCCATTTCCGATGATTTAATATGATAATCTTAATCACAAGTACCTGCAATATGCTGAGTGCAAGCTGTATTGCAATCCGCCCGGTCTCCGCAGACAAAAACGTATCACTTTGGAGTACAATCTCAAGCAGCTTCATAAACGGTGGAAATATCCAATACAAATATTTCAGAATAGGAATTCCTGTAAAGATCTGCCGCAGCAAAATCCCAGCAATGGTTATGAAAAGCAGTATCAGCGCCAGATGGCGTTTCCTGATTATTTTCGGTTGAAATAAACTTCCAATCTCATATCCAAGCAGCGCCACAAGCAAATGCAGGAAATAAAGAACAATCAGTTCACCCGGCACCGATTTTGATAAGGTGATTTTCCCAAGCAAAAGGACCGCCCCCGGATACAGCATGACGGTCAACGTATAAACAAGCGCCGATAACCCCAGAGCCATTTCTTTTGACAGGTAATATTTCAAAGCACTGCCTGCTTTCAGGATCAAAACTGCATCCATATCATCAGAGCACAGCTTATATGAGAAGAAGCCGTTTGCCACACAGGCAGTAAAAAGAGTTGTCAGGGAATAAAAAAGGCAATTTGATATAAATGAAGGAAGAAATACATGCAAAAGAATACTGTAGATCAAAATGAGCAGAAAAGGAGACACAAAGTGAGAACTTGACTTATACACATCAATGTGATATTTCAGTAAAGCTCTCATTGATTACCTGTCTCCTTTTATCTCACCGTGTTCAAGGTACAAAATCCGATCAACGAATGCTGCCAGACACTCTTCCATCTCTTTTTCAGGTGCCAGCGAAGTGAATACAAACGTTGTATTTTGCCGCTTCCGCTCCTTCATATCCTCGTAAAATATCTTCTGAGTGTCACAGTCAATCCCGGTAAAAGGAGCGTCTAAAACAAAAAGCTCACATGGGCGAAGCAAAGTCTGTGCCAGCATCATTGTTCTTAAAGTGCCGTCAGAAAGCTGATTTACTGCAATCTGCTCCATGCCAGAAAGCCTATAATGTACAAACAGATCTTTGCATAGCTTCTTTGCTTCCACGCTTGAAAAGCCGTCCACCATCGTCAGAAGAACCAAATATTGAAATGCAGGCATCCTGATATCCATGAAATACTTTGGCGGGACATATTGCAGCGACAATTTAGGCTGCCGGCGAATCGTTCCTATCGTCGGCAGCATCATGCCGGAAAGCAGCCGCAGCAGGGTTGTCTTCCCGCTGCAATTGCTCCCTGTTACCAGCACACATTCTCCTGCATACAGTTTAAGCGTAGCGTTCCTAATAACAGGACGCCCCCGGTATATTTTATATGCTTGATTCACTTCCAGTATTTTTTTACTTTGATCCATTGTCTTATTCTTGTGTGGTAATCATAGTTACGCAGCCATTTTCGTCAATGATGTAAAGTACGCCGTCCGCTTCCATCTGCTGATTAACGACCAGACGTCCTTCTGCATCAAACAGATAAACCTGTTCTCCAATCTGCTGCATGCCAACATACATCTGTCCGGTTACAGGATCAAAGCAGTACATCGATCCTCCAACAGCGGTCCATCCCCTCGCCATTGCACCTGTTTCCGGATTAAAATAGTACATAGAAACACCATTACTGATAAAGCCGGTCTGGCGTTTTCCTTCTGCATTAAAGAAATACGTTTCATTGCCGATCTGCTGCATGCCAATCTGCATTCTGCCGTCCGCGCCCATATAATAGACGTCATTTCCGACAACGATCAGACCGGTCTGCATCTGTCCGTTTTCATTGGTGTAGAAAATGCCGGTACCATCATTCACGAAGCCGAACGCCATTTTCGCATCAGCAGGATTGAAATAGTAAAGCTGCCCGCCGATGTTCTGCCAGCCGACCTGCAGAATTCCGTTTTCGTTAAAGTAATACAGGTCGGAAGCAATTTTGGATAATCCGATTGCCATATGTCCGTCTTCGTAGAAATAGAACAGATTATCGGCGGCAAGCCAGCCTGTATACATACAGCCATTCGCATCAAACAGATAAACGGAATCCCCGATCTGCTGCATGCCAACCGCCATTTTCCCTTCTGTACCGAAGTAATAGATATTGCCCGCAAGTGACTGCCAGCCAAACTGCATCAAACCGTTTCCGTCAAAATAGTAAATACTGTCTGCAAGCTGCGCAAAACCGGAAACACGCCGGCCAAGTGCATCCACATAATAAATGCCGCCGTTATACTGAACAAACGTATTGGTCTTCATTTTATAATTCTCGTAAAAATAGTAAAATCCTTTACGAAATGCGAAGCCGTTTCCGACAATACTTGCCGATAAATCCTTATATTGATAATTAATATCAACATTTCCACTGATTCCAGGTATGGAGCCTGTGCTGGACGCCTGCCAGAAAGCCGCATCTTCAATATCACAATTTGTATGATACTGCGCGACCCATTTGTCATACGCAATCGGCCCGATATAGTTCTGATACCAGTATTTGCTTCCATAAACAATCGGATAATAGCCTGCGTTCTCAATCACTGCGCAGAAAGTATTTGCAATCTCCGCAATCTGCGCTGGAGAAAGCGTGCGCTGTATGGAATCTTCAATGTCGATCGCTACCGGCATATTAACCGTGTAATTCGAGATTGCCTGCAGTACAAAGATTGCCTCTGCGGCTGCCTCCTGCGGTGTTGTCGCATAGGAATAAATATAGACGCCCGTTTTAACCCCGTTTGCAGCTGCCTGTCTCATATTCTGGTCAAATTTTGCATCCAGGCCATATTTTACTGATCCTACCCTGACAAATGCATACTGGACACCGCTCGCTGCAACTGCCGCCCAGTTAATATCGCCCTGCCATCTTGATACGTCAATACCGATACTGAACGCTGTGCCTGCATTTTTTGCTTCCGCCTGCATATTTCCGGTTGAAAGCATACAGATACAGCAGAGCAATGCAATCAGACGCTTTGTATTTCTCTTCAAAAAGCTGACCGCTTTCGGAGTTCCTGCTTTTGTTCTTTTCATTCTTTATGTACACTCCATTTCGTGATCTGTTATTGTTTATTCAGTTTTTCAAATTCTTCAATATAGCGGATCAACAGCTCTACGGACCCCTTCACTCCAAGCTTTGCGCTGTTAAATGTCAGATCGTAGCTGTCCGCCCTGCCCCATTTTTTAGAAGAATAATAATTATAATAGCTCTGACGCTGTTTATCCTTCTTGATCATCATGTCCTTTGCTTTCGCAGCGCTGATCTGATGGCTTTCCATAATATTTTTTAATTTGAAATCCTCATCTGCACTGATAAAGACATGAACACAGTTTTTGTAATCTGCAAGCGCATAGTCGGCACATCTTCCAACAATGACACAAGGGCCTTCATTCGCAATCTTTTTAATTGTGTCAAACTGCGCAAGAAACACCTTCTGGCTGATTGGCATGTCCACAAAGGAAGATGCATTATAACCGAACGAATAGGTATCCATTACCAGATTATATAGAAATGAATTGGTAGGACGCTCGTCGTTGCTTTTAATCATTTCTTCGCAAAAACCGCTTTCCTTCGCCGCGCGTGTCAGCAATTCCTTATCATAATACGCAATGCCGTAATGTTCTGCCAGCTCTCTGCCGATCTCATGCCCGTAAGAGCCATACTGTCTTCCGATCGTAACGATTGTTTCCATAAATACACACCTCATTTCATTTTATGTATCAGAATCTTCATCCTGTAGCAATAGTATATGCGATATGATATATTGTTTCAACCGAAATACAAAACTTACATAAATTACCGGTCACAAAACAGCAAGCAGATGCTTGAAATATTCCGGCAGCGGCGCATCGGTTTCAATGTACTCTCCGCTTCTCGGATGGGTGAAACCCAGCAGCTTTGCGTGCAGTGTCTGCCCTTCTAAACGAAACGGGCATTTTTTATTCCCATATACTTCGTCGCCTAAAAGCGGGTGCCCGATACTTGCCATATGAACCCGAATCTGATGGGTGCGCCCTGTTTCAAGTCTGCATTCCACGTAAGTATAACCATCAAACCGTTTCAGCACCCGGTAATGTGTAATGGCACGCTTTCCGCCCTGTGTCAAAACAGACATCTTTTTACGGTTTCCCGGGTCCCGCCCGATCAACGTATCAATCGTACCCGTCTCCTGCCTAAGGCTGCCACAGCAGACCGCATGATAGGTTCTCGTTACACGATGCTCCTTTAACTGCTCTGCAAGAGACAAATGAGCTGCGTCGTTTTTGCAGACAATCACAGAACCGGTCGTATCTTTATCGATGCGGTGTACAATACCGGGACGCAGAACGCCATTGATTCCGGAAAGTGTCCCGCCACAGTGATACATAATGGCATTTACAAGGGTTCCACTGTAATGACCAGCCGCAGGATGAACGACCATTCCTTTCGGTTTATTCACAACAAGTACGTCCCCGTCCTCGTATAAAATGTCAAGCGGAATATTTTCCGGTTTTAAGTCCGGCTGAATACAGTCCGGAACATCTATGATGATTTCATCGCCCTCAGTTACGTGCGTACCAGGCTTCACGGACGCAGAACCAATCCGAACGCCGCCTGCCTTAATCTGTTTCTGGATATAAGAACGCGACGCAAAATCCATCAATGCTGTCAGTGCTTTATCCACCCGTTCACCCGTAAGCTCGCCGGGCACGGAAAAGCAATACTCTTTCATTTCTGCTGATCCTCTTTAACCGTCTTACCGGCTGATTCCTCTTTAACCTCACGGTATTTTTTCGGACGGACGCTCAAAAAACGAAGTTCTTCATCCTTGTATACAAACAAGAGAAAAATGGCAAGCAGGATGGTTGCACAAGTCACATAAATATCCGCCACATTAAAAATCGGAAAGTGAATCAACACAAAATAGAGGAAATCAACCACATAATCATATTGAAAGCGGTCAATCATATTACCGACCGCACCGGCGGCAATCAGAACACAGAACAAGTTCATGCTGCGGTAGCGCTTCCGGTCCGGCATGCGGAACAGCACATAACAGATTGCTGCAAGAATTACAACTGCAATGAAAATAAAAAATACTTTTTGGTTTTGCAGCATTCCAAATGCAGCCCCGCGGTTTTCCAGATAATGCAGTTCAAAAACACCGCTTATGATCGGCACCGGTGCGTGGTCTTTCAGCCGCAGTACCGCAAGATACTTGGTTCCCTGATCGACAAACACCAACAGGACAAATAAAACAAAATCCAATACCAAACGGATTATTTTTTTTCTGTTCATGCACGCTCATCCTCTTCATCAAAATAAATTTCCCGAACTGCGTCTAACATTTCCTGTTCTGTAACGCTGGTATCAATCATAGCTTTGCCAATTTTTTTCAAAAGGATAAACCGGATCGTTCCATGTTCCATTTTTTTATCCGATTTTGTGAGTGCTACAATCTGCTCCGGATCAATATGGTCAATACTGATCGGGAGGTTAAACGGTACGAGCATATCACGTATCTCATAATACTCTTCCATCGACAATAACCCACGTTTCCATGAAATATACGCTGCTGCAACGAAGCCGAGCGCAATGCTTTCACCGTGTGACAATTCAAAATTCTTATATTTTTCAATCGCATGTCCGATCGTATGTCCAAAATTCAGGAGTGCGCGGTCGCCTTTTTCCAACGGATCTTTCTCTACAACAAGTTTTTTTACAGCACAGCTCCGCATAACCATCTCTTTAAGCGTCTCCGTATCCCGCTCATGGATTTCATACATATGTTCTAAAAGCCACTCGTAAAACAATGCATCCCTGATCAGCCCATGCTTCATGACTTCTGCAAATCCGGAATAAAACTGTCTGTCATCAAGTGTTTTTAACGTCTCAATATTCATATAAACCAGACGCGGCATATAAAACGCGCCAACCATATTTTTATATCCGTCAAAGTCCACGCCGGTCTTACCGCCTATAGAACTGTCCGACTGGGCAATCAACGTTGTGGGTACCTGAATAAAATCAATGCCGCGCAGATACGTTGCTGCCGCATAACCCGTAACATCACCGACCACGCCGCCTCCAAGCGCAACAAGCAAATCCTTTCTGTCATAATGCTGCGCAATCAAAAAAGCATAGAGATCACGAACGGTATCCAGTGTCTTGAATGCCTCTCCCGCGGGAAATGAAAATACATCCACCTGTTTTGCGTGCGGACAAAGCAGATTTTTCAGTATATCGGCGTATAGCTCCCTTACATTGGAATCCGTAACAATGCAGAGTCTGCGCGAAGAAATCCCCATGCCGTCAAGCTCCGAGGGCAGCGCTTCAAAGCCGGTGCCATATACAATGTCATATGCAGGCTTCTTATTTAACATAACGGTAACCCGTTCTTCCATAACTGCAGTCATCCTTTCTGCAGCAGTATGCATACCACTTCGTGCATACCACTTCGTGCATACCACTTCGTGCATACCACTTCGTGCAATCCAATCCGAAATGCTTTCATATCAAGAAACAGATACTATTTCTGCTCACTTTTCATATTATAGATACTTTTACTATCTATTTCAAATGTTTTGACTTAAAAAACTTCCCGCTTCCGATGAACGTCTGCGGGAAGTTTTTCTTTTCGTGTTCTGTCTGTCATATCTTTATATGCAACTCAACGGACTATTTACTTATTTCTGATCGGTACATCGAAAGAGCCGCTCAATATTTCCTGAAAATCCCCGGATATATCCACACTTGCTGGCGTGATTATAAAAATATAGTGTGATATTTTTTGCAGATTACCTTTAATTGCGTAAGTTGATCCCGATGTAAAATCAATAATGCGCTGGGCAACATCCACATCCAAGCCTTCCAAATTTAGAACGACCGTTCTGTTTGATAAAAGCGTATCAGTAATTTCCCGTGCTTCCTCCACGGTAGTAGGCTTAATCACACATACTTCCATCCCGTTTCCGGAAGAACGTCTCGTCTGCTTCATCGGTGTAACCTTTGACGCAGGCTTTTTCGGCGGTTTTTCCTCGTAATCACTATCATCATAATCGCGTTCCCGCTCACGCTCCCGGTAGCTGTTCCTTTGTGGTTTCTCCTCTACAGGCTCATCACTCTCGTAATCATCGTAGTAATCGTCTTCATCTTCCGGATTGAGCTTCATCGCGTTGATAAACTTGTCCATTACACCCATATCAGTACCTATGCCTTTCCATCACTAGTTTCATTATCATTGTTTTTTGTCTCTATGTCAACACATAAAATAAATATTTAGTGAGTAAAATCGTCTTCCAGCACTGCAGACGCGTCTAACACAATATGATCGTAAACACATAAGCCATAGGTTGTATTGGATTTTACGATCGCATAATCCTCATTTTGATATAGAATGCTAATCTGCCGGAAATCGGCATAGCCCTTGTTGATATTGTAGACTCCCAACAGTGTTGCTTTTGTACCGACAGTGAACGTTTCCTCCGAGTCTTCTTTTTGCAGCACATCTCCGCCCTGCAGCAAATCTTCTCCAATATACAGATTCCCTTCGCTCTCGTTGTAAACAGTAACATTTACGCTCTCCCAGCTTAAACCGCCATCCTCGGTATAAACCTGTCTGGAAACAAACTGCGCTTTTCCGCCTTCTGCCGTATATACATACTCGGACGGAACCAGATAGAATTCCCGTTCCACTATAGAAGATACCGGTATCTTCAGCCCTTTTTCCTCCTCCAGGATCAATTCTACTTCGATAAAGCGTTCCATGCAGTAGGTGAGCATGGACGTATGAAAGCCAAGTACGCCATATACACCGTCCGGCAGATGAAGAATCTCAAGGGAAGCCCATGACCGCGTCTGATCCTTTAGAAATTTAACCTGTACATAGCTCTCATCGGCAAGCGCACGTTCCTGCTCTTCGTCAAGAGGTATGACAATCGACCAGTTTTCTGAAGTACACAGCTTGTACGCAGCATCTCCCTGGGATAAGAGTTCATTATTTGCAAGACTCTTTTTTTCATACAGCGTCTGGTCAAACCGTTCTTTTGTGATTTCCGATGCTGTCATATCTTCGTAGCCGTCCACCGAATAAATAACAGCCCCTGGCTCCGGCGCATAATAAAGATGTACAGAACCTGCGATTCCGGCATCGTTGATATTATCAATATTCTCAAGCGTGTTCGCCGTTGCAAGACGCAGTACAGCACCGTTCATCACATGCTTAAAATCATAAGCGGAGTAAAATGAACGGTCATGAAAACTGCCTGCAAAGGAAATGCATTCCTGCCGCAGCTGCAGTAGTTCAGCGTCATTTAAGGTATTCTCTTCTTTTCCCGGTGACATCAGTTCTGCGAGCCGCCCACTGCCGTCGATTGTATAAACAAGCTGGTTCGCACCGATTTTCTCACCCTCTCCCGCGAAATAATTCACATATCCGTCACCGGCAGAATAAACAATCTGTTCTTCCCTGATGGCAATTCCTGTATAAATATTGCTCGTTGAGAGTGAACCCATCGTAACTTCATAGCCTGCAATGTGTTCTGAACGGAAATATGTAATGATGCAGACGATAATGTATATAAAAATAAATCCGAATATAATCATTCCGATATTCAGATTCAAAGGCTTTCTATATTTTACAACTTTACCGGATTTTGACATTGTTTTTCACGATCCCCATCCATTTACGCCGGCCGCATCACTGACCGTAAATTTCTTTCAACAAAGAATTCATCTTTTCATAAAGAACCGCACGTTCCCTTGCACGCATGATTACAGCAATATACTGGTTCCCTGAAGTATCTTTTACAAGCAGGATCAGGCAGTTGCCCGCCGCGTTAGTCGTTCCGGTTTTCCCGCCGATCACCGTAATATTATCCGGTGCCGTATAATTTCCTGTCTGATATTGAATCGTTGACCTGACCGTCGCCTCACAGGGAGTTCCCTCCGCATTTGTATACACGGTTGTATAGGAATCCATGGCAATGATCTGCCTAAACTCCTCATACTGCAGCGCTTCCTGAAAGATCAGATACATATCATAAGCAGTTGTGTAATGTTCCTCATCATGCAGTCCATGCGGATTCATAAAATGAGAATTTGTGGCACCTATGCGCGCTGCCTCATCATTCATCATCTGCGCAAATCCCTCCACACTTCCCGCAATATGTTCCGCGATCATGATACCGATATCATTTGCGGATTTGATAAGCAGAATATGCAGCGCCTGATCCAGTGTCATCCGGTCCCCTGCCTCAATTCCGAATGTCTGTACCCCGTATTCATCAATTACTGCATTCTCAGATGCAACAAGCATATCGTCCAGATTGCCGTATTTAAGCGCAACAAGCGCGGTCATCACCTTTGTCATGCTTGCCGGATACAGCTTCCCATGGATATTGCTTGCGTAGACTACCCTGGAATTACTTAAGTCAAATAATCCCGCGGCACCGATATCCCCGGGAACAAACGCCGTATTCTCCGTCACGCTTCCCGACGTCACGCATAGTCCTGCCGCAAAAGATTCTGCAACCGCATAGCGGTCGTTTGTCACCACACGAAAACTACTGACCGGATAATCGGGGTCATATGCCATCTCATAAGACAGCTCCCCGCATCCCGTCAGCAATATCAGCAGACACAAAACTGCCGCCGTTATACTTTTCATAAAACTATTTGTATATTTCACGCCACTCCAGATCTCCTCTGTCTAAGGACTTGATCAACAGCTCTGCCGTCGCCAAGTTCGTCGCCAAGGGGATATTATAGGTATCACACAGCTTGACAACGTTGTTGACATCCGGCTCGTGCGGCTTCGCAGAGAGCGGGTCCCGCAGAAAAATGGCAAGATCAATCTGATTATGCTCAATCTGTGCGCCAATCTGCTGCTCTCCGCCTAAATGCCCCGCAAGATATTTATGAATGTTCAGATTTGTAACCTCAGCGATCAGCCTTCCAGTCGTTCCGGTTGCATACAGCTCGTGCTTACTTAAAATTCCCCGATACGCAATGCAGAAATTCTGCATCAGCTTCTTTTTCGCATCATGTGCGATCAATGCAATATTCATCTGTCCCACACACACCTTCTCTTAGTATTTTTTTTCGCATTGCAGTCTTACATTCAGGACAAACCCAATCCCCATATACAGACAGAGAAGCGAAGTTAACCCGTTGCTGACAAATGGCAGCGGAATTCCTGTATTCGGAAACAGACCTGTTGCAACGGAAATATTCGTAAAACTCTGAAAACCAATGATGATGCCGACGCCTGCGCATATCAGGCTTCCCGCCAGATCCTTTGCTTTTCTTCCCGTATTAAAACACATCAGGGAAATTCCAAAAAGCAGAAGCACTGTTGATGTACTGCCGACAAAGCCCAATTCTTCACCGACAACCGCAAAAATAAAATCGGTTTCTGTTTTCGAAATAAAGTTTCCGCTTTTAACCGAAGCGATTGAGGTACTGTTCAGTCCTTTCCCCATCAACTGCCCCGAACCAATCGCCATAATGGAATTCTGCTGCTGATATCCTTCTGCATTCTCGTATTCATCCGGATACAGCCATGCCAATATTCTCGTCTGCTGAAAATCGCGGATGATCTTCTGGTCTGGCTGTAAGATCAGCATGAATAAAATCACAAAAGTCGGGATAACGACCGCCGCCACTCCCGCGATAATCTTCCAGCTCAATCCCCCAACGAAGAGCAGGACGACAAAAACCACGATAATGACGATACTTGTTGACATGTCCGGCTGTAAATAGACAAGCGCAAGCGGCGGAATAAACAGCAAAATCATTGTGACAAGTGTTTTTAACTTGTTCAGCTTCTCCTTATGTAACATGATATACTGTGCATAAAATAAAATCAATAAAATTTTTGCAAGTTCGGATGGCTGGAACTGAATCCCGAAAATATTGACCCACCTCTGCGCGCCTCCGGCATCCCGCCCAATCAGGCGCACAAGAAGCAGCAGCGCAAGGTTCACGCCGTAAATCAGCCAGTAAAATTTCAAAAAGAAGCCGTAATCAAACAGGGAAATGACAAGCATGAGAAAAAAGCCCAGAATAACCCCCATCATCTGCTTATTCTGCAGGGATTCTTTTGCGCTTCCGATCGCCAGCACCCCGATAATAGAAACGGCGACCACAAATATGACAAGCAAAAAATTATAATCTCTGATCCGGTACTTTTTTTTCATCCGTATCCCTCTTCCATTACGATAAGCCGGCTCGCAAAGCGCGGCGGCGTTCGTTACGATAAGCCGGCTCGCAAAGCGCGGCGGCGTTCGTTACGATAAGTCGCCGCGCGAAGCACGGCGGCGTTCGTTCTCATCCGGTCATAATATTCCCGTTTTCCCGTATTCCTATTTTCCCAATTTCCAGTATTGGCATATTGATATAGAGCACAGGCTTTCTCTCAGAGCGGCGCCCGCCTCCGTCCGTCTGTCCAATCTGAACCTCCATCTGCTGTTCATCAATTTTCATGTATTTAGAAATAACTTTGGAAATATCATTTTTCAGCAGTTCCATCATCTGCGGCGAACAGTTCACACGGTCGGAAATCAGCAGAATCTTCAAGCGGCCTTTCGCTATGGTACGTGTTTTTTTGGGGCGGAATAGTCTTCTCATAGTTTCGCCCCCTGACCTCTTTTGAATACGCCTCCAAGTTTTGACAGAACATGCCGGCCGCTGTCAAAATTGAGGAGCGGCACATCCTCTCCCAAAAGTCTTGCACAGATATTGCGGTATGCGCGCCCGGCCATAGTAGCAGTCCCGACAAGCGGTTCTCCCTGATTGGTCGCAATCACAACATTTTCATCATCCGGCACCGCGCCGAGAAGCGGCAGCGCCAGAATATCAATGACGTCATCCACACTCATCATATTACCCCGGCGTACCATATCAGGACGGACTCTGTTGACAATGCATTCCATTTTTGCGATCTCATGCGCCTCCAGCAGTCCGATCACCCGGTCTGCGTCCCTGATTGCCGACACCTCCGGTGTCGTAACAATCACGGCATGATCCGCCGCTGCAATTGCATTTTGAAAGCCCTGCTCAATTCCCGCCGGACAGTCAAGAATAATAAAGTCAAACTGGTCTCTCAAAAAGGAAATCATTTTTATCATTTGTCCGGGCGTGACTGCCGTTTTATCTCTTGTCTGTGCGGAAGGCATCAGAAACAGTCCGGGATACCGCTTATCTTTGATGAGGGCCTGTTTGATGCGGCAGGTTCCCTCGATGACGTCCACAAGGTTATAGACAATACGGTTTTCCAGTCCCATCACGACATCGAGGTTGCGCAGTCCGATATCCGTGTCGATCAATACCACTTTTTTGCCAAGTGCCGCAAGACCTGTTCCAATGTTTGCAGATGTTGTGGTCTTTCCAACACCGCCTTTTCCTGACGTGATGACAATTACTTCGCTCATACTGTGTTCCTCCGTTTTGATTGAAATAGTTGTCCCCTAAATGTGTCAGGCGTTAAAACAACTCTAAGCCGGAATCATTCAGGTATTCTTTTGTGATGGTCTCTTTTATTACCTCATGGTTTCTTACAACCGCAATCTGCGGCTGCTTCTTCGTGCGTGAAAACCATTTTCCTTTCTGCTCTGCCGCCTTGCAGCCGGCAATCGTGATCCTGTCCGTCTCCATACTCAGAGCGGCAACATAATGATTTTCGTTGGAGTCCGTACCTGCATACGCCTCTCCGTATAATCCCCCAAGCACAATAATGTTGCGCGCCGAGATCACACGACAGTCCTCACCGATGTCTCCGATCACAATGATGGTTTTTTTACTGTTTTCCAATACCTCCCCGTCAGTCAGGCTGCCTTTATGTAAAAGATACGGTTCCTCTGCTGCGCGTGGCTCCGCTTTCTGCAGCGCATGTACATAAAAATCGTCCCCTCTGCCGCTTCTTTCTGCAACGCAGAAAATATCAGGCCCCCCGTAAAGTGCCAGCGCCTGAATGAGCTGGCGCTCTTCCTGCGGGCTGACTTTCCTGTCCTCAATGGACAATGCCAGCCTTGCTCCCTGAAAAAACCCGGCAGCTTCCTTCATTTTATCTTTCAGTTCCTCAAGAATATCCGAAAACGGAGCGTCCGCATCCAGGTGCAGTGCAATGCCGTGCGGATAACTTTTTATCATCACCAAGGGATTACTCAATCTATTTTCACACTCCTTTCTGCCAAAAACTGTAAGTTTTTCCTGATCCCGGAAGAATCCGCTTTGCGTTCCAGAAGAAATACCTTTGGCATTTCTTCGAAGAGAGTTTCCGCAGCCCAGAAGAACGCGCAGCGTTCTTCGAAAGAGTTTGCGGAACGCAAACTCTTTTTTAGTCCGTTCTGGCACCGGATGCCTGAATGTCATCCGCCATTCCGGTGACAAGCTCCTCTTTCGGGGCAAGTCCGAAATAGTATTTGATCACATCCCGCGTCGTTTCCGCCGCGTAATCAGAAGTATAACCGTACTCGATACGCGTCGCGATCGCAATCTCAGGGTTTTCATATGGTGCGTAGCATACAAAAAGCGCATGGGGCGGACGCGTTCTGCTTTCCTGTGCCGTCCCGGTCTTTCCAGCGACCTGAACTTCAAGTCCCGCATAGTAACGCTTATTCTCAATCACCTGACGCATGCCCGTATGGATGGCATCCCATGTGGTATCCGCGAAGTCCAGCGTATTTCTGACCTCCGCATGATTTTGCCGGATAATATTTCCCTCCGCATCCTCAATACGGTCTATCAATGTCAAATTATAACACGTTCCGCTGTTTGCGACTGTTGTAACGTATCGCGCAAGCTGCGCGGTGGAGTAGTTGGCGTTGCCCTGTCCGATTGCGGTGATAACCGGATATTCATCTGAAATTTTAGGCGCAGACTCCTCCACTTCCACTCCCGACTTATCTCCCAGTCCAAAAAGCTCCGCATATTTCGTCAGCACTTCAATGCCCGCATCGGAATCATAAGTGCCGTCCTCCAGACTCATCCGGTAAGCCGCCTCATAAAAAAAGCAGTTGCACGAATTGCGGATTGCGCCCGACACATTTAAGGAACCGTGCGCACCGGGATAAATCCAGCAGCGGTTTGCCGCATCCAGACGGTCAAACATACCGTGGCAGACGATCTTATCCTGTGTTGTTAAAAAACCGTCCTCAAGTACGGCGGATGCCGAAACCATCTTAAAGGTGGATCCCGGTGC
The DNA here is from genome assembly GCA_002493905.1 of Lachnospiraceae bacterium UBA7050. Classification (GTDB taxonomy): domain Bacteria; phylum Bacillota; class Clostridia; order Lachnospirales; family Lachnospiraceae; genus DLAJ01. The sequence goes on along the minus strand of DLAJ01000017.1, from coordinate 114,167 downwards.
CGTTCTGCGCTGCGTTGTGTAATTCAGCATCGGGTACGATAAGTCGGTATTGATTTTATTCCAGTAAGCCGCATCCGACACGCGGTTCGTGTCATATCCCGGATAAGATACCATGGCAAGCACGTCACCCGTATTGACGTCTGTAATTACCATATCTCCGGTACACGGATCCAGTGCAAGCTGCGCAGGCGTAATATCGAGGTTTTGAATGCGGTTCCTCATAAACTGATACGGACTGACTGCCTGATTGGCAAATGCGGCAAGCTCCTCATCTGTCAGATGCACGATTTCCCTGTCGATCAAAAGCTGGCACACCTGCTTCCCTGTCAGTCTGTCATTTAAGATCATATATTTGATCATGCGTTTGCCAAATTCCGTATTGTCGCTCAGATAAGATATCATATAATCCACGAGCACCGCATAGATTTCCTCTGAATCCGCATATTGATCGTTAAGCGGGAGCTTTGCCGTATCTATCCAGTTCATAGATATCGCATGGCGCAGATATTCCTGAAGACTGATCGTCTCATCATTTCGCCACGCCTTATATGTCGCATCTGACGTGTCGATCCGCTCTGTCCGCAGAATACCGACATTATCCGACTGCAGCATTGTCACGATATAGCTCTCGTAAACCGCATATTCCGTGTCCAGATCGCGGTAAACCGTTCCTGTCTCCAAGAGCTCCTGACGGAGCCTTTCCATTACAATGTCCTTGTTATCCAGATAATTTGCATAGACAATGCTTTCGGTCTCGGTCGCATCTTCATGATCAAAATCGTTCATCTTCAAGACATTATTGTCAAACAGCGCAAAGTACACGTCGTAAATTGGAATCTGAATCTGGCTTTCCGTTGCATGTTCTGTAGGGATATACTCTTTGATGTTCTTGATCTTTTCAAGCAGGATGCCCGCAATCTTCTGCTCCAGTATATGGTAAGCTGTCTCCTGCAGTTCCATGTCAATTGTCAGATAAATATCATTCCCCGCAGTCGGCTCCGTACGTTCCGCTGTTTCAATGACCCTGCCTAAATTATCAACATACACGATCTCAGAGCCTTTCGTGCCCTGCAGCTCCATTTCCATACTCTGCTCAATGCCTGTTTTCCCGACAATGTCGCTGCTCGCATAATTGTCGCTTTGTGCCTGATACGTTACAAGCTCCTCCGAAGAGATCTTGCCCGTATAACCGACAATATTGCTGAAATAAACGGCATTCACATATTTGCGTATCGTATCCTCAAAGATGGATACGCCCGCAAGCAGATCACTGTTTTCCATTACTGTAACAATCGTCTCCTGCGAAACATCCGTTGCCACCGTCGTCGGAATATACTTCTGATAGCTGTTCAGGCTCATGGCATAACGAATCGTCACAATTTTTAGCAGTTCCTCCTTTGTGTATCCCTCTCCAACCAAAAACTGCCGGTTCCCTGCCTCGTCCAGCAGATAACTGCCATCCTCATCATAAAGATATTTCCCAACGGCAAAGCGCCGTCTGCCCCCCAGATATTCCATTACCTCATCAGGCGTCGCTGTCTTCTCCGCGTAGGTCAGATCCTGAATGCTGCTGTGTCCGTAAATGTCCGCCAGAAAACGCAGCAGCACGTTTCCTGTTACTGTATAAGAAAATTTTCCATCTTCATCAATCACAATGGAAAAATCATTGATCACGGAATCCCCATTCTCTTCTATCATGTGAATCAGGTTATAAATTGTCGTGTTTAGTTCTTCATTTTTGTTCGAACCGGAATCATAAACATCCTCAATGATCACAGAATAGGCAAGCTCATTATAGGCAATGATGTTACCGTTTCGGTCAAAAATCTGACCGCGCGTGCTTTGAATGGAGCGCTCTTTTCTGATGCGGAGCCTGAAATTTTCCATGTAGGATTCGCCGTGCACGATCTGTAAATCAAACAGCCTGTAAACAAGTGCTGCGCACAGACCGATCACAAGCAGAGAAAGTATGAAAAAACGGGATGTGACAAACCGGATCAGCCAGTCCTTAAAATTACTAAACAAACTTCTTCTCGCTCCTTTTCTCAATCTCATCAAATTTACGGTTTATTTTTAAGTTCACCGGATAAATTAAAACCGTTAGTACAATTGTATACACCATTTCGGGCAGAATCACATGCAAAAAATAAAAAGGCAGCTCAAAGCGCCCTCTCAACAGGTATAACAGGACATAAACCGCGAAACCGTACACAAGATCGCTGACTGTGATTAAAAACAGCGGCAGTTTAATATCCTCCGGGAAAAACACGCGGTGGAACATGCCGTTTGCGTATCCGATATACATGTAAATAATCGCGTAAAATCCGATGACCTGACCAAAAAAGATATCCGTCAGCAGGCCGCAGAAAAAACCTACCAGTAAACCGTTCTTTTTTCCGCGCATGAACCCGTAAGCGGACGCCATGATGATCAGCAGATTCGGTGCGATCCCTCCAAGCGCAATCCATTGCATAAGCGTCCCCTGCAGTACAAAGCAGAACAGTACCATCAGCGCTATCACAATTTTTCTCATTCAGCTTCCTCATTCCTAAGACTTACGGTTCACCGACAGTCTGTTTTCTGTCAAGGACAACCAAAACAACCTCCAAATGCTCAAAATCGACTGCCGGCGTCAGAAAACCCGATTTTGATAAGTTGTTTGCGTCCGTATCGATCTGCGTTATGTAGCCGATCACGATACCCGGAAGATATTTATCCGATATATTGGAGGTCACGATCTTATCACCAATCATGACTTCATTGTCCGAATCGATCAGTTGGGAAAACGAAATCTTTCCGCCCGCCATGAGCTCCAGACTGCCTGATACAATGACATTGTCCTCCGTTGATAATACCATTCCGCTGACGTTGACATTATCCGCAATGACGGACTCCACGCGCGCCCAGTTCGGGCCAATCACCGTAATCCGCCCCACAAGTCCGCCGTCCGCGATCACATTCATATCGACAGCAAGCCCGTCGTCCGTCCCCTTATCAATAATAAAAGACGAAAACCAGTTGCCTGCATCCTTCGCAATAATGCGCGCTCCGACCTTCGTATAACCTTCGTAGGACTGATCCAGCTCATAAAGTTCCCTGAGCTGATATAGCTCAAACCGGTCCTGCTGCAGCAGTGTGTTCTGTAACGTCAATTCGTCAATCTGGCGTTTTAGGTCTTCATTCTCCGTAAGCAGATCACGGATTTCAACGAGCTCGTCCACACGCTCCGACAAATAGCTGCCCACTTCGCTGATTCCTGCCTGAAACGGCGTAATCACAGCTCCCACTATCCCGTTTAACGGTCCTTTGGTAAAATCCGTCGTCAGCGTAATCAGCATCATGCCGACGCACAAAACCGTCAGGATCAGGAGAAGATATTTGCTTGGAAGGTGAAAATGTTCTCCCTTTTTTTTAATAACAGGACTCATACTTACTTGCTCATTCCTTCAATCGCATACGCAACAGATTTATAGTTATCTTCTTTAATGATCTTCGCCAGACCGAGTGCAACGCTCTCGATCGGCGTATCAATCGAATTAATCTTTAGTCCGGTTCCTTTTGCAATCAGTTCAGCAAGGTGCTTAACCTGCGACGCGCCTCCGGTCAGGTAGACACCATGACGGTAGATATCCGCCGCAAGTTCAGGCGGTGTTCTCTCCAGAATCACCTTGATGTTATCAATAATCGTCGCAAAATGTTCTTTCAGGCACTCGTCTACAAGTGAAGTCGGTATCTCACGCTCCACCGGAAGCCCGGTCACAATGTCGCGTCCGTACACAACTGCATTCGCACTATTTTCCTCCAGTTCACACAGCGAAATTTTAACTTTTTCCGCCGTCTTTCCGCCGATCAGAAGACTGTATTCCCTCCGGATTGCGTTGCGGATCGCCTCGTCGAATTTCTGCCCGCCCACTTTGATCATTTTGCTTAAAACAATCCCGCCAAGCGACAAAATGGAAATCTCCGTTGTATCATAACCAACGTTGACAACCAGAACGCCCTGTGAATTTTTTACGTCAATGTCCAGCCCGAGTCCGTCTGCAACTGCTTTCTCCACAACCATGATCTTGCGTGCTTTTACGCCCGCGTCCTTCACCAGATCATAAAACGCTCTCTTTTCAACTTCCGTCACATCTGTCGGTACCGCAATGTAATAATCGGCCGGACGGATATTGCCTTTGCAGATATCACTGACGAAATATTTCACAAGAAGCTGCATATTCTGGATATCCGCAATCACGCCGTTGCAGAGCGGGTAGGAAATATGGATATTGGAAGGCGCTTTTTCGAACATTTCATACGCCGAATCGCCATAGGCAAACAGCGTGTTTTTGTTCTCGATCGCAATCATGTTTTTCTCCACAAGGATTGCGTCCTCGTTCCTGCTGTAAATTTTGATGTTGCTTGTCCCAAGGTCGATGCCGAATGTATTATTTCCCAACCTCATGTACCCCTTTCTAACAGTAGTGGTGTTCTCTCACAGAAGCTTCTCCTCCAGAAAGCTCACATACCGGCCATCGCCGATGATGATGTGGTCCAATAACGGAATCTGCAGGAAGGAACCCGCCGCCTTAATCTTTGCCGTCACCGTATAATCTTCTCCGCTTGGTTCCGGGTCCCCGCTCGGGTGATTATGCAGCAGCATGATATAGACTGCCCGATACTCCAGCGCCCGGATAAAAATATCGCGCGGCGAAAGAACGGAGAAATTCACCGTTCCCGTTGACAGTACCGCATCCATAATGAGGCGGCACCGGTTATCAAGCAGAAGCATCCGCACCTGCTCATTTTCAAGGTGGCGCATCTGCTCCATGTAATAAGCGGCAACCAGCTCCGGCTTGGAAAAATCCACCCGTTCCCGCATACGGCAGGCCGCAATCCGGTTTGACAGTTCGGCGACGCACTTAATCCGCACTGCTTTTACTTCGCCGATTCCCTTAAGGGATTTTAACTGCTCCAGATGAATATGCTGAAGCTGCAGCAAACCATCTTGATTGGCGTTCATGGAAAGGATTTTTTTCGCCAGTCCAAGCGCGTCCTCACCCTTGGTTCCCGTTCGGATGATAATGGCAAGAAGCTCCGCATCCGTTAGATTCTGTGCACCGTATGCAAGAAATTTCTCATACGGTAAGTCTGTCTGATTTTTCATAAGTATACCCTCGTTCGCTTCAAAATACTCTTCGGATACATCTGCGCGTGATGAGGGTGCCCACAATCGATACTATTCTAACACAAAACCAAAATCATGTATACCTCATTATGATGTTTTTTGCCATGCGGCTGTAATGGTCCGGCCTTCCGGCTGAACCGTTACACTGATGCCATATAGCTGAACTGTTACATGCGGCTTACAGCTTAGAGAGCGCTGACCTGTCAATGAAACCGTCGTCCACAAAGCGCTGCAAGGTTTTCAGAATGCCAAAACCGGCATGCTCCCATGTAAGCCCTCCTTGAAAAAACACATTGTAAGGTGGCTTCATCGGCCCGTCTGCCGAAAGTTCGATTGACGAACCGGACACAAACGCGCCGGCAGCCATGATGACCTTGCTGTCATAGCCCGGCATATCCCACGGCTCCGGCACAACATGGCTGTCTACAGCTGCCGCTGCCTGCACTGCCTGACAAAATGCCCGCACGCCCTCCGGCGTTTCAAACCGGATCGCCTGAATGATGTCATAACGTTCCTGCGAAGCGTCAGGCGTGCACACATAGCCGAACGGTTCATAGAGATTTGCCGCAAAGACCGCCGCCTTTAAGGCACTTGCCGTCACAGCCGGCGCCATAAAAAGTCCCTGATAAAAGTTGGTAAGCACACCGAGTGATGCTCCGACCTCCTTGCCAAGTCCCGGCGACGTCAAACGATACGCCGCGTTTTCCACACATTCTTTTTTCCCTGCAATATATCCGCCGATCGGGGCAAGCCCGCCACCCGGATTCTTGATCAGGGAGCCGACCGCCATGTCCGCGCCGACATCCGTCGGTTCCGTCCGTTCAACAAATTCCCCATAACAGTTATCTACCATACAGATCACGTCCGGCTTTATCTTTTTAATAAATGAGATCAGTTCTCCGATTTTTTCGACTGACAGTGTCGGGCGCTCCAGATAGCCTTTGGAGCGCTGAATCGTAACAAGTTTTGTCTTTTGATTGACTGCCGCCCGGATTCCGTCATAGTCAAAGCCGCCGTCTTTTGTGAGCTCCACCTGCCGGTATGTGACACCGTACTCGGCAAGGGAACCCTTAGAAGGCCGGATGCCGATCACTTCCTCCAACGTGTCATAGGGTTTGCCGACCGGGGACAAGATTTCATCTCCCGGCCTTACATTGCTCATGAGTGCCAGCGCAAGCGCGTGTGTGCCGCAGGTGATCTGTGGACGCACAAGCGCATCTTCTGCATGAAACAGCTTCGCGTAGACCTGCTCTAACGTATCTCTGCCAATATCCCCGTAACCATAGCCGGTCGTGCCAAGCAGGCACGCCTCGGAAACACGCGCTTCCTGCATGGCTTTGAGCACCTTGAGCTGATTATACTGCGCTGTCTCGTCAATTTTCTGGAACCGGCTGCGCAGACGTTCCTGTACGCGTCTGCCGGCCTCATAAACTTCACGGGAAATCCCCATGCTTTCATACATTGCTTCTAATGTGGTATCTGTCACGATCTCCATCTCCTGTTTCGTCTGTATCATCCCCAAAACGGATAATTTCGGATGTTTTTCGACTTTTTCCCTTTGCCTGACCATTCTTCCTGCAGTAATCTTAACTGGCATATCTTTATGTCTTCTGCGCCCAAACGCCTCTTTTTTGCAGATGTTCAAGCATCCCGGCAAGAATCGCGTCTTCCGAATCAAAATCGCCCCGCTCAAGCCAGATGACGTCCCGCTCGCGCTTAAACCATGTGATCTGGCGTTTTGCGAAATGCCGCGTATCCCTCTTAATACGATAAACCGCCTCGTCTAAGCTGATCTGCCCGTCCAGATAGTCAAGCAGTTCTTTATAGCCAAGACCCTGCATGGAAACCATGCCGCGTGTGCATCCCGACGCGCGTAAGTCCTCCACTTCTTTCAGCAGGCCGTCTTCCATCATCCGGTCCACACGCGCATCAATACGCGCATACAGTTTTTCACGCGCCTCATTCAGGACAAAATAACAGAACGCATAGGGTGACCGTCTTTTGCGCTGGCTCTCGTTATGTGCAGAGATCGGCGCATGGTTTTCCTCGTAAAATTCAATTGCACGGATCACGCGTTTCAGATTATTGGCATGGATCAATTTTGCCGATTCCGGATCAATCTCGCAAAGCCGCTCATAGAGCGCTGCCGCACCTTCCGGCGTTTCCGCCTGTTCTTCTAACTGCTTCCTGCAGGGGCTCTCCTCACAATGTTCCAAAAAATCAATATCATAGAGCACGGACTGGATATAAAATCCCGTTCCCCCTACTAAAACAGGAATATGTCCTCTCTCATAAATAGCGTGCATTTCCTGTTTTGCCATTGCCTGAAAACGCACAATATCAAAGGGCTCCTCCGGCTCAAGCACATCAATCAGATGATGCGGAACGCCCTCTGTTTCCTCTTTTTTGATCTTTGCCGTACCGATGTCCATACGGCGGTAAACCTGCATGGAATCGGCGGAGATAATCTCTCCGCCGATTGTTTTTGCCAGCGAAATGGAAAGTGCTGTCTTTCCAACCGCAGTCGGTCCTGTAAGAATGACAAGTGGTCGCCCGTTCATCCGGTTCCCTCCCAAATCCAGAAGACCGCTCCGCGGTCTTTATAACCCATAGGAACTTCCTCAACCCGTGAAGAATCCGCTTTGCGGATTCTTCAAAAGACCGCTTTGCGGTCTTTTTTATACAATCCGCTTAAATTTCTTTTCCAGTTCATACTTGGACATGGAAACAATGGTCGGTCTGCCATGCGGACAATGATACGGATTTTCCAAACGAAGAAGCTCATTAATTAGTTCCTCCGCCTCAGCCGCCGTCAGGGACATATTTCCCTTTACGGCAGACTTACACGCCATGGAAGCCAGCTTCTCATAAATCACATCAGGCGTGCCGCGGACCGGTCCATCCGCAAGTTCATCCAGCATATTCATCAGGAGCTCGCGCTCGTTACAGCCGTATAAATCCATCGGAACCGTACGGACAGCTGCCTCGTTTCCGCCAAAATCTTCAATTTCAAATCCAAGCTCAGAAAAACGCTCGCGATATTCCGTCAACACCTGAAAACCTCTGGCATTCAGATGCAGGATCATCGGCGGCGTAAGCATCTGTCTCGGAGTGTCCTTTTCTTTCAAATGCTTCATCAGGCGTTCAAATTTTACCTTTTCATGCGCGGCATGCTGATCAATGATAAAAAGCTTATCCTCATACTGCACAAGCCAGTAAGTATCAAATATCTGCCCCAAAATCTTGTGCCGGGGTCTTGCTGCTTCACTCAGCATTTTATCGCTAAATAGTTCTGTTTGCTGCGCATTTTCGATAATCAAGTCATTGTCCCATTGCACAGAATTTGCATGATTATCGTCTTTTTCCGCGTTATCCGCCGCAATTTGTTCCTCAATCACCCTCGTCTGACGGTTCGTTTGAAAGAAATCTTGCAAATCTGGTGCTTTTTCCCCATAAACCGTTTCTTCCCGCACAACAGAAACCGGACGCCTGCTTGTCTCAAACGGCTCGGGAGCCCCCGCACTCAGGGCTTTCCGCTCTGCCACAACATCTTGTAGATGCTCCTTTTCATCGAGAAGAACCTGCGGAATCATTTCCTTTCCCTTCAGCGCCTCAACCGCCGCCTGATACAGGATGTCAAAAAATTCCTGCTGTCTGATAAAACGGATTTCCATTTTAGACGGATGGACATTTACGTCAATTTCATCGGCGGGAACATCAATAGCCAGCATGCATACCGGATATTTGTGTTTCATCAGATAGGACTGATATGCCTCCTCGACCGCCCTCGCTATGACATCACTTTTAATATAACGCCGGTTGACAAAATAATTTTCCATATTCCGGTTCGCACGGTTCATTTCAGGCTTACCGATATATCCGCTGATATGAATACCGTCGCGTTCATAATCAAGCGGAATCAGGCGCTCCGACACATCGCGCCCGTAAATGCGATAAATGACTTCACGCAGACTGCCATTACCGCTTGTGTGAAAACGCGTATCCCGGTTTATTACAAATTTGAATGAGACTTCCGGTCTTGACATTGCAAGATGCTCCATCAGATCGGCTATATAGCTTCCCTCCGTTGCAAATGACTTCAGGAATTTCCTGCGAACCGGTATATTGTAAAACAGATTTCTCACCATGATCGTTGTTCCGTCCGGCGCTCCTACCTCGGAAAGTTCCTTCTCAGCACCGCCCTCGATCAGATAACGAACGCCGGCAAAGCTCTCCGCCGTCTTGCTGATGATCTCTACTCTTGATACCGCGGCGATACTTGAGAGCGCCTCGCCGCGAAATCCAAGCGAACGGATGGAAAGCAAGTCTTCCACAGAGTGGATTTTACTCGTCGCATGCCTCAAAAACGCCGTACGTATCTGTTCTTTCGGAATGCCGCTCCCGTTGTCCGTTACACGTATAAAACTTGTACCGCCCTCTGTGATCTCAACGGTTATGGCATCGGCACCGGCATCCATTGCGTTCTCCACAAGCTCTTTTACCACGCTCACAGGACGTTCTACCACTTCGCCTGCCGCAATCTTATCAATGGTCTCCGAATCGAGTACTGCAATCTGCGCCATGCCGCGCCTCCTTTTATCCCACAAAATTTTAATCGCTCCAAAAGACTTTTGCGCAAGCAAACATGTTCTAAAACTCAGTCGTCGGAGAATCTGCCGAAGGCGGATTCTCCGAAAGACTTTTGCGCAAGCAAAAGTCTTTTACCATCGGTTATTCAGCTTATTTTGCAGCCGGTACAGTGTATTCAGCGCGTCAAGCGGCGTTAAATTGCTGATATCAATTTCCTTTAGCTCCTTCACAACATCCTCGTCTTTTACCGCATCAAACAGAGACATCTGCCCTCTGTCCACCTCGTCACACAAAACAGGCTTATGTTTTCCTGATGTCCCTGACGGCGAGGAAATATTCTGAATCCTGTCGGTAATGTCATTGTCTGAAAGCTGTTCTGCGATCTCCTTTGCGCGCCCGATTACCATCTCAGGAACCCCTGCCAGCTTTGCTACCTGAATGCCGTAGCTGCGGTCAGCGCCGCCCTTCATGATCTTTCGCAGAAATACAATGTCGTCGCCCTTTTCCTTAACGGCAATGCAGTAATTATTCACATTATCCATTTTCCCCTCAAGTTCCGTCAGCTCATGGTAATGTGTTGCAAATAGTGTCTTTGCGCCTAAAATATTACGGTTGCTGATATGTTCAATAACTGCCCACGCGATTGACAGTCCGTCGAACGTGGAGGTGCCCCGTCCGATCTCATCTAAGACAAGCAGGGATTTCGACGTTGCATTGCGCAGAATATTGGCAACCTCATTCATTTCCACCATGAACGTACTCTGACCCGAAGCAAGATCATCGGATGCACCGACACGGGTAAATATCCTGTCCACCAGCCCGATATCGGCAGTCTTCGCCGGGACAAACGAACCAATCTGCGCCATGAGCACAATTAACGCAGTCTGGCGCATATAAGTTGATTTTCCGGCCATATTCGGTCCCGTGATCACGGCGATACAATGCTTTCCATTATCCAGATGCGTGTCATTCGAAACAAACATGTCATGCTCGATCATCTGCTCCACAACCGGATGTCTGCCGTCCTTAATATCAATAATACCTTTTTCATTGATCTTTGGACGCACATAATGATTGCGTTCCGCCGTCAGTGAAAGTGATGCGAACACATCCAGTGCAGCGACTGCTTTTGCCGTTCGCTGAATGCGGTCCAGCTCTGCAGCGATCCGGTCGCGCACACTGCAGAACGCATCATATTCAAGCGCGGTAAGCTTGTCCTCCGCGTTTAATATGGTATCTTCCAATTCTTTTAAGCGTGGTGTCGTGTAGCGCTCGGCATTCGTCAGTGTCTGTTTGCGGATATAATCGTCAGGCACCATGTTCTTAAACGAGTTGGTGACCTCGAAATAGTATCCGAACACTTTATTATACTTAATGCGCAGGTTTTTGATCCCCGTGCGATCCCTGTCTTCACTCTCTAACCTGGCAAGCCAGTCCTTTCCCTCTGTTTTTGCCCTGCGAAGCATGTCTATATCATGGTCATAGCCGTCTCTGATAATGCCGCCCTCCCTGATCGTGAGCGGCGGCTCTTCATCATCAATCGCTTCTCCGATCAGCGCGCACACATCTTCAAGCGCATCCATATTCTTTTCAATGCCAAGGAGCAGCTTGGAAGAAAAACCGCCAAGCACAAGCTTGATACCCGGCAGCATGGCAAGAGAATTGCGAAACGCAATCAGATCACGCGGATTCGCACTCATATAACTGACCTTGCCGAGCAGACGTTCCAGATCATAGATTGAACTTAAATATTCTCTGATCTCATCCCTTGCAGTTGGGTCTGCGCACAGTTCGGAAACCGCTTCCAGACGTTCCTCGACCGCGCTTTTCTCCACAAGCGGCTGTTCGAGATAGCTGCGCAGAGTCCGCGCTCCCATCGCTGTTTTGGTTTTGTCCAGCACCCATAAAAGACTGCCGCGCTTTGTTTTTTCACGCAGTGTTTCCGTCAGCTCCAGATTGCGCCTCGTTGCGCTGTCTAAAAGCATATATTTACTTGTCAGATACGGGTAAAGGTGCGTGATATGAGACAACGATATTTTCTGTGTCTCATTTAAGTACAGCATGACTGCGCCCGCCGCAATCAATCCGTTCGGGAAATCGTCAATGCCAAGCCCTGTCAGCACCTGCACCCGGAACTGCTTCATCAGTGCTTTTTTACAGGCATCTTCATCAAAATACCATGGTTCCAGCCGGTTGACACAGATATGCAGTCTGCTGCGCAGATCTTCCAGATCAACGCCGCAGAGCGTAAACGCATCATTGCAGATAATCTCGGACGGCAGATATTTGTTGATCTCATCGAGCAGCCGTTTTGTGTCTTCCACTTCCGTCAGAAAATAATCCCCTGTCGAGACATCTACGATGGAAATACCGATCCGGTTTTCAAGGTAGACGACTGCCATTAAATAATTATTCTTTCCCTCGTCTATAAACTGATTATCCACGTTCGTTCCGGGCGTGACAATCCGCACAACCTCACGCTTTACCATGCCCTTTGCAAGCTTCGGGTCCTCTACCTGCTCACAGATCGCGACTTTATAGCCTTTTGATACCAGACGATTGATGTAGCTTTCCGCCGCATGAAACGGCACGCCGCACATCGGTGCGCGCTCTTCCAAGCCGCACGCTTTTCCGGTCAGCGTCAGCTCCAGTTCCTGTGATACTGTCTTGGCATCCTCAAAAAACATCTCATAAAAATCACCAAGCCTGTAAAACAGAATACAGTCTTCGTATTGTTTTTTTGTATCCAGATAATGCTGCATCATCGGTGTGATCTCAGCCATGTTCCATGTCCCCCATATAGTAAAAACCACGGCACTCTGTCAGTGTAACCGGTCTGATCGTACCGACCATATCCGGTGTTCCTTTCAGATGGACGATCATATTGTTGGAAAGCCTGCCGACCACAAGAGAAGCATCTTTTTCATTTACCTCTTCGATCAGTGCCGGAAGTGTCTGTCCCTCAAGGAGTTTCGCCCGTTCACGCGCAGTCTCCTGTACTGCGGAAAGAACGCGGTCAAACTGTCTTGCGACCTCCTCCGGCGGGACCTGCTCCATCGCCGCAGCAGGCGTACCCGTACGCCTGCTGTACTGAAAAGTAAATGCATTATCGAACGCCACCCTGCGGATTACATCGATCGTGTCATCCACGTCTTCGGCCGTCTCTCCCGGGAAACCGATAATGATATCTGTCGAAATCGCAATATCCGGTATCTCGCGCCGTATTTTGAGCGCCAGCGCCAGATAATGCTCTTTATCATAACGGCGGTTCATCAGCTTCAGGATTCTGCTTGAACCGGACTGCAGGGGCAGATGTAAATGGCGGCAGATTTTGTCCGATTCCTTCATGACCCCGATCAGCTCGTCCGATAAATCCTTCGGATGAGACGTCATAAAACGGATACGCTCAATGCCGTCCACCTTTTCCACTTCCCGCAGCAGTTCCGCAAAAGAAATCCCGTCCGCAAGTCCGTTTCCGTAAGAATTCACATTCTGCCCCAGCAGCATGACTTCCTTTACACCGTCTTCGGCAAGCGATTCCACTTCACGAAGAATCTCTCGCGCTCCGCGGCTGCGCTCCCTGCCTCTGGCATATGGCACAATACAATAACTACAGAAATTATTGCAGCCGAACATGATATTGACGCCTGATTTATACGAATATTTGCGCTTGACCGGAAGCTGCTCGACAATCGCGTCCGTGTCTTTCCAAATATCGATCAGCATGCCGTCCGATTCAAACATAGCGCAGAGCAGTTCGGCAAACTTATAAAGATTATGCGTACCAAAAATCAGATCCACAAAAGAATAACTTTTCTGCAGTTTTTCGATGACGCATTGTTCCTGCATCATACATCCGCAGAGTGCGATCCGCTTATGCGGGTCCTTTTTCTTCATGGCGCCAAGATGCCCAAGCCTGCCATATACACGCTGATTTGCGTTATCCCGCACAGTGCAGGTATTGTAAATGACAAAATCCGCATCCTCGGAATCCACCACCGTATAACCTGCTGTCTCCAAAATTCCAAGCAGCTTCTCCGAATCGCGCGCGTTCATCTGACAGCCAAAAGTTACCGAACACGCATATAACGGACGGCCAAGACGTTTGCTTTCCGACTTCACAATCTGCCTGCACTTCGCCATAAAGTAATATTGGCGCTGTGGTTCAAAGTCAGGAGGACTACAATGAACATTGACCCTGTCCAAGTCTACATGCTTTAATTCTTCTGTCGCAATATTTTTAATATCAATGTAAAAATCCATCTTTCATCCTTTTGCTTATTACTTATTACTCTCTTAGTCCCAATTTATCGCATCGTGAGAAATTGTCCCGTTTTTTGCCCTGTCCTTTCTCCCATTCAAAAGTGCTTCTATTTCATCCGGTTCCAGGACGGCGCATGCAGGCGGTTTTCCAATTCTCTTGCCCTCTGCGCGGACATAATCACAGCATTTTCCCGGCAGCATCGACAAAATTCTGCCATAGTTTAGGAAAGCTTCCTGATTTGTCCGTCCCCCACAATCTGATATTTGTAGGAAGTCAGTTCTCTTAAGCCCATCGGTCCGCGTGCATGGAGCTTTTGTGTGGAAATCCCGATCTCTGCGCCGAACCCGAATTCAAAGCCGTCCGTAAACCTTGTGGATGCATTGACATATACACATGCAGAGTCCACCGCATCCAGAAAGCGCTGCGCTGTCTCTTTATTCTCAGTGATGATCGCGTCGGAATGCCCTGTATGATAGCGGTTGATATGCGCAATCGCTTCCTCCGCGCTTCCGACAGTTTTAATTGAAATAATATAATCCAGATACTCTTTTGCAAAGTCTTCTTCCGTCGCCGCTTTGCAGTCCCCGATCACCTCAGCAGCCCGCGCATCCGCGCGCATTTCCACATGATGCTTCCGAAGCTCCTCTGCAAGCTTTGGCAGAAAAGCATCCTTGATCTTTTCGTGGACAACCAGTGATTCACAGGCATTGCAGACACCAATGCGCTGTGTTTTTGCATTGATGATAATCGGAAGCGCTTTTTCAAGATCAGCATCCTTGTCCACATAAATATGGCAGTTTCCTGTCCCTGTCTCGATTACCGGGATGCTCGCGCTCTCAACAACTGCGCGGATTAAGCCTGCCCCGCCGCGTGGAATAAGTACATCCACATACTGATTCATCCTCATAAACTGTGCAGTGACAGCCCTGTCCGTATCCGTAATAAGCTGCACGGCATCCGCACTGACGCCGGCATTTGCAAGGCTGTTTCTGATGCTCTCCGTAATGGCTTTATTGGAACAGATTGCATCCGAACCGCCCTTTAAGATGACGGCATTTCCTGTCTTAAAGCATAAGCCAAACGCATCCGCTGTCACATTCGGGCGGGATTCATAGATGATTCCAATGACACCGAGCGGCACGCGTACCTGTTTGATCTCCATCCCGTTTGGATGCGTAAAACGCTCCATCACCATCCCGACGGGATCGCTTAACGTTACGATCTGCCGAAGTCCCTCCGCCATCGCTTCAATCCGTGCATCGGTCAGCTTTAAGCGGTCCAGCATTCCCTCATGCATACCGCGTTCTTTCCCGTTTCGCATATCCTGCTCATTTGCCTGTAAGATTGCCTGCGCATCAGCCTTAAGTCCGTCTGCCGCACGCAGAAGCGCGCTGTTCTTCTGTTCTGTCGTAAGCGCCTGAAGCTCATATTTCACCTGTACGGCACGCATACCGATCTCTTTTAGCATTACCGCCTGTTCTTTTTTCAGCTCTTCCATATTAATAACCATCCCTTTTCCGTAACCTGCGAACTTTGGGCCGCAGGCACAATATTCGCAAAGCAGACTCGTTTGCTTATGAAAAATTTATTTTTCACACTTTCCTCTCATTCTACCGTATAAACGGCATGCTCCATATTTCTCAGCGCGGCC
Organism: Lachnospiraceae bacterium UBA7050; assembly: GCA_002493905.1. Lineage (GTDB taxonomy): Bacteria > Bacillota > Clostridia > Lachnospirales > Lachnospiraceae > DLAJ01. Next base: position 98,492 of record DLAJ01000017.1, on the reverse strand, counting down.
AAAATCCGTTCTCCGTCAGAATCAGCTCCGGCTTCACGTCATGCATTTCTCTCTCAATTTTTTCAGCACAGCGCTGACACTCAAAAAATAACGCAATCGTGCGCATCGGCCTTTGTGCGAGATAGCTGTCATAAAAGCCGCCGCCGTATCCAATCCGGTTTCCGAGGTCATCAAACGCGCACCCCGGCATCAGCATCAGACTGCTTTCCGGCTCATACACATAATGCACACATGCTTCCGCATCCGGCTCCGGAATACCAAAGCTTCCCTTTTGCATGGCGTTGATTCCCCGATGCAGTATTTCTTCTGCCAGCCTGTCATCTATGATGCAAAACGTCATTTCATGCTTTCCGGTCACAACCGGACAGCAGACTTTTTTCCCTTTTCTTAAAGAATGACAAATGATTTCTTCCGTTGAAACTTCACTCCGGTAAGCGGCATAGACGAGCAGAAAGGAAGCCTCCTGATACCATGGATGCCGAAACAACTGTTCTGCAATCTGCCTGCTCTTTTGTCCCCGCTCAGAGGCCGCCAGCCCGTCCCTTAAGAGGAGCGCCTTTTTTCTGAGTATGCGCTTCCTGTCTACCGGTGTCTGAATCTGGGTTGTCTCCGCCATGTTTCCTTTTCCCGTCCTTTTCCGGTTTTTTGCGTTCCGTCCACTTTTCCGGTCCGTTTTGCTGCGTTTCATCTTCTTTTCCAGCTTTTGGGAGTCCGTTTCGCTGCGTTTCATTTCCCTATCCGGTCAGTCTGTCCTATCTCCGTGTTCTTTTCCAAGATCAGTGATGCTGCCGTCCTCGTTCTGTATCCGGATAGAGCTTAACTGCCCGCGCAGATTTGCACGCACATTTTCAATATACTCCTGCCGCAGACGCGCCTGCTCCTCTTTTTCTTCCTCCGTAAGCCCTTCCGCTTTTGATTTGTGGTACAGTTCATTGATCCGCGCCGTCAGTTCTTCTACTTTCATAAACACACTCCTCAGTCATTATGCATCTGTTCTACAAAGTCTGTCAGATAAAAATCGTCGTCTTTATGCGCCGTAAACAGAGTTCCGTATTCCCTGCCGTCCATGATACGGTGAATGATACGCACATCGGCACTGTTGGCGATGATCATATCCGCACCGGACGCCGTGGCGATCTTTGCTGCAATCAGCTTTGTATCCATACCGCCCGTACCGACGCTGCTTCCCGCTTCATGCTTTCCCATCCGCAGGATATTTTCATCAATCTGATGCACGACGGGAATAAAGCGTGCATCCGGATTTTTCCGCGGATTATCCGTATACAGCCCGTCAATATCCGATAGTAAAATAAGCAGATCAGCCCCAATGAGCGCCGCAACAATGGCAGAGAGCGTATCGTTATCACCAATCTCAATCTCATAAGTTGCAACGGTATCGTTTTCATTCACGATCGGAATCACTCCCAGCTTTAAGAGTTCCGTAAACGTGTTGACGGCATTAAACCGGTTCAGATTATCCACAATTGTATTTTTTGTCATTAAAATCTGCGCCGCTACCTGATTGTATTCCGCAAATATTTTTTGATACGTCATCATCAGACGCGCCTGACCGATTGCCGCACATGCCTGTTTGACCGCAATCGGATTATCGCCATCTTTGATCTGTACCGCTTTTTTGCCGCATGCAATTGCCCCGGATGTCACAAGCACAACGTCCTTTCCCTGATTGCGCAGATTGCACAGTTCACGGACAAGCACTTCCATCTTGATATAGTCCAGATCCCCCGTTTCCGGATGCTGCAGGGAAGATGAACCAATTTTGACCACGATCCTCTTTTTATTTCGAATTGCCTCCCTTATCTGACGCTCCATCATGAACTCCTATCCATTCTAAATCTGCAAATTTTTCAAATCATTTCCTTGATTCAGCCACTACCCACCTTACCACATTTCAAAAAAAAAGTCCATCTGCGGAAAGAACTTATGACGAAGTTTCAACATTTTTTTCTGTTTGATGTTTAGAATTTCCTATTTTTCCCGCAACTGCTTCTGCCACGCGTACACCGTCCATTGCCGCCGACATAATACCTCCGGCGTAACCAGCACCCTCCCCGCAGGGAAACAGATTATCTGCCGCCGGACACGCAAGCATCTCATTTCTCAGGATTCTGACCGGAGAGGACGTCCTGCTCTCCACACCCTCCACCAGCGCCCGATCATCGTTGTAGTGGGGAATCTTCCCGCCGAATGCCTCCATCCCTTCCACAAACGCTTCCGCCAGCTCTTTCGGAAGGATATCAGATACCTTCGCGTAAGTATAATTTCCCTTGATACACGGTTCCCATGCCTGATCTACGCTGTTTTCTGACAGACCGCAGCAGCGCTCCGTGCTCTGCACAGTTCTGCCCTCCCCGCAGCCGCCGCGCACCTCCGCTTTATAATCCCCATAACGCTCTACGGGAATGCTTCCGTTTCCGATTTCATATGCCCTGCGCTCTAAATCGCGCTGAAACGCGATCCCCGAAAGCGGACTGCCGTCTCCGTAATCCTTCGGTTCCACCGTAACAATAACCGCACTGTTAGCGTTTTCACCATCCCGCTTTGAATAGCTCATGCCGTTTACGGCAAGCATGTCAGGCTCTGAAGAAGCGTTGACGACATAACCGCCCGGACACATGCAGAAGGTATACACACCCCTTCCGTTTTTCGCTTGAGCCGTCAATTTATACGCTGCCGCACCAAGCACTCCGGTATCCGCCGACCCGTACTGGCTTTCATTGATCAGCGCCTGCGGATGCTCCACGCGCAGCCCGACCGCAAACGCCTTTGCCTCCATCGGAATGTCCGTCTCATAAAGCATCTGTATCGTATCCCGGGCACTGTGCCCAATTGCCAGTACAACGGCGGCACATGGCATCACGCGCTCCCTGCCGCCGCACACGACAGAAATCCCCGTCAGTTTTCCATCAGACATTTTAAGACCGCTCAGTTTTGTTTCAAAATGAATCTCTCCGCCATGTTCGAGAATCGCATTCCTCATATTTCTTACGATTGAAACAAGTGCGTCCGTACCGATATGTGGTTTGTGGTCATAACAGATTTCCTGATTTGCACCATAATTACAAAAAATACGCAGCACTTCTGCACATCTGCCGTCCCTGTCTTTAATCAGGGTATTCAGCTTTCCGTCGGAAAACGCGCCCGCGCCTCCCTCGCCGAACTGCACATTGGAATCCGGTTCCAAAGCTCCGTCCTTCCAAAAACGCGCAACATCTTTGGTACGCTCTTCCACAGCCTTCCCGCGCTCGATCAGAACCGGCCGGAAACCGTGCAGTGCAAGCTCGTACGCGCAGAACAGCCCCGCCGGTCCCATACCGACGATCACAGGGCGCGCCTGCATACCCTGCGGACGTCTGTCCGTAACTGGAAAAACGTATTCAACCCACGGACTTTTCCGGCAGGCGGCATTCCGGTTCCGCTTTAAGACCTGCTCCTCCTGCCCCTCCGGTAAGACAACATCCACACTAAATATGTAAAAAATCTGCGGCTTCTTTCTCGCGTCAATGGAGCGCCGCCTAATAAAAAGCGCCTTGATTTCCGATGGCGCAATCCGAAGAACCGCCGCTGTTTTCTGAACCAGCAGTGTTTCATTCATACTGCCGTCCGGCATTGTCACCTGTGCCGGCACGCATTTGATCTGATCAACCCGGATCATATACTAATCTCCATTTCTGAACGACTTTTCGCGAAGAGGCGACGAGAAATATTCCCCCGCAGCCGCCCTGCCCGCTGCATACCCGCTCGACCATGCCCATTGCAGATTATAGCCGCCGCAGATACCATCCACATCCAGCATCTCTCCTGCAAAAAACAATCCCCTGCACAAACGTGATTCAAGCTGTGCGCTTACCTCGTCAAGCAAAATCCCGCCGCTTGTCACCTGCGCATGGTCCAGCTTCCCGTATCCGGTGATCGCGATCCGGCAGGAAAACAAAAACCGCGTCACCTGTTCCGCCAGCCCCTCTCCCCCGGTCTTTTGCAGAATAAAATCAAGGATTTTGTCATTAACCAACCCGGTCAATTTTTGTTTTAGGCTTAATCCAGCGTTTTGCAACTGTCCGCCTGTCATTACGCTTTCCCTTACAAGCATCCTGTCGGCCAGACTTTGAACCGCTTCTTGATCCCTGCCATTCAGGAAACAGATTTCAGCTTCCACACGCTTTCCTTCATAAATGCTATGTACGGCAATCCGGCTTAGTTCAAATACCGGGATTCCGGAGATCCCCTGCGCTGTAAACTGCAGCTCTCCGCACGACTCTTTCACCATTGTACCTTCCACAAACAAACAAATCCGCGCTTTTGCGCGCACCCCTGTAAGAAGCTCCCATCCTGACTCGCCTGTATATAGAGGCACAAGTCCCGGAAGCGGTGTGCCAATCCGGTGTCCAAAGCGTTTTGCAAGTTCATACCCGCTTCCGTCGGACCCTGTCTGCCGCTCAGATTTCCCGCCGCATGCAAGAATCAGTCTGTCATACTTTTGATTTCCTATGGCAAAGGTACCCGTCTTTTTCTCATAATTCAACAGCGAGTAAATATCTGTATCGAAGTGAAACAAAACGCCGGAAAGCAGACATTCCCGAAATAGCACGTCCCGAACAGTAACCGCCTGCTCCGACTGCGGATAGACATATCCGTCCCTTTCATAGGTCAGCAGTCCAATCTCATGAAAAAATGCAAGCGTCTGTGTCTCATCAAATTCTGCGAGTACCGACTGGATGATATGTTCTCCCTCGGCACAGCCGCTATAGTAATACCGGGCATCCATACGCCTGTTAGTAAGATTACATTTTCCATTTCCTGTCATCAACAGCTTGCGTCCTGCTTCGCTTCGGTGTTCATAAACCGTAACCGATGCGCCTTCGCGCGCCGCCGTAACCGCCGCCATCATGCCTGCCGCTCCTGCCCCGATGACTGCAACACTTCTTCGCTTCATTCGTTTTAACTGCTGTACGATTCCAAAAAACCGTAAAGCTCCTCCTCCGTCTCAATCGTCTTGATCTGCCGTATTTCCCTCTGCAGGCGGTCCGGCAGATTCTCAAGTTCAATTCCCGTCTCGCAGAACAGCGTTCCCAGATTGCGATAATAGACAACAACAAACCCCTGCTCTTCTGTCAAATAATAATAATCGTATTCCGGCTGCATTTCATAGCTTTTCCGCACCATGACCCTCTCAGGTGAAAAGCTCACAAGACGTATATCCGTCAGTCCGCGCTCCAAATCTCTCAAGGACGGCGACTCCAGATAAAGTGCAAGCGCTTCCTCCAGCGCTTTTCTATCCATACCGACATACTGCGCCGGAACGCGCTCTGTCACAATATGAATCTCATGTGTCTGCCGTTGATATTCCTCAATCGCATATACAGTCGTTTTTGTAATCACACTGCCCACAGATTCCGTATGAACCGCCTGTGCACCTTCTGTACCGCTTCCCTCCAATGCACCCGAAGCAGTCCCACCGGATGCATCCGCGTTTCCTTCAATGTCGTCCGGCATATCATCCGCTATACTCAGACTCTGCGAGTTTTCATCTTCCGTCCTCTGTAATTCTTCCGGCCGGTCCGCATAAAAGTCCTGTCCCGCAGACGGTTCCGCCGATGGAAGCGCATAGGCCCGCGTATTTTGATTTGCCTCAAGCTCCTCCTGATTTTCATATACCTGCGGCAGTCTTCCTCCAATGTCTTTCACATTCAGAACGAACTGATCAAAAAGATAAACAGCAAGCAGTCCCGTAATCAGGCACACCACTACAAAAATGCCGATCCTATACAAGTTCTTCATAAGAATCTCCATTCTTACCCAAGTCTGCAAATCTGTGTCTCTGCACAAATTTGCGATTGACGACTCCTTTTGCATAGTATCGGCAGTTCTTTTTTTATTATTCCATAATCTCCTAATACAGCATTCTCATAGTCAGATACCCCGCCGCAAGCAGCGGGGCATCAAGATTGAAACGCCCCAAGGGGCAGGGTATTTGACCCTCGCGGCAGTCACCACAAATGCCTGCAAGCAGTCACTTGGCTCGTTGCTCGCGGGAATAAATCCTTCATCCGGCAGAAGAATCGTTCCAGATTCGTCCATAGGATTACAAGCTCTTACACCAGGTATCCGCAAAAAAATGCAAGGCGGTTTATCATTACCACTCCTTTTTAAGCTCCATATTCCAATCTATAGAAAAAGGACCATTGGTCTGGGATTCCATGCCGTTCACCAGCTCCGCACGCTCTGCTGCGCTGCTTTCCGAATCGTCCAGGGATTCCTCCGACCAATAGGAGTAACCGTAAAGATAACTCCTATTAAAATCTTCCCATGAGCCAAAAAGCTGCTGCGCCTTTTCAGCCGCTTCCAATATTTTGTCCATAGCTTCCTCATAGGTACAGTAACCGGCCGCATAGCCAAAACTCATAATGGTACCTACCCGGCTTAAATCCCAAGCAGCAATCGCTCCGTTCCCATAAGCGGACCACGCGTCATAGGCCGCCAGAAGATAAATGCAGGTTTCCTCACTTAGGCTCTGTTCCCGAAGGCCGGCTTCAAAGGCGCTGCGGTCGGTCTCATTGGTTCCGCCACATGCCTGAAGCAGCTCCAATGCTTCCTGATTATGCCCCTCATTCATCAGCCAGTCCGCCATTTCCAACAAGCCGGCGGTATCCACTATTCCCCAGCTGTTTGACAGACTTAGCCTTGCCTGCAATGCCAATTCTTCAAGCTGCTCCTCATCTGCCCCCATATCCACCAGCATCTTAAAGTTCTCCCGAACATTTGCTCCGTTCACAGAATCAAGCACCGCTGTCATACTGATAATAAAGTCCCTGGTTCCTCCCTGGGCTGCCGCCCCGTCTAAAATTTCCAAAGAAATGACTTGTCTGGCCTCTTCCACATCATCATCATTTCCCAAAATAATCACTGTCAAATAGCAGCTTTCCGACTCCATATAGCATGCGTAAGCCTGTCCTCTGCCCGTACCGGCCCGCGCAGTGCCTTCTCTTGCCAGACACCGCTCGAAACCTTCAACGGATGGAGCATCTGTTTCTTTCCAGCTCACTGTCACACCGGAACCGTCCAAGAACAGATTTGTGATATAATCCGCATAATCCTCCAAATTTTCAATACCATCCGGATTCCCCGGAATATTGAATTTAGGACTTCCCATAAAAATACTCGAAAATCCTGTCCGTTCAGAGCCTCCATCCAGTTCCATCATGGTTGTTCCCACCTGAATCTGCATGTCTGTCTGCGTCAGTCCCTCAAGCAAAATTACCTTATATGCACCGTCTTCTGAAATGTATTCCTGAGAAGCCGGAAGATTCTCTGTTTCAATAATTGTTTCCGTGCTTGTATTTTCCCCGGTGCCGCCAGATGCCGTCTTTTCTGCTGCATCTTTAGAATCCCCACAGGCCGCAAGCATTAGGCTGATAACTGCCGTCAACAAAAATATTCCTCTTTTTTTCAACATTCTTATCCCTCCCGGCTTTATCCGTATCCCACAGATCACCATACATTGTACCACACCCTGTTGCCTTTTGCACAATATTGACAGTTCACGTTCTGTCAGTCTGGAATTTCCTAATAGAGCATTCTCATAATAAATTCACCGCCCGGAATTTTAGAAATTTCTTTTCTTGTAAGTCCGCGTAAAAAAACAATCAACACAAGATAAACAATCAAAAACAGCATCCCCCCGATCAGCAGCGTAAGCAGGTTCCCAAGCGCGCCTCCCGCCAGCCTGACAACAATAAACCCGACCAGTCCGGCTCCTGCCGCGCTGATCAGCGGCTTTGCAATACTTAATACATGATGACGATAATTGAGCTGCATGGAAATAACAAATCCGTATGCCGCCGCTATTACAAGAGACGAAATCAGAACAGCAATGCCAAGTCCCATATAATCGTTGTCACCCGGCTTTACAAAAATTTCCAGCGCAGCCAGATGCAACACAAATCCAGCTGCATGAATGGCAAGGATATAGAGCGGTTTTTCCAGTCCAAGCAGAACCTGCATCAGTATAAAACCAAATCCACAGAAAAATATGGAAAGCGCCCCAACGCTCAGCGCCCCTGCGCAGAGCTGCCCCTGTTCCCCATAAAAAAATCGAAGCAGCGGCGAGGCAAAGACCAGCACAAACACGGCAATCGGCGAATAGATGAGACAGAAACGCCTCATTTTCGTCTGTATCGTATCCCTCACAAATTTCCTCTCGTCCCTTGCTAATGCACGTTTATAGCTGTTCCATGTGCCGCGTGCTCCCATACACGACGCGATGATCGGCAAAAGCAGAAGCGGCAGTACGGCTCCTGCATAAACGCCCCATGTCCCTGCAATGATTCGTTCCGGCACTGCCGCCGCTTTCAGCTTCCGGATTAAAATACGTTCTTCCAAAAGTAGAAAAAGCGGCAGAAGCATCATGTTTAAGTATTGAAGCAGGGACGATATATAGAGATACCTTGCATAAACAGCATCCGGCTCAAACCGGCTCTGCGTATCCTTGATCAGTCTCCGCTTCATGGATACTTTCATCTGCAGATAGAGAAGGAAATAAATCAACATACATAAAAATGTGCCAATGCTGACTGCCAGCGCACATCCCTGCGCACCATAGATTCCGGCAAATGCATCCTGTTTAAGCAGCGCGCCGACCGCTTCTCCCTTTCGGAAAAGCAGTCCCGACAGGACAATACTAAGAAGCGTCACAAGAAGCTCCGTCCCCAGGCGGACAATGGAATCGTTAATATGTTCCCCCATTCCTTTCAGATATGCGGAAAACGAGGCGGAAACCGTTGCAAAGCAGAATGCAGGAGCCAGATAGCGCAGAACCTTTTCTGCCTGAGTAATCCCAAGCAGCTTTCCAGCAAGTACCGGCGCTGAGAGGAACACGAGCAGCGCCATAAAAAGCCCGGCCCCAAGCGACAAAAACATTGCGAGATCAAACGCCTGTTCCGCATCCTGATACTGCTCGCGCTTCACTTTTGCATTCATCAGCCTTGTCAGATTTCCGGCAAAAACCTCCCGTACAAAATAGTCATAAAGAATATATAATAAATATGCCGCCGCAAAAATCCCGGCGCCCATATCCCCAATCGCAAAATGGACTGGGATCAGCCGAAACAGGATCACGACATAGGTGACGGTCAGCATCACATTCACGCTTCTCTTTTGTTTTTTCAGATCCATCATGCGCTAATCTTCCTCTTCTCTTGTAATGTGAAGCGCATTCAGCGCCTGCTCCTGTTTGCGTTCCATAACCGCCGCTTCGTCAGACTCCATATGGTCATATCCGCACAGATGAAGCATCGAATGTGCGATTAAAAAAGCAAATTCCCGTTTTACGCTATGCCCATATTCCCGTGCCTGGGCAAAGACGCGCTCCCCCGAAATGACAATATCTCCCAGATTCAAAACGCCCGTGTCCGGCTCAAAGCAATCAGCGGACAGCTCTTCTGCTTTTGAAAAATCACCGGGCGTTTCATAGTCCAGATTTGGAAAAGACAATACATCCGTCGGCTTGTCCACCCCGCGGAATTTCCGGTTCAGTTCATGAATCCCGGCATCATCTGTAATGAGCAGGCTGACCGCCGCCTCATACGGACATCCTTCCATCTCTAGTATTGCTTCCGCCGCCTGCAGCCCGACTTCTTCAGGAGAAAACGGGAATTCGCACTCTGCTTCCATATCAACGTAAAAAATCATAATAGAGATTTTCCTCCATCAGTATCTTTTTCATCTGTGTCATATCATGTATCGAAATATCACATTCCAAAAATCGGCCTTTTACCGTCTGTTTATGAAACATCTCTTCGATCAGTTCTTTATAATTCACCTTTGCCTTTGGATCTTCCGCAAACAGTTCCATCAGTGTATCCACGACCATTGCCGACATGTACAGTACCGCGGTTTCCTTATGCTTAAATCTCCCATTTTTCTTATACTCGACCAGAATATCGCAGACCTCCGGCGGAAATTTATATTCTACGCGTACAACCGCCATCAGATTTTCTTTTGTATTTTCTCCAAGGAGAATCCCTGCCTCATGATAAAAGCCGCACGCACGTACAATATCCGTATCCACGCTCGTCCGCGATGCAATCTTATTGCACAGATACGCAGTATGAATCGCATGATAATAATAAGTCATGCCTTTTTCTTTGATGCGCGCCATCAGGGCATATTCGGGATCATTGATCTCAACATAGCGGTTTTTTTCACGCCGCACGACTCTTGTGTTAATATACCACAAAAGCATCAGCATCAGCACAACATTCAAAAACAAGCTGATGACAGGTATGACAAACATCTCAAACGAAAGATTGCTGTTACGGACGATCACCGTATTGGCGCACATGCTCGTAATATATACAAGACAGGAAAGGATGATCGGCATTTCTACGCGAAAACTGTCATCCAGCACAGAAAACAGGGTAACTGCGCAGATCCCGCATATCAGATACATCACGAAAACGTGTACCGGAGCCGCCGCAAGCAGGCAGGCAGCCGTGAGAAGTGCCGTAAAGGACACCATGCCGATCAACGCATTACTGAACAGCGTCAGCGCAACCGCGACACTCAAAAACGGCCATCCCATCTGCGTAAACAGTGGAAACAGACAGGATAATCCAAACAAAAGCAGAAACACCATTGTAAAGCGGTTCGGATGTTCGTCGTTGTCGTAAAGATAATCTTTTACAATCCGGCTTCTCGCCTTGACAAACTGAATCAGCAGCAAAAGCAGCCCCATAAGAACGCCTGTCCTGATCTGCTCCGCCGTTTCTAAGCCATACAGGATCACGCCTGCTGCAGTCATCCCTCCGGGAATGACAACTTCAGCGGCGCCGCGCAGCAGAGCTGCGGCCTTTTTCCCCGTATGCTTTTCCTTTTGTTCGATGCTGTTCTTTTTCTTCATAGGTTTCATAAGCCTTTACGATTTTCTGCACAAGCGGATGTCTGACAACATCCTTGCTCGTCAATTTGCAAAATGCGATCTCCTCCACGCCGCGCAGTATTTTTACCGCGACATCCAGACCGGACTCCGTATCCGGCGATAAATCTTTTTGTGACTGATCGCCCGTTATGACGACCTTGGAACCGAAGCCGATTCTCGTCAGAAACATTTTCATCTGCGCCGGCGTCGTATTCTGCGCCTCATCCAGTATGATGTACGCGTTGTCCAGCGTTCTGCCTCTCATATAGGCAAGCGGCGCGACTTCGATCAGCCCCTTCTCCGTATTTTTTACAAAGCTCTCCGCTCCCATGATCTGATACAACGCGTCATAGAGAGGCCGTAAGTACGGATCAACCTTACTCTGCAGATCGCCCGGAAGAAATCCCAGCTTTTCCCCCGCCTCAATCGCAGGTCTTGTCAGAATGATACGTCCGACTTCCTCATTCTTAAACGCCGTAATTGCCATTGCCATCGCCAGATATGTCTTACCGGTTCCGGCAGGTCCTGTTCCAAACACGATCATGTGATCGCGGATCGCATCAACATATCGTTTCTGCCCGAGTGTTTTCGGTTTGACGGGTTTCCCGTTTACCGTATGACAGATGCGGTCGGCATCAATGGCAAGCATCCCGTCGTCCTCTCCGTCCCTGCTCATATCAAGCGCATAATTCACATTCTGTTCCTCAATCATATTACCCCTTCTCGAAAGCTCCATTAAGCGCTCTAAAATCCCGCGCGCTTTCACTGTCTGCCCTTCCTCTCCGGTTATCCGCACGACGCCGTCACGGCAGACAATATCAACCGTAAGTTCCCGCTCCAGCTTTCTTAAGTATGAATCGTTCATGCCGAACACATTCTGCATATCGCGCGCATCCGCACTGAGCTCAATTGTTACTTTCTCCATCCTGTATCAACTCCACCGTCGTCGGGCAGCTTATACCGACCAGTCTCCTCATCGTGATATCTGCCGTAATCTCCATACTCATTCCATTCTTTACTATTTTAACATCTTTCGCAATAATTTGTACCCCTTTTTCAGATAATTCCCTTAAATATTTTTCCAGACCTGCCGTAAGCAGTGCCTGTGCCTCCTGCCTTGTATAATAAGAGAGCTCCCATTCATAGCCCTTCTGTCTTGTGATCTGTGCAAAAAAAGGAAGCTGCAGATAGCGGAACAAGCAGAGCTGATAGTTTTTGGACTGGCTCTCTACACCCGCCAAAGAAAGTCCGTCTCCGAACACAAACCGCGTATCGAACGTACCGAGACTGACGATCAGAGCCTCCTGCCCCGTATAGACTTTCCTCTCATAAGAAAGAGGCAGGGTATCCGTGTAACGCTGTGTCGTCTCCACAAGAATATCCGCCTGCGCGTGATAATATTGATAACCGCTGATAACCTGATTTTCATCATAAACCGGAACCGCGCCGCAAACTAAAATATCCCCCGTGCTGACCGTATCCCCTTTTTTTACATACGGAACGCCCTCCTTGACAACCATGGATATAATCACGCCGTCCGCGTCCGATATGATATCAGTGCGGTCGTCATAGCGCTGCGAAACTTCGGTGTATTCGCGCTCCCTGATCCGTATGATGAGTGTTGTTCCCCTCTGCAGGACACTAGCCCATGTAATTTCGGGAAACTGTTCACGAAGTCCCTGCTCTAACGCCTCATAATCAAGGTTTTTCGTCTTTGTTCCGATCGTCACACCCTGACTCTCCAGATAATCCACGATCTGTTCATCCGTGATCCGTTTGTTTCCCTCAAACTGAAATGCCCAGATGGAACGCATCATCACAAGTAAAAAGATCATGCCGAGCAGCGCACCCGCCACAAACACCTTGCGTCTGCTTATTTTTTTCAATAAAAAAGGCAGTCCGTTTTTCGCTTTCACGACCACCTTTACACCGGTCTTCCGGATAGCGCTCTTACTCTCCAGAAAGTCCTCTCTATTCATGCACATGGTGATGACGTCGTTTTTTTTATCCGACTGAACATTCCAGACCGGAAAATGCCTTGCCCGGCACATGTTCAGATAGCGTTCCTTTGCATCGCCCTTTACGTCGATGCGCACCGTCGCCCTCATCCGCTCCAAACCGCTCATGTTTTTTTACATTCGCCAAGAAACTGCAGTCCGCTGATCCTGCCTTTGATTTTAATTTCATCCTCCCGGTAATAGAGAATTTCAAGCCGGCTGCCCTGTATCAAAAGGCGGTCGTGCTTTAAGGCGATCACAATACAGGTTTCCTCAAACTGGCAGATACTCCGATAGTTTTCAATCGTCAGCTCCGTATTGCCGGTCATTGTGATCAGGCATTCCCCATACACAAGGTCTTTGGGCAGGGAAAGATACTCTGTCAGCTTTAAGAGACGCCGCTCGACACGGCGTTCATTGTCTTTTTCCATTGCCGCAGCTTCCACGCATCCTTCTTTTTCTATCAGTGTATGCGCTGCTTTCGGGCAAAAGAACAATGCCGGCGCCTATGTGATTACCCGCTTGATCAGAGGCACTTTCGATACAGGTTCCGCGCTGACTGCAATAGCACGCAGCAGCCTGTTCTTTGCAGCGGCAAGCTTTTCTTTATCATTGGCATGGAGCGTCGCAACCACATCCCCGCTTTGCACGGCATCCCCCTTTTTCTTATGGAATACAATACCGACGGACAGATCGATCACGTCTTCCTTTGTCTCTCTGCCGCCGCCGAGCATAAGGGAACAGATACCGACTTCGTCACAGATAATCCTGCTGATATACCCGTCACTGCCGGCACAGACGCTTTCCGTAAACGCCGCTCTTGGCAGGCGTTCGGGATGATAGACCATATCGGCGTCGCCTCCCTGCGCCGCAACAAAATCCGCAAGCTTTTTAAGAGCCGAACCATCCGCAATAACGCCGCGGAGCTTCTCCCTCGCCTGCTTTTCAGAATCCGCTTTCCCTGCCGCAAGCAGCATATGACTGCCAAGTGTGAGACATAATTCCAGAAAGTCTTCCGGACCGTTTCCTGAAAGCGTATTAATTGCCTCCCGCACTTCCAAAGCATTTCCGACTGCAAATCCTAGCGGCTGGTCCATATCCGTAATCACAGCGGTCGTTTTTCTTCCCGCGCCGTTTCCGATCCGCACCATCTCACGCGCAAGCGCCTCAGCGTCTTCTTCCTTTTTCATGAACGCACCGCTTCCGGTTTTCACATCCAATACAATCGCATCTGCGCCCGCCGCAAGCTTTTTACTCATTATGGAGCTTGCGATCAACGACATCTGGTCGACGGTCGCCGTCACATCCCTGAGCGCATATAATTTTTTATCCGCAGGAGCAAGGTCTGCAGTCTGCCCCATGATGGCAACGCCGATGCGGTTCACCTGCGAAAGAAACTGCTCTGTCGTAATGTCGGTACGGAATCCGGCAAAGCTTTCCAGCTTGTCAATCGTTCCGCCCGTATGTCCCAGGCCCCGTCCGCTCATTTTGGCAACCTTGACGCCGCAGGCGGCAGCCATGGGCGTTAGGGCGAGCGAGGTCTTGTCTCCGACGCCGCCCGTACTGTGTTTATCGACCTTGACTCCATGAATCGCACTTAAGTCAAGCAATTCACCGCTGTGCGCCATCTCCATTGTCAGCGAAAGCGTTTCCTTCTCGTTCAAGCCTTGATAATACATTGCCATCATCATTGCCGACATCTGATAATCAGGAATCTTTCCGTTTGTGTAGCCCTGTATCATATAGGCGATTTCCTGCTCTGTCAGTATTCCGCCGTCCCTCTTTTTTTTGATCAGGTCATACATTCTCATATCAGCATACCTCCCCTTCTACAAAATATAGGAACTCCACCGCCCAGAACGTCAGATCACAAAGCAGTGCATTTTTATCCCGATAATCGGACTCCAGGCGCACATCTGTGTAGGAACCGACATACTTCATATTCTTTGGTGAGTAACGTTTGTTATGAGGCACCGCAAAATCCATACGCAAAATACCGTCCTGGTCAATGGCTTCGCATACATGCTGAACGGACTCTTTGATGACACCCACGCGTTCGCCGACCCCCAGCATCGCAATCTCGCTTAACACGCGCCGGTACAGAATCGTGTCAATTAAATCAGCCCGAAATGCCCTGAGCGGTCGTGTCAGCGCAAAGCATGGAGCGTAATATCTGCCACCAATGCGGACATGCATTTCATTGTCCGGTTTCATAATCTCATTAATGTGATTCAGAGCATCCGCCATCATGCTTACGTTTTCCTGACTGCGCCACGAATCTGTGTATGCAAGCATTGCAAGCGTGTACGAATCGGGAAAATACTCGTCCGATTCAATATACGGATAATTATATTTTCTTTTTGCACCGGCATTATATTTCGTGATTTCGTCAAGGGAACCAATCTCAAGCACACGCCGGAAACCTTTCAGACAGATTTGTTGAAACTCCCTGACATCTTCATAGTCATCACCATAGCCGAGCATCGCCTGCATCGTATTAATCAGCGCCATCAGGCTATTCCCACTGTTTAATCCTGCGAAACGATTTTCAAACCGCGTGCGTTCAGGTGGAATATAGGAAAATTCTCCACGCAGAATTTCTTCACTGCGCATTGCTTTCACAAAATCCGCTACCATCGGACTGTTCTTTGGTATCCGATAATAAGAAAGCAGACGCGCAGCATGTTCCCCATCCTGCAGAGGCGTTTCCTTAAACGACTGCCCGCGCCAGTTGCTTAAGCTGTGCATGCCGTTCCCGATATATCCGTTCGGCTTCACATAGCTTTTTACAAGCTGGTAGTCCGGCAGTTCATAAATTTCTGAAAGCAGCCGTTCCTCGTCTTCCGCGGAAAGTTCTTTCAGAATCTCTTTACGAAGCCGGTACTGAATGACCGGTCCGGCATGCTCAAGCAGAAACTCAATCGATTTGAACAGGGGCATCGTTCCCATCCGCGTATCTCCTTTCCGCAATACTCCGGTCTGCTTTTCTTTCAACCTTTCTTATAATACACAAACTCACTGTCTCTCTTATATTCGGTATATCCTAGTTTTTGATAGAATGAATTTGTTCGAATATTCCAAATCGGGGTGTCAAGATCAATCTGTTTTGCGTCTAGAAACATTCCTTCTATTTCATGCATCATATAAGCACCATAGCCTTTTCTGTGGTACTCAGGACTTATCAATATTCTTCCTATATGAAGCCTGTCCCCCTCCTGAAAAAGTATGGCGGCCCCGATAATAAGCCCGTCCATCAGTAATTTATATAAGTGCCCAGACCCTGCCATCTTTGTATGAAACTGCACGGACATATATCCGGGAGGACCTCCCTTGCAGGGTGCTCCTACCTCTACATCACTGTCGAACGCGCGTTTGGAAATACCGTTTATCACCAACGCATCCGATGTACCGGCTTTTACGAATTCCATCATCATGTTCAAATTCCTTTCACAAAAAAACAAATATGCTCTATCATGTTTCATGCACAATATTCCTGCTGTGATTTCGCCTAACAGTCTGTTTCATGTTTTTATCTTACCATAAACACTTCCGCAATTCCATTCTATTTTCCGATTCTCTTTTGCGCTTTCAGCAGATGTAAGTATTCTGTGAATGAACTCTGTGTTATCATAGCAATAACAGTGATGCATGCAAAACAGTCAGGAGTAAAAAAATGTCATAACCGATAAATAAAAAAGGGGAGAACTGTGATGGAACCGATTCTAACAATCGAAGCTTTGACAAAATATTATGGGAAGGGCGCCAATCAGACAAAGGCCTTAAACGGCATCACGTTTCAGGTCATGCCTGGTGAATTCTTAGGCATTATGGGAAGCAGCGGTTCCGGTAAATCCACGCTGCTAAACTGCGTTGCGACCGTCATTTCCCCAACGGGCGGCCGCATGACTATGAACGGAAAGCAGGTCCAGTCGCTTAAGGGCGCAGCGCTCGCCGATTACCGCGGCAAAGAGCTCGGATATCTGTTTCAGAATTTCGAACTGCTTGACAACATGACGGCCCGTGAAAATATTCTGCTTCCGCTCTCACTTCACGACATGCCGGAAAAAGAAAGCCGCCAGCGTCTGAAACAACTGTCCTCTTATCTTGAAATTGAAGACATTCTGGACAAATTCCCGTCCCAGATGTCAGGAGGACAGAAACAGCGCGTAGCTGCTGCCAGAGCATTAATCTTAAATCCCCGCATCATCCTTGCCGACGAACCAACCGGCGCCTTAGATTCCAAAAACGCAAAGGTTCTGATGGAAAAATTGAACGGCTTAAATCAGGACACAAATGCGACAATCTTAATGGTAACACATAATTCTGACGCGGCAAGCTATTGCAGCCGTATCCTGTTCATTCAGGACGGCGTGATCTTTCATGAGCTGCGCAGGGATATTCCTGTCGAGACAAAGCAGGATTTCTATGAACGAATTTTGAAAGTAACAGCACAGTTGGGAGGAGGCAGCGCAAATGTTCTCTAAACTGATTTCACGCAACAGCAAGCGGAACCGGAAAGAAAACCGGCTGTTTTTTGGTTCTCTGGTTATACCTGTCATCGCATTTTATATGCTCCTGTCATTGTCCCGTCAGGATGTCATGATCTTTTTAGAGAAGCTTGAAAGTGATGCGGTTTCCAAATTATTGTCCATGATCCCGGTATTCTACGGGCTTGCCCTGTTTATTCTGTTTTTTCTGATTTACTATGCAAGCAAATATCAATTGGAACGGCGCAGACATGAGTTCGGCGTTTATCTGATGCTTGGAATGCGGCGCATCAAATTATTTCTGCTTCTGATCGCTGAGGATTTTCGCAGCAGCATCGTCTCTCTTGCCATCGGACTTCCTTCAGCTGCTTTATTGTCTGAACTGGTCAGTTTGATTACAGCGCGGCTCGTGGGCATCGGAATCATCAATCATCAGATTTCTTTTTCCTTCCATGCTCTGCTCGGAACTGCGGCCGGCTTTCTCCTGATTAAATTTGCCGCTTTTTTAATTCTCAGCGGCAAAATCAGTCGTCAGGAAATTGGTTCTCTTCTTGTTGATACGCCAGACGGCACAAAAAAGCAGCTTCCTTCCTTTTTTTATGCGCTTGCCGCGCTCTCCGGCATATGCTGCCTCGCTGCCGCATATTTCAGGGCAATCAGCGGCATTGCATGGTATCGGAATACGCAGATGGGACTCACGATTCTGTTAGGCCTGACCGGAACATTGCTCTTCTTTTGGGGACTGCGGTCTGCAATCGGCCTTGCAGCGGCGCTCAGCTGCAGCAGGCGCCGTCTTCACGCATTCAATTTTCGTCAGATACAGGAGACCGTCATGTACCGTTCCAATATGCTCGCCGTCTGTTCGCTGCTGATCCTTGCCGCATTATGCTGTTTTGGAGCCGGGATCGCCATTTCGCGCTTTTACGGTTCAGGCACGCCCCATGTAATCGATTATTCCTTTCAGGACCCGGAAAACATGGGTTCTTCCGCGGGAATCCGGAATGCTCTTAACGACAGCGGACTAAACGACTGTTTTCAGAACCTGTTCGAGATACGGCTCGGACATCCGCATGCGCCGGACGATATGGATGGTGTATTCCGAATGGATGCCCTGATGTCGGCGCTTAGGGAAGCCCCCGCTTCCGACAGCCGGGATGTACTGCTGAACAATCTTTCCTATGCCGATTATCCTTATACCATCTCGTTGAGCGGCTATAATGCACTTTTGAACGCCGCAGGTCTGCCTCTCTTATCACTTGATCAGGAGGAAGCCGCTGTTTATATGGACGCTTCCTATGTATCACAGGAGGGACTGCGCTTATTAAACACTATTTTGCAGACAAGGCCGGAGGCGGTGCTCAGCGGGCACACCTGTGTTCTGACCGGTCCCGTCCAGACAACCAATCTCGTTGCGGACCGTTCCATCACATTATCGTTTGCCTTAATCATTCCGGACGATGTCTTTGATTCTCTTACATCCGGAAGCCACAGTGTTTATCTCAACGGGATTCTGGCAGAAGAACTGACCGCGCATGCCAGCCTTTTATCCGCTATCACCGACATGAATGACAGGCTGGATGCGGAGCACATCCCTTATGAAAGTTACTTAAAAAATATGGGGCGCCAGTTATTCTATATGGTTGCCGCAAGCTACATCACAATTTACCTTGCGATCATCTTTCTGATCATTGCCAATACCGTCATTGGGACTGGCTTTCTCATGAGCCAGCGGAAGTCGGGCAGGCGTTACCGGACGCTGATCCGTTTAGGCGCCGATCACGAAACCCTTTGCCGCTGCGCCCGCAAACAGATTCACTGGTATTTTGGCATTCCGGTCGTCGCTGCCGCCGTAAGCAGTCTGTTCGGTGTCCGCGCACTGCTGGGCGGAATTTTATCTTACAAAGCAAAGAACAGTCTGAACGAAATGATGCTGATCTCTGCGATTGTCATAGCCGTTCTGATTGTGGTAGAATGGATTTATATTGCAGCCGTCAAACGTTCGAGCGATCATTACCTCTTAAAGCTGACAGTACCAATGCGGGAAGAATAGGAGAATCATTGATGAAGCATATTGCCATAGTGGAGGACGAGGTATTGATGCGGGAAGAATTATCCGATCTTCTGCGTAAAGCCGGATACCGGGTGGACGGGATATCTGAATTTCAAGATGTGACCAGCCGGCTTCTTGCACTCTCTCCCGATCTTATACTCTTAGATTTGAACCTTCCGGGAATCAACGGTTTTCAGCTCTGCCGCGAGCTAAAACAAAAAAGTTCTGTTCCGGTTCTGGTGCTGACATCCCGTGATGAACTGCATGACGAGCTGCATGCCCTGCAGCTGGGCGCTGATGAATATCTGACAAAGCCCTGCCGGAAGGAACGCCTTTTAAGCCGTATTGCCAATGTCCTGAAACGGTTTGAAGGACGTGCAAATCTGCTGGAGGGAAACGGTTATCTGTTAGACCGCAAGACCTACACGCTTTACATTCACAACAGTTCGGTGATCCTGCCCAAAAACCAGGGAAAGCTTCTGGAAGTCTTTCTGACCCATAAAAATGAAATTGTACCAAAGGAAACGCTCTGCCATGCAGTCTGGGGCACCGCAGAATTTATTGATGAGAACGCCCTTCAGGTCAATCTGACGCGCTTAAAAAAGACCATGAGTGAACTGAATATGAATCAACAGATCGTACCGGTACGCGGGAGCGGTTACAAACTCGTTATATCACTTTTTACAGAAAGAGGATAAGATTGAAAATTAAAATTTTCAATCCCAAGTTTGCGCTGCGAGCATCGCAAACATTGGCGCATTAGCTGCTCGCAAAGAAAGGAGCTCGCAGCATGAGCGCAATTATGAAACATCAAATAAGGATGCTCAGGCAATACCTTCCGTGGCTTCTGCTCCTGCTTGGAACCGATGCGTTTTCCGTGCTGCTCTTGTGGCTTTCCGATACGCGCGCTTTTCTCTCTTTGTCCGCCGTGATCGTGCTTGGCAGTCTTCTTTTCTTCACAATATTATGCGGTGTGCTTCTCTATCTTACACACAAGAGAGAGCAGGCATTTGAAAATTTTCTGGAAAATCCGGACGAACACAACGAGGAACTGCTGATCAAAACCGTCTCTCCTCCGGAGAAAGGCTCTGTGCGCCATCTTGGCACATTTTTGCGAAATATGCAGGATACCCATTCCAGCTTGACGGAACAGATCAACGACTATGAAGAATATGTGGAATCGTGGGCACATGAAATTAAGACACCGCTCTCGCTCTTAACTCTGCTTTTGGATAACCGCAAGGACGAGCTGTCCCCGCAGGTCAGCCACAAACTTGAACACATTAGGAACCGTGTGCAGGAGTCTGTTGACCAGATGCTGTTTTATGCAAGGTTAAAAAGCGCGAGAAAAGATCATTTATTTGAATCCATTTCTATCCGCGCCTGTGTGGAAGAACGATTGGACGACTACAGGCCGCTGTTGGAAGAAAAACGCTTTGTTGTCCAATGCAGTCTGTCAGATGATGCGGTTTATTCCGATCAAAGAGGGCTCCGCTTTCTGATCGGACAGATCATCAGTAATGCCGTCAAATACTGCGGCTCCGAACCGGAATTATGCATCCGTTCTTTTTATGAGGACGGCCGCTATGTATTAAGCATCAGAGATAACGGCATCGGCGTCAAAAGCTGCGACCTTCCTTATCTTTTTGAAAAGGGATTCACCGGAGATTCCGGCGAAGACAGGAAAAAAGCGACAGGCATGGGACTCTACCTTGCGCGCGGAATTGCAAAAGAACTGAATATCTCCCTGCACGCTGTTTCCGAATGGGGAAAGGGGTTTGAAATGCTGCTTCTCTTTCCTGTCGTGAACGGGGAGCACTCTTAAGGTCCTATCCATGCTGAACTTCATTCTCAGACTCCCAAAATCAAAATTTGTTTCAGTCGTTACAAAATCGTCTGACAGCATTACCTGTCTGCACTGATCTGCAGCAGCGGAAGTATTTCTGTCAGCGTATCAATCGTCCTGTCCTGACCATAATGCTTCTCATTACCCGTTCTGTTGATGAGAATCGCATAAGCTCCCGCATTTCGTGCACAGACCATGTCCTTTTCTTCGTCTCCGACAAATACCATATCCGTCAGGGGTATCTTCATTTTATCGCTCAGCATCGAAAGTCCTTTCGGACAAGGTTTTCGGCAGCCTGCGTCATTCGATGTAAAAGGAAATTCTATATAATGGAGAACAGAAGCAATATCTTCCAGCGCAAACCGGTTGTCCATACCGTACGCCACATCCGACAGTGTGCCTGTCCGTATTCCCTTTGTAAAAAGCGATTTTAATGTCTGCTCCACGTCGGGAAACAGCGAACAATCCTGTCTGAAATAAGTATAAAAGCTTTCTTTAACCCGGCCGATGTCTTCCATCGGTATTCCCATCCCGCTGGAAATTTCAGTAAAAATCTGTGTTGAGGACACCTCGGATTCCCGCGGATGGATTCTTGTATTATATTTTGCCAATATTTCAGCAGCCGCCCGGTAATGCGCCTCCGAAAAAGAATAATGATGTTTTTCTGCAATATGTTCGAACGCAGGTCTGTATAACTCAGACCAGTTCATCGGTATCCTGTAATCCACTAAGGTCTGCCCGATATCAAATACGACTGCCTGAAACATGATTATCTCCGCCTCCAAAAGAACTGATTGCCATAAGCGCCTCTTCCTCCAGTCCCCTGCATCTTTGCAGGATACCGATATATGCCTGCCGTTTCACCCCGGCCTCTTCCGCATTTTCAGGAGTCTTTGGCAGCATCTCATGCATGCATTTTTCACAGATAGACAGCATTTCATCATACTTCGAAATTGCGGTCAGGACAGCGCAATTGTCAAAATCCTGTATCAAATGCATACATAATTCAAGAAACTGCTTCACTCGGAGTTTGCCTTCATAATGTATAAAAATATGAGGGAACATACACTCAATGTCTGTCAATCCCTTATTTGTTTCTTTTCTAAGCTCTTCACACCAATTATCATATATAACCAGTCCATATCCCACAAGCGGCTGCTCAAACAGACGCACCTTGTTGCTTAAAAGCACATATCCTTTTTGCAGGACTTCTCTACACTTGTCAGCAACAGAAACTGTTTTCTGACCGGGTTTGATCAGCAGCAGATCAGAATCTTTCAAATACCATTCAGAATAACTATTTAGCAATTCAAAAGACATGACGGAATTTTTCTCATCATCCCCATCTAAAAAAGAAATTCCCTTAAGCACTCTTCCAGAATCAGAATATCCTGTTGCCAGTATCGTATCTGTATATTCCTTGGGTATTACGATGATGGGATATCCACTCCTTATATGATCAACTGCTATCGAAACAAACTCCTCCTTGGAATACTCCGAGCTGGCATGCATCTCACAGGTTAATCCATATATCGCGAGACATTCCTCCCAATTATCATCAAATCCCCATGAATAACCAAAACTGATACCGGAAAATGCCCCCTGTAGAATATATTCTGCGTCATCGTTTATTTGCCGGTTCATTGCGTCCCTGCGTTTCTCGAGTCCCATAAAAAGCTTAACTGCCGACAGAATCGCCGGCTTCGACATACTGCGGGGCCATCTGATGCCCACAAAATCCGCAATAGGCGCATATGGCAGCAATATATGCTCAAAGTTGGCATTTGCAGCCTGTACCGGCATCGGAAAGAGAATATGGTCTATTGTGCACCCTAGCAGCTCTGATAATGCAACAAGAAGTGAAAGTTCCGGCATCGTATGCCCGTTCTCCCATTTACTCACCGCCTGAGAACTGATATTTAATTGTCTGGCGATGTCCTCCTGTGTCAACCCCTTGTTTTTTCTGAGCAGCGCAATTTGCTTCCCTACTTTCACATTATCCAACATTCCGGCTCCTTTCATGTTATTCAGATCTGACAATTTTGCAGAAAGAATAACAGCATGATTTTTCTTTATTATAGGGAAACTGCACTGTCTTGACCATACCAGTATGGTTGTATTTTCAGATACGAAACTCAACTTGAGGTTAAGTCTGAGTGTATCTTGCTTTTTTATACCGTTTTCTTAATTAACTGCCGGAAGCAGGACGGAAACAGAGTCCTCTCCACGAAAAATCCAAAGCACAAGTGCATCCTCTTTTATTATCAGCTCTCTTGGCAGCTTAACATAAATATTTCCCCCACAGTATCTCCTTCCGGAAAGTTATAACTATATATGTCTTCAAGCTGCATAAAAGGAATTTATTCTCTCTTTCTTCTTCGGTGATAAAATAAATCAGGCAGGACGCTCTGCTCCATCCTGCCCTTTCTGTTCGTCACATTCTTAAATAATTTTGGGATTCTTCTTTTGATAGGAAGAATTTCTCCTGCAGTTTTTGCAATATGATACTATCCGGTATATTCAAATCCCTCAAAGCCGATACCATTCCCAGGATTCCCTGTTCTCTTCCTTCTTCTCTTCCTTCTTCTCTTCCTTCTTCTCTTCCAATCTCCATATTTTCCTGATCTCTCATTTGCAATGTCATATACTCATGCCTCCATTTCCGGTTCTTCTTCGCTTCTCTTACAGCCGTTTCCAGTTTTTCTACATAAATATCATCCGGCTTTTGACCTGCTATGTAATCCAAGAAGGCCTGTAATTCTCTGCTGACATCATCTAAAATACCTTTTGCATTCAAAAAGATTTTTACAGCTTCATCCCCCATTGAAATGTTCTTATCTTCTCTGCAAAAATTTTCAAACGTATAAATATGCCGTCCTTTTCCATATGGATCAAACAAGCAGATAAATATAATGTAACTCCGGTTCAATTTTTTATAATGCTGTCCTCTGTCAATGAGCTGCAAATCGATCATACTCTGATAGTAACGGCTTCTTTTGGGGATTTCCTTTGTATCGCTTATCTGAATCTCTATGTCATAGACGACCTCTTGATCATCTTTGACATAGACATCCAAGCGCACACTGCGGGCATCAATATCGCACTTAATCTCCTTCTGCAACTCCGGATATTCAATTCGATCAATTTGTAAATCAGGAAGAATCCTTTGCAGCAGTTCTTTGCATAGTTCCGGATTCTGCATAACCTTTCCAAACAAAAAATCATTAGACAGCCTTAATGTTTCCCAGTTGACCTGCCTTTCTCGGCCAAACTGTCCGGACGTTGTGACTTTTGATTCCGTTCGTGTCTTTTGCATTCTTTTCCCGCTTTCCACCGCTCTCTTCGCAGGAAAACATGATTTCTCTCATAAACCTCTATAGAAACTTCCCCCAATTAAATTATACACAATCGCTGCCGCAATACAACATGCAAAATGGCATAGAACCTTCCGCATACATATCGTCATGCCTTTTTATCAAATAGAGAGCCGCTCTCCAAACCGGTCATATCCATGAAGGCTTCCTGATCGTTATGGGGAAACAGCAATTCCATATATAGATTTCCGAGCAGACTCTTTACTCTGTCCGTATCAACGCTTGAAACCGGATAATCATTCATTTCCAGACGTTTCAAATTCTCTAGAATCTTCTCGATATTCTGCCGTTCAGACAATTCCGTTTTTTTATCATCATTAGGATCCCCGGGGGCCGGTACTTCCATGATCGGTTTGGTTTCAGGAATATTATACACCACATTTTTACACGTCTTTGCAAAGCATTCCGGGTCATATTCCGCCAGATATCCCAGCTCATCCATCGTCAACGTTTTTTTCTGATGAATCTTCAGGTAAATATTCACAAGACGAGTATCCTTCCCCATAGTGCCCCCTGCTCTCATCAAATGGAATTCAAATCAAAATGTGATCACTAAATGCCGGCTGCCGCGCGCGTCGGTTTCCCAGTCAAGAATTTTATAACACCGGAAAGCCTCTTGAATTTCCTCGTCGGAATAATAATGGAACAATAGACCTTTCCTGCTCTCATCAGTATATAAAAAGCTGCCATCATCAAGAACACGGTGTCCTAATTTCAGATCGTCCTGCTCAAGCGGGTCAAAAGAAGCATATAACAGTCCGTTTTCCTTTGTGATTCTCTTCATTTCTCTCAGCGCCCGCCAAAATTCATCCACACATAAATGGTCCAGCGCGGCTCTCACTGCAACTGCGTCAAAAAAATGACCGGGGTATTCTGTACGAAATAACGATGCTGTTTTGAATTGCTCTTTTCGAATGCCATAAGGCTCTAACAATTCTTTTGTAATCCAGACTGCATCTTCAGAAAAATCAAAGCCCCAGACGTCGAATCCATGAGATAACAAAATCATGCTGTTCGCGCCAAAGCCACAGGCGGCATCACAGACAATACGGCAGTTATGCTTTAGAAATTCACGGACCATTCCGTTATCGATGTTTTGATATCCCAAAATGTATTGCCGATATTCCTCAACATCCTTTTTGTCCCAGACCGTATCCCAATATTTCATTTCTACACCCCTGCATATCGCAGGCAAATGCCTGCGATATTGCACCAATAAGTAGTTTGAAGAACTTTCAAACTTTATGATCCCTCTTGGCCCATTCCAATGGCCGGGTACTATGACTTATATCACTTACAGAATACCACAATCACACAGATATCTCTATCACATTTTCATGAGGCAGGCTTAAAATCTATCTGCCCAAGGTATCCACGCAAACCTGACGTATCATATCATAAGGAATCTCTTGATTGAGATAAAGCTGCAGCATGCCCTTCGGTGTGATTTTGTATCCATCAAATTGATCTTTGTGCTCAACAACAGCGCGTGCTTCGATATTGATGTGATCCTTAAAAAGAATGAAACGCATAAACGAATCATTCACATAATAACTTGGTATTTTTGCCCACATCTTTTCTTCGATTTTTTGCGAAACACTGTCATAGATGATTGCACGCAATTTCATATATAGATCACGTATTTCAGCGGGATAATTCTCTATGTATCTCTTGATTTCTTCATTCATTTGAAATTCCTCCAAAATACCAATTTATTTCTCCATGTTTCCGGTCAATCACAATGAATCCTGATGCCGCTTTCCCGCATAAAGTGCCGGAGTTCTTCGATAGCTCCATAATACACACATCCGTTCATTCCTAAATTCCCAGCTGATTCTACATTCGCCGGCGTATCGTCAACAAAAAAACACTCCTCAGGTTTCAGTGAAAATGTCTGAAAGAAATCAAGATACGCCTGCGGCTCCGGTTTGAGCAGCCCGTGTTCGCAGGATATCCAGATGCCCTTCATAAACGGAATCGACTTGATATTCTGGCTGAATACCCGGAAACGGTGTGAAGTGTTGGACATCAGATACAGGTCATATCCATTTCCGACCAGCTCTTCTACCAGCCTTTCCATGGGAAGATTCGGCGGCTGCACCATGCGGTACTCTTCAATAAACCGTTTCACCGTAGCATGAAGATGCTCCGGCATTCGTTTGCATATGGAGGCAGCCGCATCCTCATCTGTCATCGTTCCCCTGTCCATCTTCAGCCATTCTACCGATGCGCAGAGATGATTTTTTATCCACCAAAAGTCCTCCTCATTATCAACATATCCATAAATATACTCTCTGGCGTCGTATCTCGTAAGTACGTTTCCCATGTCAAACACAATGTTTTTTATCATCGTATTTCCCGAACTCTTTCTTTCAAAATTCTAATTCAGCATATACTCCATAGTGATCGCTTGCTGAAAGCCCTGTTTCCCTGGAAATATCTCTGCCAAATATGCCATATTCCTTTAATATGGGAAATTCCTCGGGATACGGATTTTTCAACATAATATAGTCAAATCTCCGGCTCACTTCCAGGGTATTTCGTTTCTGGCTCATTCCCCAACGTGGGTTCTCCCTGAAATTCAAAGTTGGAATGATTTTTGTTCCCGTTATCTCAGAAAATGCTTCAGCCAAATCAAAAAAATAAGCCTCGCATCCCCCAATCGACTGTTCATTTTTCAGAAAACGATAAATGGATGAATTTTCTGAATTATTAAAGTCCCCCGAAATGAGCAGATAATCAGACCGCAGCTGCCTTGTTTCTTCAACAATTTCAACGATCGCATTCTCCTGCTTTATAACGCTGTCCCACGGTAAATGGACATTAACCAGTATTACATTTTTTTGATTTACAGTAACTCTGGCAGCCAGCGCATATGGCAGTTCACGACTCCCGTCGATTGGCAGCCTGCTTAAAACAGAAAGCCCATACTGCGGATAAAAGCAAAAAAACGGATACTTACACTGTGATGCAATCTCATCATGCATTCTGACATCAGCTACTTCCTGCAGACATATTATATCCGCATTCAGATTCATAATTTCGTTAACTATCTGTGCAAATCGAAGCGGCATTCCCATTTGGCTATTCCAAATATTATAAGTCGCTAATCTCATGATTCTCCCCGCCTTTTCGTTTTATACCATTCATCCATAAGCTGTGATTTGTCTCAATATCAGACCAATCAAAACGAAACATGCTTTTCTATAAAATGTACCGCAGAATTATCCCAATACTTTTTGAAAACTTCTTTCTTTTCATCAAAATTTAACTGATACATTCGAAAGTGACCAGCAAATTTTTAGGCTGCCATTGTTCTTCATAAGAATATTGGCATTTCATTCCTTTCTGTTTCCAACTGTGGGGTATTCATACGTTTGCTCACGCCTTTTCAAAATATGCCATACATCATTACCGCAAAAACCACATTTCCGATATAATCCTTCCGGATGATCGGGATTTGTGCATTTTCCTGAAACCGTAACAAATCTCGCCGCTTTCCTCATTCTCCACAGCAGTTCTAATACAAGATAACTCCCCAGTCCGCATCTGCGATAATCCTTTGATACCTGAATCCATTCCAATACGCCTTCGCCAATTTCACGATCTAATTCGGCAATACCAGTTGCTACAATTTTTCCGTTACAATTTTCTTTGACAGCCAGCCATAGTTCTAAACGATACTGTTCTCTGCTCCTATAACGCTGTATTTCAGGTATCGTAATATCAATGTCTTCATAACAACTGTTGATATGCTCCACAAAATCTGATACGGAGGCTTCATAAAGAGAATAGCCTTCCGGCAATGACACAGGTTTCACTTCCATCATAGGATGCCGTAAACGAAAGTATGGTTCATCCATGTATTGCATCAACAACTCTGTGTTGAACTCGCTGTCATGCAAAATTTTCATGTTATCCGGTATGGAAATACACGCTGTTTTCCAATATGGAACAGATGCTGCGCGGCATGGATCTTCTAAGTATTCTTCCTTTGTTATCGCATTCATGAATGATTCCCTTTAGATTTTCTGCCCTATCTACGCTACTGGCAGTAATTCTCAATGCCGTCCATGTTCTTTCACAGAAATCCTCGTGTGTCGTCATATTCTTACGGAAAGGAATATGCAGAAATATCATCTTTGTTTTTCGTTCCAGATGACTGATATATTCCAATGCAAAATCCGTATGGAGACATCTCTTACTTATGATACGGCTCTCCATTCATAATTCGAAATGCACGGTATATCTGCTCAGACAAAATCACGCGCATCAACTGATGCGGAAATGTCATATCCGAAAAGCTGATCTTTTCATCTGCGCGCAAAAGAATGCGCTCATGAAGACCGAGCGAGCCTCCGATCACAAAGACGATCCGGCTCTTTCCGGTATTCATGAGCGTTTCGATTCGTTTGGAAAACTGTATGGAATCCTGTTTTTTACCTTTTATGGCAAGTGCAATGACATAATCATCCGAGCGGAGCATTTTCTCAATCCGCTCCGCCTCTTTGTCAAGAATCAACTCTTCTTCCCGTGCGGAAGCATGCTCCTTGGTCTTTTCATCCGCAGCCTCGACAATGCGGAAATCACAATATTTTGACAGACGCTTCGCATATTCCGAAACAGCATCACGATAAAAAGCTTCTTTGCATCTGCCGACACAGACTACCGTCAGATTCATTCAAACAACTCCTGATAAACATTCTCTGCCAGACTGTCAAGATAGGCTTCATCCACCCCTCCAAACTCATCGGCAATTTTTTTCTTAATGGTTTCCGTGCGCTTAAAAAACCTGATTTCCTCGGCATCCGCATCTTCTATGTCCGCCACCCTGTCAATGTCCTCCGCAGTCAGATACAGTTTGACCCACGCATTGATCCGCTCTGTCAGCGCGTCCTCCTCGGAAGCCTCCGAGCGGAATTTACGTGCTCCTTTTAGGGAATAAACGCCAAAGCCGATAAAGAATAAGAACAGCGCAAACATGATCACATTCATCATGATGCGGTTTCCAAACCGGATCGGCAGAATGCCAAGATCAATGAGAAGCATTGCGATACATCCGAGAATCCCAAATACAAGAAGCACTTCCCCTGATCCCTTCAGGTCATCCGCCCGTTCGCTTTTTTTGCGGTATGCGCCGCCCGGCGTAACGGAAACGTTTTGCAGGACGCCATCCTCTATGGAACCATCTGCATCTTCCTGCAAAGCAGCGCCATCCTTTATCAAACTGGCGGCATCCTCCTGCCTGACACCATCCTCTCCGGCTAGACCGTCTTCAGCCTCTTGTATTTCTCCAAAATCTTCAAGATTTTCCGGTAATATATCTTCATCACTTTCCGCGCTGTCATTTTCCACAGCTTCTGCATCCAGTTTAGAAGCCATACTCCGCCTTGCCGCCTCCGACGCAGATTCCGTTAAGAACACACGCGCCGCCTGCTTTGCCCTGCGTTCATGTTTTGGTAAAACATAAAGGCACGCTTCTTCCCCTTCCTGTTCAAAAATGACAGGAATGTCATTGTATTCCATAAACTTCTGCATCTGCAGAATCAGCGCTTCCTCCCCACTGCAGAGCAGAACTTCTTTGCGTTCATCCAGGGAATCCACCAATGCCGCGCCGCAGTCGGCACACACTTTCACACCCTCGGTATATTCATTTTTACAGACCGGACACCATGGCATTGCTGTCTCCTCCCTGTCATTGTTTTTTCATCTTTTATTTTGAGGACAGATATTCGTCAATCCCTTTTGCCGCCGCCTTGCCTGCGCCCATTGCAAGAATGACCGTCGCTGCTCCGGTCACAGCATCTCCGCCGGCAAATACACCCTCTTTTTCCGTCTTCCCATTTTCATCATCCGCAATAATACAGCTGCGCTTATCCGTCGTCAGCCCTTCCGTCGTCGATGAAATGAGAGGATTCGGGGATGTTCCGAGTGCCATGATTACCGTATCGACATCAATAACAAACTCGCTGCCCGACACCGGAACAGGGCGGCGTCTTCCGGACGCATCCGGCTCACCAAGCTCCATTCGGATGCACCGGATTCCCTTCACCCAGTTATTTTCATCCTCCAAGATTTCGACCGGATTAGTCAACAAATCAAATACAATCCCTTCTTCCTTTGCATGATGGACTTCCTCAACCCTCGCCGGAAGTTCCTCCTCGCTGCGCCGGTAAACAATGTGTACTTCAGCGCCAAGACGAAGCGCGGTTCTCGCCGCATCCATTGCCACGTTGCCGCCGCCGACAACTGCAACCTTTTTGCCGCGCATCAACGGGGTATCCGCCGTCTCGTCAAACGCTTTCATCAGATTACTTCTCGTCAGGTATTCATTCGCAGAAAAGACGCCGTTTGCCTGCTCTCCTGGAATGCTCATAAATTTGGGCAGTCCCGCTCCGGAGCCGATGAATACCGCTTCAAATCCCTCGTTTTTCAAAAGGTCATCCACTGTCACTGACTTGCCTACAACACAGTTTGTCTCTATTTTTACTCCAAGCGCCTTCACATTCTCGATTTCAGTCCGCACGACGCTCTCCTTCGGCAGACGAAATTCAGGTATGCCGTAAACCAGCACGCCGCCCGGCTCATGCAGCGCTTCAAAGATCGTTACATCATAACCCATTTTCGCCAGATCCCCGGCACAGGTAAGACCGGAAGGCCCGGAGCCGATTACCGCAACCTTTTTCCCTTTCTTTT
Source organism: Lachnospiraceae bacterium UBA7050 (assembly GCA_002493905.1). Taxonomy (GTDB): domain Bacteria; phylum Bacillota; class Clostridia; order Lachnospirales; family Lachnospiraceae; genus DLAJ01. The sequence continues at coordinate 67,106 of DLAJ01000017.1, read as the reverse complement.
CTGCGGAAACCTTCGGCACGATTCCGTTCTCTCTGGCCCAGTCCGCAACATACCGCTCCAGCTTTCCAATAGAAATTGGTTCGCCCTTAATGCCGCGGATACATTTTCCCTCACACTGGCTTTCCTGTGGACATACCCGGCCGCACACCGCCGGAAGCGCACTGGACTCCGAAATGATCTCATATGCTTTTTCTATATTTCCAAGTTTAACCTGCTCCACAAACGCCGGAATATTGATTGCGACCGGACATCCCTTTATGCATTGCGCATTCTTACAATTGATGCAGCGGGATGCCTCCTCCATTGCCTCATCTCTGCCATAGCCAAGGCACACTTCCTTAAAATTCGTTGCTCTTACAGCCGCCTCCTGCTCAGAAACAGGAACCTTTTTTAATACATCCATGAATTTATCCATACCTTTCTGTCATTTTATTTCTTTTGATTTGACTCAGCAGCAGTTTCCGCAGCCGCCATGATGGGTATCTCCCTCTTTTGCAGCAAGATAAGCGCGTCCCTCGGCTGTTTTATAAATCTGCTGACGCTTCATCGCCTCGTCAAAATTGACCTTATGCCCGTCAAACTCCGGTCCGTCCACACAGGCAAATTTTACTTCACCGCCAACTGTCACGCGGCAGGCGCCGCACATACCCGTACCGTCCACCATAATCGGATTTAAGCTGACTACCGTCGGAATTTCTAACTCTTCTGTCATTTTACATACGAATTTCATCATGATCATCGGTCCAATTGCGACGCATGTGTCATAATGTTTTCCCTCTTTAGTCACGAGGTCCTTAATCGTCTGCGTTACCATACCGCTTCTTCCGTAAGAACCATCATCCGTTGTCACATAAAGGTTTCCCGCAACCTTCTCCATCTCTTTTTCCAGGATCAGCAGGTCCTTTGTCTTTGCACCGATAATGACATCCGCGCTGACACCGTGCTCCTTCAGCCATTTTACCTGAGGATATACGGGTGCCGTACCGACACCTCCTGCTACAAACAAAATCTTTTTACTGCGAAGTGCTTCGTCCGTCTCTTCCGTAAGCTCGGACGGACGTCCTAAAGGACCGACAAAATCATGAAAACTGTCTCCCGCTTTCAATTTCGCCATTTTATAAGTGGATGCACCCACGGTTTGAAATACGATCGTGACTGTCCCCTTTTCTCTGTCATAATCACAGATTGTCAACGGTATCCGCTCACTGTTCTCATCCGTTCTGACGATCACAAACTGTCCCGGCATACATGTTTTCGCCGTCCTCTCTGCCTCAACCACCATTTGGTAAATATTGGTCGTCAGTTCCTCAGCTTCCAAAATCTTGTACATTCGTGCCCTCTCCTCCATTTTTCACATTTCAAACATCATAACACAACCAATCTTAGAAATCAACGACGGTATAATGACCGTCTGCGTCCATATCCGTACGGTGTAATGTTCCATACGTAACACTGACCGCATATTTTGTCTGACTCAGATACCTACTGCCGGACTCATCTGTATAATATTCAGAGACCAGATAGTAAATTTCTCCATTATAAACGAACGCAGCCTGCGCCTCATAGGAATAAACTCCCTTTGCTCCGGCAACCTCGCCTTCCATATTCAGTAAAATCCCCCTGTCCGTCAGGCCTGACGCAGTAATCAGCATTGCCTGATAGGGACTGTAAGCCGCCTCGTTCAAATATAAATGATATTCTACCTGCGTGATATTGCTTGCCACAAAGTTCTCATTATAAGATATAAACCGATATGTAGTAACGCCTAACGGCATACAGATATCGCGGGCAAGCGGCGTACTGTTCTGATCCGGCATTGTGCCGTCAGCCGTATAATAAACCTGACATCCCTGCGGGACCTCGACACTGATGTATTCCGGCACTGCATAATCGCCGCCATCCGGAGAGACGATTGGCTCATTCGGAGATTCCGCTTCAATCACGAACTGTCCGCTGTGTACATTGCTCATCATACCAAATTCATTGATAAAAACAGCCTGAATCTGGTATTCTCCCGATTCCAGAAGAATTGGGCTTGTATAGACCAAATCCGCCTCATCAGGCATTGTGCCGTCCAGCGTATAATAAATAATTCCGTTTGTATTTGCGCTGATCTTTAGAATCTGTGCATCTTCATAAACGCCGTCCGCAATGCTGAAGATTGGTTCTTCAGCCAGATATTGGTTATAATTTGCCTTAACCTCGTCATATTCACAGTGCCTCATCAGGTTGCAGATTTCCAAATAGCGCTCCTCTGATTCATAGATTGCGACAAGGCGCTCGTAAGCTTCCATCCGGTAATCTGCGTAGGAAATTAAGTCCCGGTATATTTCCTCCGCACTGCCCAAATCCCCAAGACGTTCGTAATAATCTGCCAACAGCATCCGCGCTTCTATTTGCTGGTTGTCATACCGTAGAGCCTGCTTCATGCATGCTGCCGCCCGCTCATAATCTCCCTGTGATGCCGATAAAACCCCCTGCTCATATTGATAACGGTATGTCTGCCGCTCCGCACGGCGGACCCAGACGATTGTTGCAGAACCGGCAGCAACCACAAGCAAAGTCACTAAAATGACCGCTGCTTTTTTTCTTCTTTTCAAAAAATGATAAATACCCAGAAGAAGGCTCGGACGTTCCTCTCCCGCATACCACGGAATGCCATCCTCAAAACCGTCATCTGACTTCGCCTGCTTTGTATCCTCGTCCGGTTCTTCTTTTGATACGAATTCGCTTACCACCTCAGTCATCGTCTCGCGAATATTACTGTCAAGCTCCGGCTCGAAATCCGGCACAATCCGGATCTCATAGCCGCACGATTCGCAGTAAAGCTGTTCTTCTTTGATCTCATTTCCGCATACGGGACATTTCATAAAAACTCCTCATCGATCCTGCTCACGGAAGCGGAAAGCTTCCACACAATTGTACATCAGCATCGCAATCGTCATCGGTCCGACACCCCCCGGTACGGGTGTAATAGCGGCGGAAAGCGGTGCGACGGATTCATAATCCACATCCCCGCAAAGCTTATTGTCCTTATTTCGGTGAATACCGACATCAATCACAACCGCGCCTTCCTTCACATAATCCGCTGTAATCATGCGCGGTTTTCCGACTGCAGCAACCAGAATATCCGCCCGCTTTGCCGTTTCTTTCAGATTTTTTGTTTTAGAATGGCAGATTGTGACTGTCCCATTTTCTCTTAAAAGTAGAAGCGCCATTGGCTTTCCGACAATATTGCTGCGTCCGATCACGACGCACTCCCTGCCCTCTATCACAATACCGGAGCGCTTGAGAAGCTGAATGATCCCTGCCGGCGTACAGGACACGAACCCTTCCTCACCTGTACAGAGCGCACCCACATTCTGCGGATGAAATCCATCCACGTCCTTTGACGGATCAATCGCGCAGATCACTTTGTGTTCATCAATCTGTTGGGGCAGGGGAAGCTGTACCAAAATTCCGTGCACATCCTCACGGCTGTTTAAGTCTGCAATCAGGGCAAGCAGTTCCTCCTCTGTCGTCTCTTCGGGAAGTTCATAGGAAAGCGAACGAATCCCGACATATGCACATGCTTTTTTCTTATTGCCAACATATACGCTTGACGCCGGATCGTTTCCAACCTGAACAACCGCAAGCGTAATTTCCGCCCCTCTTTCACGGTAAACGGCAACCCGTGCTTTCACCTCTTCTTTAATTTGAGCTGATATGGCTTTTCCGTCGATAATCTGTGGCATGGTATGCTCCTTTCCATACTTTTCCTTGATAGGTGTCTGCGATACCGTTTCTTTTCTAAAATAAACCGGTAATCACACCGTCTTCGTTAATATCAATGCGGTGTGCCGCGGGCTTCTTCGGCAGCCCCGGCATTGTCATGACCGTTCCCGTAAGCGCGACGACAAACCCTGCTCCGGCATTGACATATGCCTCGCGTACCTGAAGCTTAAATCCGGTTGGTCTTCCGAGCTTCGCGGCATCATCCGAAAGAGAATATTGATTTTTCGCCATGCATACGGGAAGCTCTGAGTATCCCAGCGCTTCTAACCGGTCAATCTGCTTACTGCACGCCGTCTGGAAAACAACATCTTCCGCGCCGTAAATCTCTTTTGCCACCTTTTTCATCTTCTCCCTAAGCGGCAGACTCCTCTCATACAGCGGCTGGAAATGGCTCTCTTTCGTCTCCAGTGTTTTTATAACGGCCTGTGCTAGCTCAATCCCTCCGTTTCCACCCTGTTCCCATACTTTTGAAAGCGCAAATTCACACCCGCGCTCCTCACAAAAATGTTTGACAAAAGAAAGCTCTGCTTCGGTATCGGTCAAAAAAGAATTCAGCGTTACCACGACGGGTACGCCGTAGCGCTTGATATTTTCGATATGCTTCTCAAGATTGACAATTCCTCTTTCAAGCGCATCCAGATTTTCCGTACCTAATTGCTCCTTTGCCACGCCTCCGTTGTATTTTAATGCGCGGACAGTAGCGACCAGAACAACCGCATCCGGGTGCAGCCCCGCTGATGCGCATTTGATGTCAAAAAATTTCTCAGCTCCTAAATCTGCGCCGAAGCCCGCCTCGGTAATGCAGTAATCCGCCAGTTTCAAAGCCGCCTTTGTCGCGCGCACGCTGTTGCATCCATGCGCAATATTGGCAAACGGACCGCCGTGGACAAGCGCAGGCGTATGCTCAAGTGTCTGAATCAGATTCGGACTCATGGCATCCTTTAAGAGCGCGGCCATTGCTCCGACTGCAGATAAATCCGCTGCCGTGACAGGCTCTCCGTCCAGATTATAAGCGACAACAATCTTCGCAAGCCGCTCTTTCAGATCCGCCATATCTTCCGCAAGACAGAGAATCGCCATAATCTCGGAAGCAACCGTAATCACAAAATGCTCCTCGCGCACAAAGCCGTCGATCTTTCCTCCCATCCCGATCACGGTATTGCGGAGCGCACGGTCGTTCATATCCAGACAGCGCTTCCAGACAATCTGCCTCGTATCGATTCTCAATTCATTTCCCTGCATAATATGATTGTCAATCATTGCGGCAAGCAGATTGTTTGCAGACGTAACGGCATGAAAATCACCCGTAAAATGCAGATTTAAGTCCTCCATCGGAACAACCTGCGCATAACCGCCGCCAGCCGCCCCGCCCTTTATTCCAAAACAGGGCCCCAAAGAAGGCTCTCTGAGTGCAATAACAGCGCGCTTTCCTAATTTTGCAAACGCCTGTCCAAGTCCCACCGTCGTGGTTGTCTTTCCCTCTCCTGCCGGCGTCGGATTAATCGCCGTCACAAGCACGAGCTTTCCGTCCTTCCGGTCCGCAATCTTCTTCAAAAAAGAGTCGGAAATCTTTGCCTTATACTTCCCGTATAATTCCAGATCGTCCTCATTCATCCCCAGCGATTCTGCAACCTTCACAATCGGCAGCAGTTCTGCTTCCTGCGCAATTTCAATATCGGTCTTCATATCCACCATACCTTTCTATCTTTCCTTTCTATCTTTCAGCAAGATACTGTTCAAACTGCTCTGCACTCATCAAAACTTTGCGAGGCTTCGTACCTTCTTCTTCCCCGACAACACCTGCATCGGCAAGCTGGTCCATAATGCGCGCCGCACGGTTAAAGCCGACCCTGAACGCTCTCTGTACCATACCAATCGACGCCTTATCCTTTTCAATGATGAAGCGCCCCGCCTCAGCAAACAATTCATCCATATCCGACGCTCCGCCTCCGGAACCCGCTTCCCCCGATGAAGATGACATGCTGGAAATTTTTTGCTCCAGTTCCGCGCCATAATCGTCTCCGACCGCCTGTTTTTTCAAGAAATCGACAACGTCCGATACTTCTTTGTCTGAGACAAATGCGCCCTGTACGCGGGCCGGCTTTGTATATCCCTGCGGATAAAAGAGCATGTCACCCTTGCCAAGCAGTTTCTCCGCGCCGTTCATATCCAAAATCGTTCTGGAATCTACGCCGCTGGAAACCGCAAATGCGATCCTGCTCGGCATATTGGCTTTAATCAGTCCCGTAATGACATCAACGGAAGGCCGCTGTGTCGCGATCACAAGATGGATACCGGCAGCGCGCGCAAGCTGTGCCAGACGCACGATGGCTTCCTCAACATCATTGGACGCCACCATCATCAGGTCTGCGAGCTCGTCAACAATAATGACGATCTGCGGCATTTTGAGCGGCTTTGACGCTTCCTCCGCATCTTTCATACTCTCGGCGAGCTGATTATAACCTTTTAAGTCCCGCACATTATGATCGGCAAATTTTTTATACCGTTCGGTCATTTCCGCTACTGCCCACTGTAAGGCCGCCGACGCTTTTTTCGGATCGGTCACGACCGGAATCAGCAGATGCGGAATTCCATTATACACGCTCAGCTCAACGACTTTCGGATCGACCATAATCAGCTTGACATCATCGGGGTGCGCCTTGTAGAGAATGCTCATGATCAGCGTGTTAATGCACACAGATTTACCGGAACCCGTCGAGCCCGCAATCAGAACATGGGGCATTTTACCAATATCAAACACAACAGTCTGCCCTCCGATATCTTTCCCGACCGCAAACGCGATCGGCGAAGAAAACTTTCGAAAAGTGTCGGATTCCAAAAGCTCACGCAGTTGAACCGCACTGTTTTCCTTATTCGGCACTTCTATACCGACTGCCGCTTTGCCCGGAATCGGCGCCTCAATACGAATATCTGTCGCAGCCAGATTCAGCTTAATGTCATCGACAAGTGCCACGATCTTGCTGACCTTCACGCCAAGCTCCGGCTGCATTTCATAACGCGTCACCGCCGGTCCCTGACTGATGTCCGTGATTGTCACGTTGACGCCAAAGGTCTTTAAGGTCTGCTGCAGGCGCGCAGCAGTCTCTTTTAACTGCCTTGCGGAATCGCCGTTTCCTTTCCCTGTCACTTTTTTCAGCAGATCAAGCGGCGGAAATATGTACTTTTTGGGTTTTGGAAGTGGTTTGGTATTCGGTATAACCGCTGCATCCGCCTTTTTGGCATCCGGTGTCCGGTACTCCTCTTTTACGCCAAAACTGTGTCCGGGCTTCGCCGGCTGATATCCGCTCTCAACCGCCGCGCCAAACGTATCCGCGCCCTGCGGTTTATACGCGTTCCCCATACTGCTGTTCTTATCATCTGCGGTATTGTCCGGCAGCTCTGCTGCAGAATTTGTTATTTCCAACATGTCCCCTGCAGCTGAAACAACTTCCGGCGTCACCGCTGCGCCGCGCGGTTCCGGCATATTCCGGTACAGATCAAACGCAAAACCTTCTCCTGATGCCTCCGGTTCGGTATGCTCTACAACCACCGCTGCTACATCATCCGGAATGTCCTCCAGCGTAATTTCATGCATATTTTCACTGTGAACTGACTCGGGATGTCTCTTTACAAGTGTCGTATCCTCGCTGACGCCGCTAACTTTTTTATCTATGCGCGCTGCACGGCGCGGTTCTCCGGCTGCATCATCGTTTGGACCTCCTGCACGCATACTGCGGTCCTTCACATTTTTCTGCATACGCCGGCTGCTTCTGTCTGACCGCCCCCCGATATCACGTGGCTGTTCATCATCAGACTCTTCATATTCAGAATCCTCTTCATCATACCCTTCTTCCCGCCGCAGGGCGCGCTCTTCCCTATGACGTTCCGCAGATTCCTTCGCCGAATCATACATACGGCGGCTTCCTTTTTTCACTCCATTGATAAAAGAACGCTCTGTAATAACCACAAGTGCAATAATAATTACAACGACCAGCACAAGCGCACTGCCAACCCCCTTTAAGTATTTCATCATCGGATAGGCCGGAAGTCCTCCAAACAGTCCGCCGCCCTTAAGCCCATCTCTGCTCTGCAGAAAAAGGTCCACAATCAGATTCCCATTACTATCCAGAAGCGGAACAGAAATCATCTCTGCGGCAATACAGACACACCAGAATAAAACCGTACCCGCAATCAACTTTCTGCGGACTGCACGGTTCCCCTCATTCGAAATATGCAGTGCAATGCCAATAAAAAGTACAACCGGCAGTAAATAGGCGGTAACACCGAATAGACCAAACATCACACCTTTCACTGCTTTCCCAAATGGACCCATAATAGAAAAATTGCACAAAAATAAGAGGATACACAAAGCAAAGCAGACAATCAGCAGAATCTCATTCCCCAATGCGGTCTCCTTCGTATTTTTCTTAACACCGCCCTGCCGGCTGCTCTGCGCAGACCGGGTTGTACGCCCTCTGCCCTGTGTTCCTCTGGTTGTATTTTTCTTGTTCGCCGCCGCAGGCGTTTTTCGCCTGTTTCCCTGCCCTGAACGCGCATTTCCTGAAGCCATGTGAACTACCTTAAGTCCTTCCCTACAAAATCCACTGGACTATTATAGCATTTTTGCGGCTTCTTGTCATCTGTCTTCCATCAACTCTCTCAGTTTTTCAAATGCTTCATGGATTCCTCCCACGCCATCAATGATTTTTTCCTCAACGGCTTCTTCCCCGACAAGAATCGTCCCGACATCCTTTGTCAGAATTTCTGTCTCCATCATCAACTCCTCAAGCCGTTCTTTTTTTGCACCGCAATGAGATTCAATGAAGTTCAGTATCCTGTCCTGTATCTGTCTGAAATAATCAAACGTCTGCTGCACGCCGATTACCATTCCGCTCAGTCTGACCGGATGGATCACCATCGTAGCAGAAGGCACAATATAAGAATAATCGGTGCTTACCGCAATCGGTACGCCAATGCTGTGGCTTCCTCCAAGCACAAGCGATACGGTAGGCTTGCTTAAGGATGCGATCATTTCCGCAATTGCAAGTCCTGCTTCAACATCCCCGCCAACGGTATTTAACAGCACAAGCAGTCCGTCAACCTCGTCGCTGTCCTCAATTGCAGCAAGCTGCGGAAGAATGTGTTCATATTTTGTCGTTTTGGTATTTCCGCCCAGACACTCATGCCCTTCCACTTCTCCGATAATGGAAATCAAATGAATATTTCGCCCGTTTTCTTCATGTTTCAGAACAACTTGTCCATCCTCTTTAATCTTTTCATCCACAAGCTTCTGCTGTTCACGATCATTTTTTTCTTTTCCATTCTCGTTTTTTACCTGTCCATTCTGTTTCTTTTTTGACATCTTTTCCTCCATTCCGAAGCGCTTTGCACTAAAAAAAGAATCCAAGTATGGATTCTTTTTTTAGTATGCCGGTTTTCAATTCACTTTATGTATCACATTTTTGTACCCTGCATTTTATGCAATACAATTTCTATGCGCTTTGCAAGCATTGACCCTAATAGTCAAAATCATCCTGATCGCGTATCTCAACGTCAAAATGCATGCGGTCCTCTGAAACTTCGTATGCGTAATCCATTTCACGATGCTCCCGCTTTTTCGGAAGCGGCAGCGGATTTTCGATCATACGCGGCTTTTCCGTCTCTTGTTTTGACGTTACCTCTTCTTTCTCTGCGGTATCTTCTATCTTACCCGTTCCTTCTGCTTTCATTCCGCCCGGTTCCTGATTCCTGACAATCTGATCTTTTTTCTCTATCTGTTCTTTCTTCTCTGTCTGCGCTTCCTTCTCTGCCTGTTCTTTCTTCTCTGTCTGTTCTTTCTTCTCTATCTGCGCTTTCTTCTCCGCCTGTTCTTTCTTCTCTGTCTGTTCTTTCTTCTCTATCTGCGCTTTCTTCTCCGCCTGCGCTCTCCTCTCTGCCTGTTCTTTCTTCTTTTCCTCCCGTTTTTCTTTTCGCCTTTCCTTTGCGCTCTTTTCTTTCTCCGAATTCTGCTCTGAGTCCTTATCATGCACCGGCACGCTTACGTTCATAACAGGCTGTCCGGTCAGATAGATAATACCGACTGTCATTGCCGCAGTAATCACTCCGACACACGCAAATAGAAAACCGTTTCCGGTACGCTCAAACAATATCATTCCAAAATAGGGCACTGCGATGATACGTAAAACATCGTGCTGGCACCAGAAAAACAACACCGCCGCAACTCCTCCAAATGCAATCACACTAAGCAGCAGCAAGTCTTCAGGCAGCGCCAGAAACCAAACCGGCGCACACAATGCATCTTCATAATAAGTCATATAATTACTAAAATTGTCAAACGCCCTCTGTGCCAGCGGCTGTGAACCAGAATATCCAAGATTCAACAAAACGGTTCCCAATGCCATTCCCGCAATCATACCCAAAATGAACATAAGCAGTTCCGCACGCCGTTCCCGTACCGTCGTAAAAAAGAGCACAATCACAACTGCAGGAATCAAAAGTGCCGTCAAATCAAGCATGAGAAGTGCACCCGAAAGCAGTCCACATAAAAGATATGCAGGTATCAGCCCTTTTCCACCAGTATCAAACACACTTCTTTTCATAAGCGCTGTCAAAATGCAGATTACAACTGCGCACAACGCCATAAAAAGCTGCTGTGGCTCACACATGCCAACTGCACGGTAAAAATAGGGGATACACAAAAAGAGAACCGCGGAAGCTATCGCTGCCGCCCTGCCCGCTGCCATCCGCAAAAACAAATAGCAGCAAAATACCAGAACAACCTGACAGATCAGGTTCAAAATGTACACGGCGTCCGGTACATTTCCTAACAAAATACAAAAGCTCCGCATCAAAAGTGCATAAAGCCGCCCAATGCCAAAAAAGCTGCCGAAATCCACTCCTGAACCGGCTGTAATCCGTTCATACATTCCGACGTCACCCGAAAGCTTTCCACCGGAAAACTGTACAATATACACTCCGCGGCTGATCATGACAAGCAAATAAGCAGCAAGCGCCGGCAGGACTTCTTTCACAAAAAAACTGTCATTTTTAAGCGCCCTGCGTCTTCTGAGCGCCGCCGCTTTTTCATCTTTGGGCCTTGCCTTGATAAGGACAATCAACGCAGCTGCGCACCCCACAAAAGCAAGCAGTATCACCATTACAACAATGATACAGGACAGCGCTGTTCCGCCCAGATTCAGCATTCTGCTCATCGTATTGCCGATACAGATCCCAACATATAAATATGTAATTAAATAAATCGCAAAAAAGCCCCACGAAACTTTTGTTTTCTCAATATTCATAGATTACCCTAACCTACATAATTCCGCATTGAGGAATCCAGTGCCTGCTCCACGTCGGCTATAATATCTCCCGCGCTTTCCAAACCGCAGGAGAAACGGATCAGGTCAGGCTGAACCCCCGCATCGCGCAGCTGTTCGTCCGTCATCTGCCTGTGCGTATGACTTGCCGGATGCAGTACGCACGTCCTCGCATCCGCTACATGAGTAACAATCGCCGTCAGTTTCAAGTGATCCATAAACCGGACAGCAACCTCCCTGCCTCCCTTTAAGCCGAATGCCAATACGCCGCATGTGCCGTTCGGCATGTACTTTTGTGCTCTTTCATGGTAAGTATCTGTTTCCAGCCCTGGATAACGCACCCATGCAACCTCATCCCTTCCACTCAGATATTCTGCAACCTTCTGCGCATTTTCACAATGTCTCGGCATACGAAGATGCAGTGTTTCCAGACCGACATTCAGCAAAAACGCATTCTGCGGCGACTGGATGGAACCGAGATCGCGCATAAGCTGCGCCGTCGCTTTCGTAATATAAGCAGCCTTTCCAAAGCGCTTCGTATAGATAATGCCGTGATAGGACTCGTCCGGCTTTGTAAGCCCCGGAAACCGGTCTGCATGTGCCTCCCAGTCAAAATTACCGGAATCAACAATACAGCCGCCCACTGCCATCGCATGTCCGTCCATATATTTTGTCGTGGAATGTGTGACAATATCTGCACCATAAGCAAACGGATGACAGTTCATCGGTGTCGGAAACGTATTGTCCACAATTAACGGAACGCCGTGCGCATGCGCCGCTTCAGAAAATTTTTCAAAATCAAGAACGACAAGTGTTGGATTCGCCAAAGACTCCGCGAACACGGCACAGGTGTTATCCCGAAACGCTGCATCCAATTCTTCTTTTGTGCAGTCCGGATCAATAACCGTACTGTCTATGCCCATTTTCTTTAGTGTGCAGGTCAGCAGATTAAACGTACCTCCATAAACGGAAGACGATACAATGACATGACCGCCCGCTTCACAAATATTAAAGACCGCATAATAATTGGCCGCCTGTCCGGAAGAAGTCAGCATTGCAGCCACGCCGCCCTCCAGATCACAGATTTTCTGCGCCACATAATCATTGGTTGGATTTTGCAGTCTCGTATAAAAATAGCCGCTGTCCTCTAAGTCAAACAGACGCCCCATCTGCTCTGAGGTGTCGTATTTGAATGTCGTGCTCTGATAGATCGGCAGCACACGCGGTTCTCCCTTTTTCGGCTGCCAGCCGCCCTGTACACAGATCGTCTCTTTGGAATAGTTCTTGTCCATTGTCATTTCTCCGTCCGTTTAATTCTCATCCCAGTTGTGGTAAACTGCCTGTACATCGTCATCTTCGTCAAGCAGATCCAGCGTTCTCTGAAGCTGTCCGACATCCTTTTCATCGTTTAATGTTACATAATTCTGAGGTATCATCGTCACTTCTGCGGATATGGGCTCAACACCAGCCTCCTCAAGCGCTTTCGTCACAGCCGGAAAATCGTCCGGCGCAGTCAGTATCTCAAAGCTGTCCTCTTCTTCGGAAAAATCCTCGGCTCCTGCATCCAGCGCGCACATCATCAAATCATCGGCGTCCATACTGCACTCCTCTTTGTCAATGATGATCTGCCCCTTCCTGTCAAACATAAATGAAACACAGCCCTGTGTACCGATACTGCCGCTCCCTTTTGTAAACGCCGAACGCACATTGGCAGCCGTGCGGTTTTTATTATCAGTCAGCGCTTCAACGATAACGGCAATCCCGCCCGGACCATAGCCCTCATAGGTTACATATTCATAATTGACATTTCCCAGATCTCCCGCCGCCTTTTTTATACCGCGCTCGATCGTATCATTCGGCATATTATTCGCTTTTGCTTTTGCGATCACGCCTGCAAGCTTAAAATTATTAGAAGGGTCCGGTCCGCCCTCTTTGACTGCAACGGCAATTTCACGTCCGATAATCGTAAAGATTTTTCCTTTCGCCGCATCATTTTTTTCTTTCTTATGCTTGATATTTGCAAATTTTGAATGTCCTGACATGATTTTTCTCTCCCTTTTCTTATTGCATTCAAAAGAATGTTGCATTTCAAAATGCTGCATTCTTTGAATATTGCATTCTTTGAATGCTGCATTCTACGGATGCCGTATCTTTCACTGCGGACAATCTTTCATAAGCCGCTTATTATGCCAAGTATATCACTACTCCGCCTTTTCTTCAACTTCCTTTTCTGCCTGTGGTGCTTCCAGCCTTGTAATCAGCACGGATCGGATCACGCTTTTTTCCACCTTGCGTATCTGAAATTCATAGCCTTCATATTCCATGGAAAAACGTTCTTTCTCCTCAGGAATATGCTCCATCTTCATAATCATAAAACCGTTTAAGGTATCAACTTCTAGATTCTCGTCAAACGATATGCCAAGCAGTTTTTCCAATTCATCAAGCGGCGTCATGCCGTCTGCGGCAAACCGGTCTTTTCCTGTTTTTACAATAAAGCGGTCTTCCTCGTCATACTCATCCTGAATTTTGCCGACGATCTCTTCCAGAATATCCTCCATCGTCACAAGTCCGACCGTCTGCCCATACTCATCCGCGACAAGGACAATCTGCAGATGTTTACTCTGCATGGAATGGAACAGATCGTCAATATTCATGGTTTCCGGCACAAACTCCGGCCGGCGCAGAACGGAGCGGCATGACCGAAGGCGTGGGTCCATATGATGTTTATCTGCATGGGACTTCTGCGCATTCTCCAAATTCTTCTCTTCGTTCTGTTCTTTCTCCGCTTCCATATGAAGTCTGTGCTGATAGCGGCAGGCATCTTTCAGATGCAGGAAACCAATAATCTGGTCCGGCGTTTCGCTGTATACCGGGTACCGGCTGTTATTTTCCTCCAGCATAAACGCAACCGCATCGGACAGACGCATCTGTGCATCCAGCATTTTAATATTCTGCCGGTTCGTCATAATATCCCGCACGGTCTTATCGCCGTACTCAAAAATATTCGTAATCATTTCCGCTTCGCTTTCCTCAAGGACTCCCTGTTCATGTCCTTCGTTTACCATGGAAATGATCTCTTCTTCCGTCACCTCTCCTTCGTCACGCGGCGGTCTGATCCCAAATATCCGAAGCAGTCCGGTTGCCGATACATCAATCAGTGCAGTCACCGGCGTCAGCAGCTGGCAGAACGCATATGTAACGGATACACAGGCATACGCCCATTTTTTAGGATAAATCGCCGCAATTTTTTTTGGAATCATAACGCCGACTAAAAGCAAAATATAAGTCAGAAACACAAAAGCCAGCAGCACCGGTATCATTTGAAGGATAAATTCCACGACTGCTCCCTGTGGGCTGCCCGTCAGCTGTCTTAAGACTCTGCGTGCCGCTGAAATGAAAATCCGTAAAAAGAACCCTCCCATAATGAGCTGTGCCAGTGTCACAACGACCTGCACGGTATTGACATACTTTGTAATTCCCCGTGATACCTTCAAAATCCGTCTGGACCGCTTATCATGTTTTTGTTCGTATAGTTCCTCCACCTCCGAGATATTCAGGTTCTGTATCGCTACACCAAACCCGTAAAAGATGATGTTCATCACGAGCAGCCCCACAAACAGCAGGGCGCTCAATGCCGCGTCGGCAGTGTCCATTTTCCTTCCTTTCCGTGTGCTCCCAGTCTCTCATGTATGTATTTCAAGACTGATACAGAGTGCTCTGTCCACCCGGCGCATGATTTCTTCGTCCAGGTGGCACACCTTATCTTTTAATCTTGATTTATCAATTGTCCGAAGCTGTTCGAGTAAAATCACCGAATCTTTATCCATATCATAACGCAATGCGGACAATTCGATATGGGTCGGCAGCTTCGCTTTATTCATTTTTGATGTGATCGCCGCACAGATCACCGTCGGACTATGTCTGTTCCCAATATCATTCTGAATGATCAAAACAGGTCTGACCCCTCCCTGCTCCGATCCGACAACCGGTCTCAAATCCGCGTAAAATACATCCCCACGTCTCATAAACTTTGATCCTTTCATTCCTGTTGATATGTACATTATGGACAAACATATCTTCCGGTATACTAAAGGACCGCAAAAATATCAATCGCTTACGATATCGACTACCCCGCAGCCGCACAGATCGTCTTTATAAGCAGCCGGCTTTCCGTTTTTCAGATAAACTCTTGGAATGCGCTTATTAATATCACAGACCAGCTCATAATTAAAACGTCCCGACAATGCGCCAAGCTCTTCCGCCGTAATCTGTTCCCCGTTATCTTTTCCTAAAAGGATCACCTCATCTCCGACTTTTACGTCCGGAATTTTACTGACATCCACCATAAACTGATCCATGCATATCCTGCCGAGAATCGGGCAGCGCCTTCCATGTATCAGTACGCTTCCTTTTCCCGTCAGGCTCCTTGGATAACCGTCCGCATAGCCGACCGGAATTGTTGCGACCAGCATCGTTTCCCGCGCTGTAAACAGACCGCCGTAGCTAACGCTTGATCCCGCCTCAATCTCTTTCACGAATACAATATGGCTTTTCCACGATAATGCCGGCGTAAGCGCTGCCTCTTCTATCTGTACTTCATCGGAAGGCGGCATCCCATACATGGCGATTCCTACACGCGCCATGTCCATGCAGAATTCCGGCAGTTCTAAAATCGCCGCACTGTTCGAGCAGTGCTTTATGGGAATAACAATCCCAAGCTGTTCTTCTACGCGGCCGATAAACTCTGTAAACCGCGCTGCCTGACGAAGGCAATCCGTCTTATCCGCTTCGTCCGCTTTCGCAAAATGAGTGAAAATACCTTCTATCTCCAATCCTTCCATTTTCGATACGGCATCAACAAAGGCGACTCCGCCCTCCCCGGGAAAAATTCCAATTCTCCCCATACCGGTATCGACTTTAACATGTACCTTGACCTTCTTTCCTACGCGCACCGCCGCTTTCGACAGTTCCTCTGCCATCTCTATGCTGAATACCGCCGGCCGGATTTCCTGCCGTATCAATTCTTCATAGCAATCCGGGAAAGTATAACCAAGCATTAGAATCGGTTTCTGAATGCCTGCCTCGCGAAGCTGGAAGGCCTCTTGTGCAACAGCAAGTGCATATCCCCAAATAAAATCTTCCTTCTCCAATTCCCGTGCAATGGCAACGCTCCCGTGTCCGTAACCGTCCGCCTTCAGTACGGCGGCAAGTTTCGCCCCGTCCGGCATATGCGCATGAATCCCCCTCAGATTCTTTTTAATTGCATCCAAATCTATATACGCACATACCCGGTCAAAATGCAGATCATTCCAATTTTGTCCTTCTATCTTCATTGCCAATCCCTTCACTGTCTATCATGTTCTAATATTGCTTTTTCCGCAGAATGCGCATGCTTTGCAGCGCCCCTGGAATATGCCGGACAATATCCGATGCCATAACCGCATCTTTCCCAAGCTCCTCTGAAGCATGCGTCCCTGCGAGTCCATGCAGATAAACACCCACGCACGCAGCGTCAAACAGGTCGGGAACCACCGCCGCCATTGCTGCGATCATCCCCGTCAATACATCCCCCGCTCCTGCCGTCGCCATACCGTCGTTCCCCGTCAGGTTAAAACAGCCCCGGCGAACGCCGCCTTCATCGGCCATGCAAAGATATGTCCGCGCTTCCTTCGCGGCAAGAATACATCCGGAAGCCGCCGCAAATTCCTCTGAGACATTCACAAAATCCGCCTTAAGCTCTGTAATCGTACATCCGCAGAGCCGCGCCAGTTCACCGGCATGCGGCGTCAGCACCGTTGTATAAGGCGCTCTTTTCCGTAAAAATTCCGCCGGTTTTCCCGTCCGCGATATCAGGTTCAGAGCATCTGCATCCAAAATAAGCGGCTTTTCGCGCTGCTCCCTGCACATCATATCATATAATTGCCGGACTGTCTCCCACATTCCGTCCGATGTCCCGATTCCACAGCCCGCAGCAACCACATCTGCCCAGTCCGCCGCCTCCAATAACCGCCGGTCTTTTTCCTCTGCCGGCAGATTGTCATCCACTACCGTTATCAGCGCTTCGGGAAGCATCTGCTTTAAGACCGGTACGTTTTCGTGACATGTTACAACCCTGACCATTCCCGCACCTGCACGATATGCTGCCAGAGCTGCAAGCGTACAGGCCCCGCTCATCTGCGGCGAACCTGCCATGAGAAGCAGCTTACCAAAAGTTCCTTTATTTCCGTTTTCTTTCCGCTCAGGGAACAAATTCGCAATGTCCTGCGGTTCAAGTATAACGCGTTTCGGCATATCCCCCATAAAAGAATCCGCCGTGATGCCAATATCCGCAACCGACACGCTTCCCGTATAGGCAGCCCCCTCCTGCACCATCAGACCGATTTTCATAAATCCGAATGTAACTGTCTGATCTGCAGCAAGTGCACGGCCCATGACAGCCCCATTCTCAGAATCAATCCCGCTTGGCATATCAGCTGCCAGTACAGGTTTCCGCCATGTTCCGATTTCCGAAAGGAGTCTTCCCACACTGCTCTCAATCGGCCGCGAAAGACCAATGCCATACAGCGCGTCAATCACAAGGTCATACGATGCCCCCTCTATACTATCATATTCAATCTGCCCATCTTTGCGCGCAGAGATTGTCAATCTTCCATTCTGTTCTACAAACGTGCCGCACACAACGCCATAACGCTGCGCAATCTCTCCCTGCATCCGGTTTAGAGGTGATCTTTTTTCTGTCTCACCACAAAAAAGTGCACACACACGCGCGCCTTTCTGCTTAAGAAGGCGGGCCGCCGCATACCCGTCTGCACCGTTATTTCCGCTGCCGCATAAAACAAGAACACGAATTTCCCACCGATCTCCGTTGGAAGGAGATATCATGCCAAAGGCTTTCTCTGCGACGGCAAGCGCCGCGCGTTCCATCAATACCGTCTCCGGGATCTGAAAATATGCGCTCGTCTGGCGGTCACAGAACCGCATCTGCTCAGTTGTGACTACATAGTCCATATCGGTTACCGTACCCCTGCCTTTATTTTTCTGTCTGCTTTGTACCCGGCTTCTTTTGCCCGCCCTGCTCTTTTTTCATCTCAATGCGCTCTTTGCGCTTCTGTTCCCAGTCATATTTGACATCAAACAGATTCAACACCTCCGGTCCGAATACGCCGTGCAGGTAATGATAAACTTCCTGATTACGAATCTCCCGCTCCTGTTTGCGTAAAATCTGCTTTTTCAGTTCCACGCGTACTGTCGTAATCCAATCCGTAATCCGGTCAATGACGCGCTCATTTTCATTTAGCTCAGCATAGCACAGCGCCATCGTCTCCAGCATCAGCGCTTTATTGACATGCTCAATCTGTGCCGGAAGCTCTAAAAGTTCTTCTTTATAATCTGCCAGCTTCTCATTACATTCATTGATCAGCCTCGTGTTTTCATCCAGCTTTTTCTGAATTGCCGCATCGCTTCCGCCTTTTAATGTTCCCGACTGAAGTTCTAAGATTTCTCTCATCAATTTACTTTTAAGCTTACGGATTTCCTTGCTCTGCGTCGTTGCGCCGCCCTGCTTTTTAATCAGCTGGTCAAGCTGTTTCTCCAGACTCTTTAATTGTCTTGAAGGCTTGATGACCGTAAACAGCTTATGCCATTTCTGATCCAGCGTAAGCGGTGCAATACTCTTTCCCTCCAGCGCCGGTTCAAAATTTTTTCCTACGTTCGCTCCCATATGTCTGGTCAACCCTCTTTCCCGCCTCCCCCGGATGTCTTTTTACCAAAAGCTTCCTCATACCGGTGAAGATTATAGGACAATTTCATCAGACTATCCGACAAATGCACGTTTTCTACCTGTACCCCTTCCGGTACATTCAGATCGACATGCGCAAAATTCAGGATTGCCTTTACGCCGCACAAAACAAGTAATTTTGCCGTCTCAATCGCACTGTCTTTCGGAACGGTCAGCACCGCAATGTCAATCTTATGCATTTTTATAAAATGTTCCAGACCGTCCATGTGCATGATCTCTAAGCCGCGGAGCTGCCTCCCGACAAGCTTCGGATTCACATCGAACACGCCCTTAACAAGAAATCCACGCTTTTCAAAATTCATGTAATTTGCCAGCGCCTGCCCTAAGTTTCCAGCTCCAATAATGACAAGCTGATGTTCCTCGTCCAAACCCAAAATACGGCCAATCTCATGATACAGGAAATCAACATTATAACCATACCCCTGTTGTCCGAAGCCGCCAAAATGATTGAAATCCTGCCGTATCTGTGAAGCAGTCACATTCATGATCACACTCAGGTCCCCTGAAGAAATCCGTTCCACTCCCTGTTCTCTTAATTCTCCAAGATAACGGAAATATCTCGGAAGCCTTGCAACGACAGCCTGTGATATTTCTTTTTCCCCCATCCGCGCTTACTCCTAAAATTTCAAATCCTTTTAATTATTATAATAGCCTGTTAAAAAAATGTCAATGTAAACGCCTTGAAAAGGGTACACGCAAAAAGACATATCCAATGAACGGCACACTTTTTAGACGCCGTTTTATTTGAATATGTCTATCTGCCTTACCCTTTACCGGATGAAACCCCTTAAAGGCCACGACACTTCGCATTTTCCGCGCTTTTCATCCTTATCATTCCATCTCACGCTTTCATGAGCCCTTCATCAAGCGTTTCACGGATCGCCTTTATGAATGCTTCGGTGTTTAGAACCGTCACATTTTCGAGATTTGTAATCAGCGACAGTTCCTTCGGCATTTTCCCTGCTTCAATCGTCGAAAGCGCTGCTTTTTCAAGACGTCCGGCAAAATCCTCCAGCTCAGGAAGCCCGTCAAGCTCGCCGCGCTTCTTCAATGCGCCCGTCCATGCAAAAATCGTCGCTACCGGATTGGTCGAGGTCTCTTCACCCTTCAAATATTTATAATAATGGCGCTGTACCGTTCCATGTGCAGCCTCATACTCATAAATTCCGTCCGGTGACACGAGTACCGACGTCATCATGGCAAGGGAACCGCATGCAGAACTTACCATGTCGCTCATGACATCTCCGTCATAATTTTTGCAAGCCCAGATAAATCCGCCCTCCGCCTTCATGACACGCGCGACCGCATCATCAATCAGCGTATAAAAATAAGTAATCCCGGCACGTTCAAACGGCTCCCGGTACTCCTTTTCATATAATTCGGCAAATACATCCTTAAAATGATGGTCATATTTTTTGGAAATGGTATCTTTTGTTGCAAACCACAAATCCTGCTTTGTCGAAAGCGCATACTGAAAACAAGCATGCGCGAAGCTTGTGATCGAGCGGTCCGTATTATGGATTCCCTGTATGATTCCCGGTCCGTCAAACTGATGAATCAGTTCCCTTGTCTCGGTTCCGTCCTCCGATGTGAAGACAAGTTCCGCCTTTCCGGCGCCCGGTACGCGAATTTCAGTATTTTTATAGACATCCCCGTAAGCATGTCTCGCAAGCGTGATCGGTTTTTTCCATGTTTTTACTACCGGCTCGATTCCTTTGACAATAATCGGGGTGCGGAATACCGTCCCGTCCAAAGCAGCCCGGATGGTCGCATTCGGACTTTTCCACATTTCCTTTAAGTGATACTCTTCCATACGCGCAGCATTTGGCGTGATTGTTGCACATTTTACCGCAACGCCATATTTTCTGGCGGCCTCCGCCGAATCAATCGTTACCTGATCATCTGTCTCGTTTCTGTGTGCTAAACCAAGGTCATAATACTCCGTCTTCAGATCAATATAAGGAGTAATCAGCTCGTCCTTGATCATTTTCCACAGAATTCTCGTCATCTCGTCGCCGTCCATCTCCACAATCGGCGTTGTCATCTGAATTTTTCCCATTCTGTTATCCTGCCTCCTTTTCCTTTTACTTTATTCTGTTTTTTCCTGCCCGTAAATTTCATATAATCCATTTTGAATCATATTATTATAGGCATTCACAATATGCTGATTGGCAAGCTGCTCTGCTCTGTCCGCGTCTCCGCTCTTGATCGCTTCCATAATCATCCGGTGTTCATTGTTTGACGCAGCGCTCCGCGCATTGCTTGACAATGTTTTCTGTCTGACCCTCAGAACATACTGATGAAAATCCTTCAACAGATGTTCCAGCATTTTTGAATCCGACGCCTCATACATGATCTCGTGAAAACGATTATCCATCTCCGCCATCTGATCCAGATGACCTTTTTGTGCATGAAACTCCGAGAGATAGACGTTTTCCTCCATCTCCTCCATCTGCTCTTTCGTAATATGAGCCGTCGCCCATCTTGCGCATAATCCTTCGAGAGGAGAGCGCATCCGGTAAATGTCCTCCACATCCTTTAACGTGATCCCTGTCACATAGGCTCCCTTATTGGGAATAATCTGTATCAGTCCCTCTAACTCCAGCTGACGGAATGCTTCACGCACCGGTGTTCGGGAGACGCCAAGCTCGTCCCCGATGGCGACTTCCTTCAGTTCTTCGTTTTCCTGATAACGTCCGCTCAATATATCATTGCGCAGGCGCTGAAAAACTCTTCCGCGTAGGGAATATTTATCCGTCACCTCATTTTTCACATCCTGCTTCTGCATTCTTCTCCTGCTCCTTTCCTGAACGCAGCGTGATACCGAGCTTCGCGCAGTTCTCATCAATGACCTTCGTGAGCTCCTCATCCGTCATTACCGTAACACGCCCCTGGGCATATTCTTCATCCACCCACTTTTTCACTTCTTCCACGAGAGGAGAATGCTTCTCCACCATCTCTCCGGGTTTTAGCTTATAATACGTATTAATCCAATGTGCAATCCCTGCCAGTCCCGATGTGTTTGATACCGCGCAGAGAACCGGTCTGTTCAAGAACTTATCCGTATCAAAAATATTATAGATCTCTTCGTTTTTCAAAAGCCCGTCCGCATGAATTCCCGCGCGCGTCACATTAAAGTTTTTTCCGACGAACGGCGTGCGCGGCGGAATCTGATAACCAATCTCTTTTTCATAATACTCCGCCAGTTCCGTTATGACCGTCGTATCCATCCCGTTCAAGTCGCCCCGAAGCTGCGCATATTCAAAAACCATCGCCTCAAGCGGCGTATTTCCTGTTCTCTCTCCGATGCCAAACAAGGATGTATTAATGCCCGAACAGCCGTAAAGCCACGCAGTTGTCGAGTTAACGACTGCTTTATAAAAATCATTATGCCCATGCCATTCAATTAGTTCGTGCGGTACACCCGCATGCGTATAAAGCGCATAAATGATTCCCTGTACGCTGCGGGGTATGACTGCACCCGGATAGTTCACGCCATACCCCATCGTATCACAGGCGCGTACTTTAATCGGAATATGATATTCTTCCATCAGTTTCATCAACTCTAAGCAGAACGGCACGACGTAGCCATAAATATCCGCTCTCGTAATATCTTCCAAATGACATCTGGGACTGATCCCCTCCTCCAGACACGCTTTGACAATGCTTAAGTAATGTTCCATCGCCTGTCTGCGGTTCATTTTTAATTTCAGGAAAATATGATAGTCGGAGCAGCTGACCAAAATGCCGGTCTCCTTCATGCCGATTTCCTTCACAAGCTTAAAATCTTCCTTGCTCGCCCGAATCCAGCTCGTTACTTCCGGATAACGGTATCCTCTTTCCATGCATTTATATACCGCATCGCGGTCTTTTTTACTGTATAAAAAGAATTCACTTGCACGGATCATACCGTTTTCACCGCCCAGACGGTGCAGATAATCATAGATCGTCACGATCTGTTCCGTCGTATAAGGCGCTCTTGACTGCTGACCGTCCCGAAACGTCGTATCCGTGATCCAGATATCCTTTGGCATATTATGCGGCACGATTCTGTCATTAAACGGAATTTTAGGAACCTCGGAATACGGGAACATGTTTCTGAATACATTCGGCTTTTCTACATCATCCAAATAATAAATATGCTCTTCGATCTGCAGCAGATTATTATGACTGTTCATGCTGACCGGTCTGTTTTCAAACATTTGCTCTTTATTCATCTGTGCTCTCCTTCTTCCTCCGGGTTCCCGGTATCAGGACCTATCCGGTCTGTTATCGAACAACGGTATAATTGTATACAATCATACCCTAAATGTCAATAATTTTTCCATATTCAGCATGCCATATCCTTGTTTTGCATAATTTTCATGCAGATCTGTTGTGGAAAGCTGCAGTTTTCTTTTTACCATATAGGCGCTCATCTGGGGATACTGCTCCATTAGGAGAGCCGCCGCACCTGCCACAATCGGCACCGACATAGAAGTTCCCGTTTTTGCCGTATACCCCCATTTTCTCCCGCGTGCAGGCCGATGCGCACAGGAATAAATTTCCGTCCCGGGTGCAACCAGATCCGGTTTTCTGATTTCCAGTCCATAGCGCCCACGCCCTGAACGCATTTCACAGGAACGTCCTTTTTTATCCGTATAGCCAAAATCATGACATCCTACCGTCAACACGCGGGAGCTTTGTGCGATTTGAGAGATCGTACCATAGGCCGGTCCCCCGTTTCCTGCCGCTGTTACAACAAGAATCCCTTTTTCGCTGACATATTCCAACATTCGGGACATTTCCAGCAGCATCCGTTCATCCTCCAGCCCATAGACGGCAAGTGACAGATTCAGTACATGAATCCTCCGTCTTTTATGAAGTCCCAGAACCCATTCCAGCGCCCTTAAGAGCGCAGCGCTGTCCCCCTCTCCATCCGCGTGAAGAATCTTTGCGTTAATCAGCTCACATTCCGGCGCCATCCCGCTGTATCTGCCATCCGACATGAAACCATTCCCTGCAAGAATCCCGTTGATATGTGTTCCGTGTCCACAGTCATCGTATGCGCCAATACGCGCCTGTTTTGTAAAATCCCGAAATTCAGTTGTTCTCCCCGTCAAATCAGGATGCGGTGCAATACCCGAATCCAGCACCGCGATCCGTACTCCTCTTCCGTAAAGTTGTAATCGCTTTGCACATGCATATCTGATAAGACGCTTTACTCTGTCCATTCAATTCCTCTATAAAAAAGGATGCCGTCTATATTGACAGCATCCATTTTTATTATCATATGAACCTTATCAGATTTTGCTTTTTTTCCCTTTCCACAAAAGCAGGATCATTGCAGCAGCCGCAAACCCTGCACATAAAAACCATTTCGGATGTACCGGGTCCCCTGTATCCGGGGATGCGTCAAGCTTTCCATGACTGATCTGACCGCCTGCGTCATCCAAAAAAGTATAAATACCGTAATGGGAAAAATGCCGTGTATAAAACTGCAGACATGCCTGCCCATTGATCTCTGTCAGCTGTGTGGAGACACTCTCAAGCTGCCCGTCTTCATCCATGCAGAGTACCCGTGCATTCCCGGGTTCTATCTCATCTGGAACCGGCACGGTCAATAGCAGATTTTTCCGCCCGACTCCTGTAATAGCGATACCGTTTTCATCTTTCATGGAAATATCAAATCCATACATCAGCAGATCATCCGCATTTCCATACAGCGAACGATATACATCCAAGATTTCCTGCTTTGCAAGCACATCATCTGCAATGATCAGCTCATAGCTCCCTGACACAATACTTGTATCAACATTCACACAATCCGGTTTGGTCAGTGTATTAGACCGCAGGCTGACCGTAATATGTCCTTGCGTATGCCGGGCCCCTCCTGTATCTCCTGCCGGAGCCGCTGTCTGCTCAGTATCTGTGAGCATTGTGGACGGTATTTGTACACCATCAGCCGTATTTTCCTCTGCCGCACTGTCTGTACGCGGCAGCAGATACGAAAATACATTGTCTCCCACCCGTGTTACCGGATATTCCTTTCCATAGTATTGTATAGTTGTCGGCAGGCTGACTGTCAGCGGGTTTGCCCCCAGTCCTGTATATTTCAGAATCGTCACGCCTCTCTCTCCCATCTGCGGATTTTCCGCAGAATCAGTGATGCCGCCCATTCCCACATCAGAATCATTCAAATCAGATGCAGCCACATCATCATTAAAGCAGCATATGACGCCGTGAAATCCGTTCTGTGAAGGGTCTAAGACCGTCCCATCCAATACAACTTCTGCATTTGGTACAACTGCCACATCCGCCCCGCAGAAGACCCCTCCCCTGTACGCCTCATTATAAAGCCGCTGTGATGTCTCCTCCACACTGACGCCTGGAAGCTCCGTACCCTGAAAATCAAGCGTAACCGGCTTTCCCTCCTGTAGTGTTCCTGACGTATCGAATGCCCGCAGCCCCACTTCTTCGACATTCGCTCCGATTTTTACCGTCGTAAGCGGACACCCGGAAAATGCGCGGTCCTCAATCCGCCTTAAGTTGACTCCACCAGTCAATGATGTAAGATTGCTACAGCCAGAAAACGCCTCTTCGCAGATCACCTCAAGACTTGGCGGCATGGACACGGAAACAATTCCCTGATGTCCCGAAAAGCAGCCCTGTGCAATCGTTTTTACGCCGTCAGGAATCGTAATCCTGCTGTCAGCGCCGCGATAAGCAAGCAAAATCCCGTCTCCCACAATCAGAAATTCGTCTCCCCTGCCATTCATCCAGTTTGTAAGCCAAGGCGTATTAGAAAACGCATACGGTTCGATTCTCTGAACGGAAACCGGAATCGTTACCTCACTCAGATTATCGCAATGATAAAACGCACCGTAACCGATTGATTCCAATCCATCCGGCAACGTAATCCCCGTCAAGCCTGAACGCGCAAAGGAAAACTCCCCAATCTGCGTGATCCCAGGATCAAATTCATATTCCGTCATACCCGTCTGCTTATAAAACGCCTGATCAACAATTTTATTTCCATTTACGACCGCATATTTGGGAAAGAAAATCCCCTTTTCTTCTTCTGAATACGGACTTTCCATAACCGGAACTGCAGCAGCTCTGTCCATATCTGGCGTGCCTGCATCCGCATATCCGTCTTGTGTACCCGCCGCATTTCCTTCGTCCACTGCGTTCGTGTCTGCCCCGTTTCTATCCGTTTCTGTCTCCGATGATGCCGAAAGCGCCTGCGTCACCGTCTCAGCTTCTCCCAAATCCGGTTCTAACCCATAATAAGCGTTCAGGCTGTTCCCTGTCTGATAAACATATTGCCTTGTATTATCAATGAACACAACCGCATCGCCTGATACGACCATTGTCTTTCCGAGTACGCCGTTCTCTGGTACAAGAGGATTAAAATAAGACGGCTGTTCAACCGGCACCGGCGTGGCTGCTTCTGTTACGTCCGCTGAGTCCGCATTGTCTGCGTTCCCCGTCACATCCGCTCCGCCCGTCACCGATGCGCCGCCTGTACTGGCGGCACCTCCTGTCGAAGACCCCCCTGGCGTGCTCCCGCCTGCCGGCGTTGGCGTCGTGGTCGGCCGTATGGTCGGCGCTGTATTATTATCCGTCTGTACAATGGCATCACTTAAAATCGTCTCAACGACATCCTCATATTCAGCGCGCGCTGCCGGTGATAAATCCAATCCAGCAAAATACTGTTCCGCAACTGAACCACTTTCTGTGACAGGTTTCACCTGATAACACCCGTCAAACGCAGTCGGATGAATCCATGAAACGGTTCCCGGTATCTCCGCATATAACAAATTCCGGCAACCCGAAAAAGCCTTCGCTTCAATCCGTTTTACCGAATAGGGAACGCTGACTGCCTGTAACCCATTACAGCCAAAAAACGAATATGCCGGAATTTCCTCAAGTCCTGCAGACAACTGTACATAAGCAAGCTTCTCGCATCCCCAAAACGCATACGGATCAATGCGCGTCACCGTAGACGGCATCTCATACGCCGTTGTTTCACAGCCGCCAAGCATTTCAACCAGATTTGTCTCTGTCTCATTATAAATCACGCCTCCGCGGCAATGATATTTCACACTGTCAATTTTCACCGTATTCAGTTTGGGGCATCCGGCAAACACACCGCCGCCCATATTTACAAGTCCGTCCCCGATTGAGACATCCTCAAGCAGCCCACAATCCGAAAACGCTGCCCGTCCAATGATCCTCACAGAATCCGCAATATCCACGCGCTCCAGCATATCACAACCACTGAATGCATGATAACGGATTTCCTCCACGCCCTCCGGAACCGTCAGCGTCTTTATTGACAGATTTCCTGAAAATGCATCTTCTCCAATAATCCTCACACCACTCGGAATTGTCACGTTCTCATCGCTGCCTGTATACTGAACCAGCACATCACCATTCATCTTATAGTCACCGACGGATGCCGAAGCATCCGTCGTCGGAATCTGACTTATAATGAGCGCGGTAATCAACAGAAGAACACCTGCTGTTTTTCTCAATTTTCCCGCCATATGATACCTCACTGTTACGCCGTTTTCACATTCGGTTGTTTTTTATCCTTTTTCAGCAAAAGGATCAATGATACGCAGGCAAGTGCAATCGCTAAAAACCACTTCGGATGAATCAAATCTCCGGTCTTTGGTGTCGAATCCGACACACCTGCAGAAAGATTCGAGGTATCCACATACACCGTGTACGGTGAAAAATGTGTTGCAGTAAAGGAGATACAAGGCACACCATTAATGGTCGTAAACCTCGGTGAAAGCTTATCCAGCACATTGCCGTTTACCACGCCTGCCACCTGATTGTTTCCGGCATATAAACGCAGTTCATCCGGTATCGGCATTGTGATGTTCACCGCAAGATTGGACGTATCCGCAATCTTTACGGTTCCGGTCGAGTCATAGAGCGAAATATCCATCGCAAAGTAACGCAGGTTATCAAGCGTACCGTATTCATTGATCAGTGCTGCCTCTACTGCTGCACGCGCCTCCGCGGTATCTGTAATCTTTACGACAAAATTATCCGTCGATCCTTCCACGGTCGCATTCGCAACCCCCGTATCAGAAATACCCGGCTTTGTGATATCAACAGTCGTACCTCCCGAATTACCGTTACCGTTGATATCCGTGCTCGTCGAATTGTTATTGTTATTGCTGCCGCTTCCATTATTTCCGTTTGAAGTTCCCGAACCGGATGTATAATTTGCCACAATCGTCATGTCATGGGACGGCATCGTGATCGTCGTGATCGACGAAGTCGCGCTCGTGATATTAAAATCATTCGCAATGGAAGTCCAACGATCAAAACGCTGTCCGCTTGGCGGCGTGTTTGCCGTAATGACAACCGATGTGCCTGCCACATAGGTACCACTTCCGCTTCCGTTTTCTACCGTCAGCCGGTAACGCTGATTGGAATTCTGACCGTTATTGCCTGCACCCGGAGTCCCTGCGCCCGGTGTCCCTGCGCCTGGCGTTCCCGCTCCCGGTGTTCCTGCTCCCGGCGTCCCTGCTCCCGGTGTCGGTGTCACATTCGGCGTCGGTGTCGGCGTATTCCTGTTTGCTCCCGGAGACGTGTTTGGAAGCACGCCCGGAGAGGTATTGGGGTAGCCCCACTTGTAGAGGGCGGTAACTACCAGATCAGAGGTCACCTCCTGAAAATCTCTGTTCCATTTATCAAAGACATATCCTGCCGGTCCCCCGGTCGGATCCTCCGGTCGTTTCGCAGAACCCCCATGTTCCACATACTGCACATAAATCTTCGTTCCATCCTTATCCACATAAGGAATTACGTCGCCGTTATAATCCAAAAACTGCACGCTGTATTTTCGGTTAATATAGTCAGGATGATACCCTTTGCGAAGCGCATACCTATCCACCGCAGAATCCTCATAACAATGCAAAGTAACAGTAGGGACCTTAGCAAACGCATTATCCGCAATATCTACTTCAATTGCCGGAATTCGCACGGATAAAGTCTTATTCCCAGTTGCAAACGCCTCTTCCCGGATATCATTCACCGATTCCGGAAGCTTTACATCATATAGATTCTCTGCGCCCCTAAAACAGCTTTGTGGAATCTGCGTTAGTTTCGTAGCGTTAGAGAGATCCACAACCGTAATGGAAGCACAGTTTTCAAAAGCGCCCTCATTGATCTGGGTCACTTTTGAAAAATTGGTGTCAAAACTATCCGGAAAGTTCGGCGCTCCAACAAGGTTTCCTCTCGCCGGAAGACACTCGACAATCGTCACCCCGGTATCATTAGTCTTATAAATGATGCCGTTTTCACAGGGATAATTCTGATTTCCGCTGACCCCCGTTAAATTCGTACATCCCGTAAACGGCGCAGTGCCGATATCTTCCAACGCACTGCCCAGAGAAACCGCCTGCAGATTTTCACAGCTTTCAAACGCACGGTCCGGTAAATAGGTAACGGAATTCAATGTCACGCTCTGAATGCGGTCGTTTCCTATCGGGTTTTGTTCGTACTTATCGCGGTCCGCCTCCTTATACTCATATCTGATTGTGTAGCCGTCTTCATCCGTACCGCCTTCCGTATCTCCATAATAACCGTTAAACAGCCCTCTTTGGCGATAGGTAAGATAATAAGGGTTTTCTCTTTCATCAGGATAATAGGGGCTCGTTTGTATGTAAGCACGGGTGTTATTGCCGTTTTCCGCAGAGCTCTCGATAAATTTCTTAACGTCAATGGAGTCTATTCCTGCCGGAATTACTAAGTTCAAAACATTCATCAGGCACGCATATTCTTCCTCATCCAGCGCAACCTCTCTCTCATCAGTATAGGCTCCGCTCAAACGTCTCTCATACCTGTCTTTAATTGTGCCGTAGGTTAAATCTGGATCATTTGACCAGTCCAGTCCGTCATAATGCGGATAATCCACCAACGTTACGGCATCGGCTGCATTATCGTACAACACCGTCAGATTCGGATGCTCCAGTGTACCGGAACGATAGCAGACTCTCATCTTCTTCTCTTTGTTCATGAAGTTATCTGCACTCATCGCCCACTCAAACGGTGCATATCCCTCCACAATATCACCATAAAACGTCAATGTATCGCCGCCTGTGGAAAATGCATCAGCACCGATCTTAAAGTTCTGGTATCCTCCATTCGGAGTTGAGAAAATGACGTTTACCAGTTTCTTGCAGCTAGCAAACGCGCTGTCTCCAATTTCATTGATAGAATTGCCGACATAAACCGTCTCTAATTTCGGATAGGATTCAAATGCATGCGGTGCAATGGACGCAATTCTGCTTCCGTCTTCGATTCTTAATATCTGCAGATCCTTTTTAATATCGTCGCTGAAGCAATCCGATCCGATACCTGTCACATCAATTGCGCCAACTGACGGCGGAACCACAACCTCTCCGTCAAAAGCTACGCCGTCTAAGAGTGTGCAGTCCGTCAGAACACCCTTGCTGTCCACGGCATAGCGGTACCCTTTCTCCCTGTCACTGACCTCATAGTGATCGCCGTCCGAGTCTTCATATACATAGGTAATCCCCGCCTCCCATGCGCTTTCTCTCGGGCTGGCTGTCTGACCTACCGGATTTGTTTTAGGACCTCTGATATAAAAATCTTTTGAGGCAACATCCAAAAACGCATTAGGTCCAAACTGGGCATAGCCGCAGCCCTCTTTCGGGAACTCTACCGTCTCCAGTCCGGAGCACATGCCAAAAAAGCCGTCTCCCAAAGTATTCTTTGTTGCCGGACTCATAACCTCTCTGTTACCGAAATTGGCAGGCATCACAACCTTCTTTAAGTTTCTCCTGCCGTACAGCACATAATCTCCCAGTTCAGAGACACGCGCCGGAAAAACCGCCTCTGTCCACGACTGATTACTCAGCGGTTCTGTTATCGCAAATGCCGCGTCCCCAATCGATGCAGTGTCATTGCCAAACGTCACGCTTCCGATCGAAGGGCAGTTAAAGAAACAGTATTTCAAAAGTCTTGCTTCTTTTGTAATGCCGCTCATGTCAATTGTTGTCAGACGGCTGCAATTTGCGAAAGCACCCGCACCAATCTCCTCAACATCCGCCGGAAACTTGATAGAGGTCAGGCTGTTGCACCCATAAAAGCATTCCGTTCCAATCTGTCTTGTATTCAGCGTAATGCTCTTTAGATTCGTGCACCCCTTAAACGCCCTGTTGCCAATTACGCCGGACCATGCGGACACTTCCTCGATACTGCTTCCAACAAACGCCTCGTTTCCGATAATCTGAATAACGCCCTGCGGAATTGTCAGTTTTCTAAAGGTCGCATTTTGGAACGCTTCATCCGCAATATATCCTATGGGAATTTCTTTATTGGACGGCACATAAAACTGATCGGAATAATCCTTATTGGGCACCATTTCACTTCCAACCCTTACCGGAATATAAATAATGGTCTCCGTTCCCGAACCAGAAAGCGCGTTCATGTCCATCACTTCATAAATTACATATTCATCCCCATCCCCGATTGCCGTAATGCTTGCTCTCAGATCGGGATGATGGGAACAAAAATAACGCCGCCCCTCTTTCGCCGGGTCAAGCCACGGATTCCCTGCGTTTGTGTCCAAAAATTCCTGTGCCGTATGTACCGGTTTACTAGCAGTCGGAGGAGTATTTCCCGCGTTATCAATTTTATCTTTTTCCTCCTGTGTCAGCTTCGTATAATCATCCCACGCTTTCCAAGCTTCCCACTCCGCAGGATAGTATCTCTCCAATTCTGCATCCGTAAGAGACGTAGTATTATTTTTGAAGAAATCTACCACATCCTGCGCAGTAAATGTCAGATAAGACGCTGTAACCGTACCCGGTATCACGAGCTCTCCATCCACCAGCTTACCTGTATAAGAATCATAGTACTTTTTGATACAGCCGGACGCCGCCGAATCGGTTGGTCCTTTGTACATAAAATAGTCAAATACGGTATACAAATAGTATTTTCCATCTATCTGATATATTTTTTGCGAATGATAATCGTCCGTATCGCCAGTTACATTCGGCTTAATATTTGTTATTTTTGCATCATCCGCGCCCGGTGTGGTAACATGACCGCCAGTATCATATATCGGCTGCGCTACCTTATACTCCGGTGCGGGTACACTCGCTGCATTTTCTTCTCCCCCGACCGCTCTTGCACTCGGCGTCGGAATCGCCGCCACAATGATCGCCATGATGAGCGTCAGAACACCGATCGTTTTACGCACCGACCGTTTCATCTTACGATTTATTTTTTTTGTTCCTTTCTTTCCCATGATGTCTCTCCTTTATTTGTCATTACTCTATCCGTTTGGCAACGACTACAAATCTGCCGTTTTCTTCCCTGTAATCACAGGTGGACAATGTCAAAAGCTCATCACCGTATACCGCTGTCACGCCTGTATCGTAAAGTGCCATCTCCGCCATTTCGTTCATATTGGAATAAAATTCCTGTTCGGAATCCACATCAATAAACTGATAATATTTGAATACGACTTCATCTTCATTATAAATTCGCGAACGGAATACATACATCACTTCGTATGTACCTTTTTCATAAATGGTATCAAATGTAATATACTTATGCTCTTCATAAAACGATTCGGAGCTGTAGCTGTCAAGGCTGCCGAACATTTTACCAGAACGCATGTGATGCCCGTAAAGAATCAAATTTGTGTTTCTATGTACAATGTCACAGTCCGGGTCTAAAAAAATACTACCGTTGTTATCATGTTCCTGGTTAAAATTATGTGTCAGATAATAATCGGGATTAGGACTCTGCATAACCGGATAGTCAATATTTGTATCGTCAATTTTGAGCCATCCGATTAGGCTTCTGTTCTTATTATACAGCGTTTTATATTCATCAAGCACAGTCAGAACAAGTTCTTCCTCTCCCGATTCGTCCAAAACCGTCACCTGCATATCGGGAAGCTGCTCCGAACTTTTTTCCCGAAGCTCTGAGAGTGCCTCATAGGAGTTCTGCGTCCGCGACGCCATAAACTGATAATACGCAAAATAGCCAATGCAGACGGCTGCCACAACTCCGCATGCGGCAATAAGCAGTCTGCGCCTCCTATCCCTGCGCTGTAAAAGCTTTTTTGCCTCC
This sequence comes from Lachnospiraceae bacterium UBA7050, assembly GCA_002493905.1. Taxonomy (GTDB): domain Bacteria; phylum Bacillota; class Clostridia; order Lachnospirales; family Lachnospiraceae; genus DLAJ01. The sequence goes on along the minus strand of DLAJ01000017.1, from coordinate 34,100 downwards.
TTCTCCAAATCTTCTTTTGAGGCATGCGAAATCCGTCCCTGCTTCTGCTTTGTGCGCCTTTCCTTCTTGTTTTTCCGCGCCCCCTGTGTATCAGTCTGCTGCTTTAACGTCTGATAAATCTCATAAACCTCATCATCAAACTCCCTGCCGAGCACGGAAAGAAAAGAAATCTTTCCGGTCTGCATGGCACCGTATAGCTCCTGAACCTGCTTACGGTTCCGAAAATCCGTTTTCTTACGGATATCAGCAATCAGCGCCTCGTCCTTTTTAGCATTCAAGTAGTCCGTCTCATTATAGAAATTGTGATTTCCTACGCGATATCTCGTGTCTGCCATATGACCGCTCCAAAGTCATACCTACCCCATTCTTAACATCATTCTATCCTATTTTACTATATCTTGCAAGAATTTCAAGGGTTTTTACCAAATGTAGAAAGGAATATTTTTCTTTTTTTTCTTCCTCTCCGGACATGCACCGGCAGTTATTGATGCCAAAGCGATTCAAACAATTCATCCACGATTTCTTCTTTTAATCCAGCCGTCCGCATCAGTTGTTTCTTCGCAGCTTCCCTTTCTATCCCTTGATTCTGATACGCGGCGATCAACGCGCAGCATAAGTCATGCATGTTCTTTTCAGCCTCTTCTGCCTTTTGTTTCTGTATTGCCGCTTCCAGCCTTGCCTCTGCTGCCTCCTGCTTCGCCTCTTCCGCCTCCTGCTTCGCCTCTTCCGCTTCCTGCTTTGCCTCTTCCGTATTACGACGTTCCAGCTGTATGTCCATCTTTTCCATGTTTTCCCAAAGGAATCCCATATTACCCGCCTCCATTTCTTTCATGAGGTTCGTTGTCTCTTCTTCCGTCAGATTTAATCTTCTGCAAAGACTTCTGACTACTGACACAATAATTTCCGCGACATCCACAGGTGCTCTCTGCTGCGGTCCACTCCCCGCTCCCCTCATAATAAACAATGGGATAGATTGGAAGATAGCGAAAATCCTTCTTATCGCTTGTCATCGTGGTCCTTTTCGCTTCCGCTGCTTCATTCTCCCAGATACAGACCATATATTTGAGAATCTGCATTGTTACGTCATAATCAACGCTGCTCTTATGTTCAATAAGTGAGAGGATATAAATATCGTTTTCCGCTCCATTCTCCTGTCCTCTTACGTGTACTTTTTTAACAGTATCCGACTGAAACTCCACTTCCTTAAAGAGATGATAACGCTCCGTGATATCCTCTATGTCCTCTGCCTGTACACACGCGAGCATCGGCAGTCCGGCATAATTCCGCAAGAACTGTGCACAAAGTATATTGTTTCCAAAAATACGTTTTGCGCTGACGTCCGCCTCCTGATCTTTTGAGTTTTTCCCCTGTTTCCTTTTGTACCCCATATTTTCCTCCTTGTCTGTACAGACGGAAAACAGGTACAGCTGTCCGCTTTCCGCCCATTTTTTGTTTCCTGTGTTGAATTGTTTGGCGAAAAGCCTTGAAATGTACGATCCGATGCGTTAAATTCTATTGACCGGACGTCTGAATCCGTCCCAAACGCACCTGAAATGTGAGATTAATCACTGATACAATGACTATAACATCTGAAAAATAGAGATGCAAGCGGTTTTATGAAAAACTCTGTCAAAACTCCACCAAATATTTTACCATAAAAATTAAATCAATCCGGCACACATCCGTCCGCCCGTCATATGATAAAGCATAAAACAATTTCGGAGGCACCCTAATGAGTGACTTGACAGCATCTTCTTGCGGATGCGGCAACACAGCAAGAAACAATAACGGATGCGGATGCGAGATCCTTTGGATCATCATCCTGCTTTCCCTGTGCGGCGGTAACGGAAGCGGATTATTCGGCGGCAATGGCTGCGGATGCGGCTTCGGATTCGGCGGCGGCGATAACAACTGCTGTGACTGGATCATCATTCTGCTGCTCCTTAGCTGCTGCGGCTGCGGTAACAACAACGGCTGCGGCTGCTAATTGTTACACCTATATTCTCAGGCGGGCTTATCTGACAGCCCGCCTGCATGAATACAGCTGATCCGTCTTTCGCATGTTCAGGGGCCGGATGGCATACAATATGAAAAAAGGCAGGAACGCTCCTATGGAATCAATTTTATCCGGACATGATGAGGAGAGGAACAATCCCTCTATGGACTTCGATACGCTTTTTGATACAAAAGCGCTTCGCATCATGCGGGTACTGATTCCTTTTTTTCCTGTCTCTTATCAGCCGCTTCTCGCTGTTTGGATTCGTTTTGCCGAGCTGAGATATGCGCTGTCAATTTTGAAAGGAGGACGTTTCACCTGCACCAAAACGAATGCGTCCGTACCAAACGAAGATTTGTTTGCACACCTGCTTTCCGCATTAAAGCCCTGCCTGTCCGAATCCGAATATCAGGAGCTTGTCCGCATGCAGAACATGTTTGCCATGTATCAGCGTTTTCAACAGATGATACCGTATCTGTCCGCCTTAAGCGGCATGTCCGGCGGCCAGTCTCCGGAGGATATGATGAATCTCTTTCATGCAATGCAGGGCGGTGAAAACACATCTGCATCCGATATGATGCATGCGTTTTCTGCAATGCAGGGCGGTGGAACGGCACCAGATACAGAAGCCCAAAATGAAGCTCCCCAAAATGAGGGAAGCAGCATGGACCTTGACAGTATATTAAACCTGATCTCTCTCTTCCAGTCGGTTTCCAATACGGCGCCCACTGGAAAAGACACCCCGAACACTTCAGAAAGGCAGGATGAACCGGAACATGAACAAGGATTGGATGAACGATGAGGCACTTTCCCACATTGAGCGCAGAAAATTGGATTTTCTACATACGCTCGTGATTGAAAGTGCCTCCCTAAAGCAAAAAGAACTTCTTCCGTTTTTTCTTTCCCTCGCCAAGCGCGGGCAAAGCGAAAACATTCAATTTTCAAAAGAAGAAATCCGCCTGATCTCGGACGTCATCAAAAAGAACAGCTCCGAGGCAGACCGCGCAAAAATTGATAAAATATTAAATATCGCGCCGCATTGACCGCTAATTTTCAAATGCCGTAACCGTCTTTAGGACGCTTCCCGTATCCTCGTAGTAAATCGTGACCGTCTCACCCTCTTCTACGCGCAGAATGCCGAGCAGTTCTTCCTTCGTCATGTCAAAGTCAAACATATCGTCGATACCGGACAGACTCAGATAAAAATGAGTATTGCCCCCAATGACAACGGATGCATACGACTCGACCGTCCCCGTTACGGAAGCGCCGACAGATGTCCCGGGCTGTGCCTCGATCCCGTTTGTGCGCAGCAGCTCTCGGTAATTGCGTTCACACTCTTTTACCGTATCGCCTGTCGCGACGATCTGATATTTCTGCACATTGACCATTGCATACATCTTGACAAGCCCTGCCGCGTCTTTCAGCGCCATAATATAAGTCGGCTCGGACGCGATATTGACAAGCAGCGGAAATGTCGCATTATAGTTTAAGTGCTGCACCTGTCCCTCTGCGGAGGACATTGCCGAATCCTCAATGGCTCCCTCGACAGTATAAAAGCGCGTCTCCATCGTCCGCTGGTTCATCAGCACAAAACCGACGTTGGACTGATCCCCGTTGACCGACGTCACGCCTGTATAGACCCAGACATCATCATCAAGCGCAAGATAGTTATAACCGTTCGTCGTCTGCACGCAGCCGCGCTGGCCCAGAATCGAGTTGAAATAACCGTTCTTGAGCATGCCGTAATAATCGTAAAGCCTGATAAGCCGCTCCGCGGAATATACCTTGTCCACCCAGGTCGGTACATCTTCCACATCATATGCCGTACATTCGCCTGTCACTGCGTTGCATAGCACTACTTTTCCAACAGTCTGACCGCCGAACAAACCAATATTAAACTTTTTCACAGGACATACCCAGTAAGGTGTCCCCTCTTCATTAATCTCAAAAAAAATCTGGTCGTCAAAAATATAGGTCGGATAATGAAATCTTAGATGCCGGTACAGATTCCGGTTAAAATGTTCGCTTTTGGAATAACGGATCGGCTGTTCCAGCTTAATGATCTGCGTATCCTGTGTAGTCATGTCCATAAGCAGATACGCAGGAAGTCCGTTGCTCTGATTCGTAAGCCATTTGATCAGGCTCGCATAGCGCAGCGGTGTCACGCGCACCGGCCTTCCGTTATAGTTGATCTGCGTATATTCGTTGTCCACTTCAAACTGCGAAACCATGTCAATCATGGAACCCATTTTGCGCTCGCCGAGAATCGTCGCAGAGTCCTTATCCAAAAGCGGTATCGTCGTATAATCCACTTCTGCAATATCTGCCTGAAACTCCCGTTCCTCCACCGGCATCAGGCGTTGATATCTCCCGGCATTGACAATCGGGGAGGACAGAATGGAGCCAATGATATAAACAAGCAGCACTGCGCCAAACAGGATCGCACCCCATTTCGCATTCTTAAAAACAGACTTATCCCCCGTATAAGAAATTCCTGACTGCGACAGGGAAATATTTCCTTTTTTCAGTCTGCTCAATATGCTCAGCAGCGTTCCAATAAAAATAAGAAACAGTAAAAATTTCCAAAATCCCGCACTGTGGATATTAAAAGCCGGCAGTTTGACATAGTAATAAACTGCGCCGATCAGCAATACCACAATTGCGATGATCACTTTAACGAGCAGCTTTTTATCCTTCTTTTCCATCTTATCCTTCTTGTTTTTCTTTTCCATGTAATATGCTTCCCTTCTTTGCCGATTTTCTTTTAGCAGCATGATCTCTGTTCTTCATCAGCGATACCATGCGATTATCGCACTTTTTCTAGGATTTGTCATAAACAAGATACTGCAGCTCTGTCAGCACTTTCTTCGCTTCCGCCCGTGCCGCACCATCATAAAACTCGACACGCAGAACACCTTCTTCATACTCCCGGTTATGAATAATGCCAATATTTTTAATACTGATCTCATGCTCTGCAAGAATCATCGCAATCGCCGCAAGAGTCCCCGGCGCATCAGGAATGTATACATGCAGCGCATACACCGTACGTAACGCGCCCGCATCCGATACCTGAAAGGAGTCCCTGTAATTGCGCGCACTGTTGAAAAATGTACGAATGCTTTCCCCATCCCGCTGTTCTATCGTATCCCGGATCTCATTCAATGATGCAATATAAGTATCTAAAAGCTCTATCACTTTCTCCGAATTTGCCATACAGATCGCCTCCCACATAACGGGCGACGAAGAAGCAATCCGGGTGATATCGCGGAATCCTCCTGCTGCGATCATCTTCATGATACCGTCTTCCTGATCCTCTTTTCTTACCAGATTCACAAGCGCCGCTGCAATCACATGAGGGAGATGGGAGACTGCCGCCGTGACATAATCATGTTTTTCAGGCGACATTACGAGAGGAATCGCCCGCATACAGATAATCAGCTGTTCATAACATGAAAGCTGCTCTTTGTTCGTCCGGGCAGTCGGCGTCAAGATATAATACACATTTTCAAACAAATTCTCATCCGCATGTTCATATCCGGTTTTCTCACTGCCCGCCATCGGATGCCCGCCGATAAACTGCGGTTCCAGCCCCAGCTTTGCAATATGCGCATGAATATCTCCCTTCACACTGCCGACATCCGTCAACAGTGCATCTTCTTTCATCACACCAGCGATCTGCTCCAGATTTCCATCATTTTCTGTCACCGGAGCGCATAAAAAAATAACGTCACAAGCACCAAAGCACTCTTTCGTCACGCCGTCCGCCGCCGTGTCGATACATCCATCCCTCTTTGCAAGCTCCAATGCATTCCGATCGATATCATATGCCGTTATGCCGATTTCCGGCGCTGTCCGCCGGATCGCTTTCGCAATCGAACCGCCGATCAGTCCCAGTCCAACAAATCCGATTTCCATGTTTTTAACCGTAATCCTTCCAAAATCCGGAGATTTTACATAAGACAGCTCTCAAAATAATTATCGTGTCCATTTTCAGATACTGCTGTCACGAAAAAACAGGGCTGGCATACGCCCGCCCCTGCTTTTTTATCCCGCTGTATATGTTCTTTATCTGTTGTCTGCAATCCAGCCTGTCATTACTGAAGGCGGTTCACGGTCTCATATACTTCGATCCGCTTTGCGTCAATATCCGGCATGCCGACAAAAATACCACCATACTGATAACCGCCCTCTTCCAGCTTTACAATACGGACAATCTCGATAAACGCATGAATGATTTCTTTCGTCCAGATCGTCAGAAACGCTTCATATACCGCACCGATCGTCAGTGCTTCGCTGCAGTTAAATCCCACGCCTGTCTTTGACACGTCAGTAATATCAATTTCCAGTTCTTTCGCCTCGTCGGAATCCAGCCTCTTGGCAACCAGCTTCGACTTCAATTCCATCCGTTGATTACGTCTTCTCTCTTCCATTGGCAGCTCCTTTACAAACATGATCCCGTGCTCTGTGTTTTTGGGCAAAAATTCCTAGGTTCACAAAAACCTTCATTAAAATTTCTGAAAAACGAGTTTGCTGCATGCAAACTCGTTTTTATTGTATACCATGATTTGGTTTTTGTAAAGAATTGTGTAGCGAATTCATCTCACATTTCACCCATTTCACCCATTAGTCATTTCACCTTCATGCCACCCAAATATGTTTCATAGCCTCTTTACAGAAAGTCTATAAACACGTCAATCAGCATCCAATGCGAAACGTGGGTCCTGATCACCATCTATGCTTGGCATCGCTACTGTACTTTGGGTATATTGATAAGCATGGTTATCCATTACATCATTATCATTCAAGTCCATGTCGTCAAAAACACCTCCTGCTACCAAAGGCTGTAAAGCTTGAATGATAAAAAATTCGCTCCATTCTTGGTTTCTGTCCTCATTTATCCCCTTAATCGGTTGCAAGAGATTATATGGCTTTAATTCCTTAGAAATAAGCGATGTGGAGCATCGACCTTTCACTGACATAACATTTATAATAGCCTTTGGATATTGTTCAAAGACAGTAGGGCTCAAATATGCGTAACACTTATTCATAGACCGAAGCCTTTTCTCTGCATTCTCCCGTTTTTCTTTTAACACCTTATCTCCTGCCACTTTATCGATGATCTTATCCAACATTTTTTTGGGGTAAAGTTTCTCTAACTTTTCACATCGAATCTTTGTCTCACTATCTACAGTATTTTTATTAGATACAACCACTCCTTCCCTTTCCAGTTTGCCAATCTGTTTTCCGTAACAATAATTTACAACCTTCAATTTGCTATAGAACGAAGCGTCAGGCAACGCTTTTCCATCTCTTATTTGTTGCTTTATATCCTTTGATACCACTATGTTTATTACAGGATTAACTACCAAAAGAAAAATAGTTCTTCCAAGTCCCAGTGTAAATATAGTTATAAGACTTTTAGCCAAGTAAAACTTATCTATTTTCACATTCACACTCTCATAACAATCCTTCGCAATAACTATATCTCGAGTACAATCAGCAATTCCTATCAGTACAAATAGCAAGAGATAGTTCATTTCCATTTCCACTATCTTTGTGCCAGCCCCCAAAAAATAGATTATACTCAGGACAGAATTGAATTTGGGTTCAAATAACGCATATCCTATAAGTGCCACGACAAAGCATATAGCAAATAAAACAATCAAAATATGCATGATCATCACTCCACTTCGTATGTTATTTCTTTTTTGAACGTTAATTCGTCCAATGCACTCATTGTAAATTTAGATGCCGGCAAATCTGTTTCAGCGGCAGCCATCTGCCACTTTTCTTGTTCGTCCAAGAAATACAGTTGAAAGGAAGCTACAACTACATTAGGATTATTTTCAAAATATGTCATTTTTAATTTCCCGCCAACGAAGCGAAGATCATTTTCAGTTATCACTTTTTCTTTAACATTATCAGCCCCTTCTGAAATAATCTTTGCCCATTCCTCGATGGACATTTTTCCGGCAACAGTATTTCTAAGTGTATCCTGTGCTGCATTTAATGCCGCATCCCTTGCTTCTTCCACAAAAGGGCCTACAACCGCTGTCAAGGCACCTTTGGCGAGCGTGGTCAATACCCCCGTTAATATCATATCGACATCTCCTTCGTTTTTATGCGTTAATTGCGAGTTTCAATTCCTCTGTCGTTGAAACATCTGTACCAACGCTCACTCCCCTTACCTTTGCAAGTATTTCTGGCGGAACCTCACTTTCATCAACTGCTTTCGTATAAACAACTTCTTCCCACTCTTTATTTTTTTCGTTTTTGTAATAATATTTCGATTTGTTTTTAAAACCATCTATAGTCTTTGCTATAAATGTTTTAGTTCCATCAGGGGCGAACCCCAAAACCTCTTTTATCTTGTTTACCGCTTTCTTAATCCAGCCTATGATATTTTGCCAAAAAAGAATCAATCCCGTTATCAAAGCAGCTGTTAACGTCATTATAATAGCAATTGCAATCATTTTGGTAATCTCCCTTCAAATTGTGTTTTCACATACTCTTCGCTTACGGTTCTTTTAGATACACATTTCCCAATCCCAGTATTTTCCTCCCGGCTATGGATAATTGTTTGTATTGCTTCTTCAAAGTAACTTTGTTTTACACTGTCAGATTGTAATCTTGCCGCTTTCAAAGCAGCGTTAAGTACAGCATTAGAAATATCAGCACCAGATATTGCGTCATATTTTTGAGCCAATAATTCAACATTTGCATCCGTTGGCATTGCCCGTGGTATGTACATACGCCATAATTTAAAACGATTACTTTCATCCGGCAAATCAAACTTGACATGAGCAAGTATTCTGCGCATGAACGCTGGATCATAATTTGTTATAAAATTTGACGCAAATAATATTAAATCATCAAATTCATTTATCAAGACAAGCAATACAGAACGTGTCTGATTTACACTGACATCCGTTGAACTGGACATATCCGTTACCCGTTTGCTAAGCAATGCATCCGCCTCATCAAAGAAAATAATACTTTCTGTCTCCCTTGCATAATCAAACATAGCTACGAGATTTTTAGATGTCTCTCCCACATATTTTGATTCAATTTGAGAATAATCAACCGTCAAGATCTTTCTTCCCAATTGTTTTGCAATCGCATGTGCTGCCATACTTTTTCCCGTGCCAGATGCTCCGTAAAGATTAATTCCTGATTGTTTTTGTTTCTTATGAGATTCTCCTAATCCCCATGTATCAAATAGGAATTCCTTTCTTTCATATAAAGTAAGTACATCTTGTATAGCATCATATGTAGATTTGTTTAATACAATATCGTTAAAACTATACTGGGGTTCTTCCTCTCTAAATACATTAAGCGTTGCCCCCGCATTCTCCTGCGTATCTATCCTTTTCCCAAGAGAGTTCAAATCCTTTTGAGTTTCTGATGCACCCACTAACGGTTCCTTTTGATTATCTGCCGATGAGGATATACGTCTACCAAGAGGCATTTCTCTTTCCTTTCTCCAGTCCTCTATTTCAATCCTTGTGTAAAAGTAACCTGTCATAGTTCATAAAGGAAACCGGTTGTCTGTAGTTAATTGTCATCTTGCCCTGCCAACTTAATAGCAAAACCGGCTTAACTTAATGCCATTCAACCAATATGTTGTTGCAATCCGAACACTTATATCCGCCAATATAAATTTTCCGACACTTGGTACAGTACATCTTTTGCCCTGGATTAGCTACAGAGAAACCGTTTTCGTTCTCTGTAGCAAGCCCCACTTTTTCGTAATCTCCCTTCAAATATCCAGGTACTCCGCCTTTCGATGAACCAGATGAAAACAATGAATCCAAAAATCTCATTACAACACTTCCTCCATCTCTTCCATTCTTTTCACTTGTTATCGAGCCCAAAAATTTGAACACAATTCTGATTGCCTTGTTCGTTTATTATGAAAATTACAATGCCCTAACGAAGAGACAAAATATGCACAATTATAGCAGCTTTTTCTCTCCTTAAAAGCCTCTGGATTAGCTCCACTCTTTTCTAATTCACTAATTATTCTCTTTACTTTTTTATTTGGATCTCCGAATAATCCCATACTGATTCTCCTTTATACTATATAGTAGTAGTGTTTATAGTCCCTCTCCAAGGACTGCACGTCTGTCAAACAGCATCAGGATGCTCTTTTCTTTTAGGTATGACGTGGCTTCATTTCACATAATTTCTTCAGAATATCTACGATACCCCTTTTACCTGCCCATACATGATTTTTCTATGACATTTGTGAACAAATATAATAAGGTAGGTATCATTCCAAAGCGCATGTTGTATGTTTAATTATTCATCTGAATACCTCCTGTCTTTTAGGTAATGACCGGTGAACCCTTTACCGTTTTAACACAGGATGTTTTTATACTTCAGGCAGCACCATTGACAGCGGCAAACTCTTCATCTTTCCATTCCGTGCGATAACGATTACGTTCCCCTCATTTCTATAATGCAGTCACATCATCACCATTTCTCTTGTATAATTTTTTACTCATGAAAAGCATCCACCTCTTTCCCTTCTATATGGATACATCAATTTTCATGCTTTGCGGTCTGCTCGCGGCAGACAAAAGAGTTTTTGCAAAACTCGTTCAGGTATTGAAGTTTTCCATAGAAAAAGCAGCCATGTTCCGCAATGAAACACGACTGCTTTTTTATTTTTTTTCTTAAATTCCTGCCCTGTCCGGCTCCGCGTCACTTTACACTTGTTCTGCGCTCAAACCACGGACTGTAGCATTCCTCCGGTATCGATTCCGGCATCAGATACGACCGATACTCGTTCGGTCTGGAAGAATAAACCTCGACCGTGAAGCGGTAAGCATTCTCCAAATCACTTAAAAACTCCGGTCTGATCCGGATCCCGCCGTATCCGGCATATATAATGTCTTCCTTTGACCAAATATTATTCATGACATAATTGCCTTCCCGGTCATATACACAAACATTAAAATCATCTTGTTCTTCATAATCTTCCAAGTTGCTCCATGTCGCATAATATACCCTTCCATTATCCGTTTCAACTGCCTTCCACGCAAGGTTTTCCGGCGCCGGAAGTACCGGAGCCGATTCGCCGGTATAGAAAAAAGCATCTGACATAGCATAAGGACTTTCGGTATAATGAACATCGTCCCCGGCCGCCGATACTGCAAAGTAGTAATATCCGTTATCCGTAAACTCATTGGAAAGATTCAGCTCGCAAAGAGATGTGCCATGCCGGATCATGCCGTTTCCTCTCATATTGCCTTCAAAATCCCATTCATCGTTCTCAAGGTCGGGCAGCGTTTCCGTATCCATTCGGTATAATCTCCAATTATAAGCGACTTCTCCGTCACCGTCTCCCGATTCCGGTACGTTATCCCATACCGCGATACCGGTTTCACCCTCCCAATGCGGTTTTCCCGGTTCCGGCAGAACCGCCAGTTCTCCGGTGCCGGGCGCTGCCTCTTCTTTCCCTGCAGACCGATACCACTCCACCCCGCAAAAGCTGATCATCCCCACCAGCAAAAGCGCGGCAGCACCATACAAAATCCGGCGCGTTCCAAAAGAAATGGCGCGTTTTACTTCTCCTGCAGACTGATAGCGTTTATTGGGGTCTAAATCCGTACATTTTTGAATCACTTTCCGATAGCGCTTTTTAGAAGCCCGTTCTCCCAAAAGCAGCTTCATGGTCATACCAAGGGCATAAAGATCACTCCGCTCGTCCGTCTGCGCAAATCCGTACTGTTCCGGCGGGGCATATCCGCGTGTTCCCAAAAGCCGGGTGTCCTGCTCTACATCTTCTTTCAGGATACGCGCCGCGTCAAAATCAATCAGACGGATATGTCCGTCTTTTGCAAGAATGAGATTGGAGGGTTTGATATCGCGGTGGATGATCCCTTTGCCGTGAAGAAATTCCAAAACGTCACATAATTCCCTGATGCCGCTTATCACTTGTTTCTCTGACAATTCCACACTGCCAAACGGCGTTCCCTCTATATATTCTTCCATCAGCACCGTCTGCTCATCTGTCCCGTCAATCTCATAAATCCGGGGCAGAAAAGGATGACGGCATTCCTTCAGAATTGGGTAAACCGCATTTACCCCCCCCCCGTAAGATTTTTCGAATATATATCTGATCTTCATCCTTTTTCAGTACCAGATGTACCGTACTTTTTTCGCTCTCCTTGATCAGCCGGAGCTCCCGATAGTCCGCACTTCCTGCATCCTGACCGTTCATCGCCTTTCCTCCTCAAGCTTTTAACCGTTTTTCCTCTTATGATTCTAACTATCCGTTCTTCTTTCGACTCCACATGCAACCGGTCCACAAACAGCCTTACTTTACTTCTTTCCATTTCACATACTTGCCGCCCAAACGTTCCTTTGGTACAATCATACCAGGCAATGATGCTTAATACCATTGCCCACATATTCAAAAATAAAAAACAAAAATACAGGTGACTTTTTATGAAAACAGCAGCCCTCCAAAAGACCACAGTTCAAAAGACCACAGACGAATTAGCCCATGAAATCAAAACCGCAACGGATATTGAAGACTATCTTGTCCGCAATAAAGAGCATCTTTTTTCCGACGGTAATTTGTCCCGGCATCTGAACATGCTGCTTAAGCAGAAGCACTTGAGCCGGGCGGATGTTGTACGAGGCTCCCTGCTTGACCGCGCATATGTCTACCAGATTTTTTCAGGTGAAAAGTCACCTTCGCGGGACAAGCTGATTGCCCTCGCGTTCGGCCTTAAGCTGTCCGATGAAGAAACGCAGAAAATGCTCAAGCTTTCCTGCAGCCGTGAGTTATACGCGCGGGAGGAACGCGACGCCCTGATCCTGTTCGCATTACAGCACGGCATGACGATCATGAGCGCCAACGATCTTCTGTTCAAGCATAATTTTCCTGTTCTCGGCTGTCCGAAAGAATGAACTGCCTCCTCCCGGACTTCGACCGCTCCTATATCACAAACTTATGAAACGTCTTTTTCCCTTTTTTCACAAGCAGCCCGTCGCCCGAAAGCTCCTGCTTCGTATAGGCTTTTTTCACATCCGAAATCTTTTCATCCCCTGCTAAGACGCCGCCCTGCTCGACCGCACGCCTTGCCTCGGAGCGGTTCTTTGTCATCTCGCCCTTTACAAGCAGCGCTAAGATGTCAATGCTTCCGTCAATAAAATCCTCGTCCGTCAAAGTCGTCGTCGGGATATGCTCCATATTTGTACCGCCAGCAAACAGCGCTTTCGACGCTTCTTTCGCTTTCTGTGCCTCTTCCTCTCCGTGCACAAGCTTTGTCAGTTCATACGCGAGAATTTCTTTCGCCTCGTTCAGCTGTGCGCCCTCCCATGCATCCATCTCATCGATCTGCTCCAGCGGCAGAAACGTCAGCATACGGATACATTTTAAGACATCAGCATCCGCCACGTTTCTCCAATACTGGTAGAACTCAAACGGGGAAGTCTTATTCGGATCGAGCCACACTGCGCCGGACTGTGTTTTTCCCATTTTATTGCCTTCGGAATTTAAGAGCAGCGTGATCGTCATCGCATGCGCGTCTTTGCCGAGCTTTCTTCTGATCAGTTCGGTTCCGCCAAGCATATTGCTCCACTGATCGTCGCCTCCGAACTGCATATTGCAGTCATAGCGCTTGTAGAGCTCCAGAAAGTCATAGCTCTGCATGATCATGTAATTAAATTCCAAAAAAGAAAGCCCTTTCTCCATCCGCTGCTTATAGCACTCCGCCGTCAGCATGCGGTTGACCGAAAAGCAGGCACCGACCTCGCGCAGCAGTTCAATATAATTTAAGTTCAGCAGCCAATCCGCATTGTTCGCAAGGATTGCCTTTCCATCCGAAAAGTCAATAAAACGGCTCATCTGTTTCTTAAAACACTCCACATTATGCTCAATGGTCTCTGTCGTCATCATCTTTCGCATATCCGAGCGTCCTGACGGGTCACCGATCATCGCGGTTCCGCCGCCGATCAGGACGATTGGTTTATTTCCCGCCATCTGAAGACGTTTCATCAGACAAAGCGCCATGAAATGTCCGACATGAAGGCTGTCCGCCGTCGGATCAAAACCGATATAGAATGTTGCCTTTCCGGCATTTACCATCTTACGGATTTCCTCTTCATTTGTTACCTGCGCAAGCAAGCCTCTTGCCTGCAATTCTTCATACACCTGCATTTTGATTTCTCCCTTCTGTTTCATGTTTTTTCGCTTCTCTGCGCTTTCGCAGTCAACATTTGCCCGTCTTTTCCCCCGCGATAAGCAGCTTGTGCAAGCTCAGACGCTTCGCTTTCTTCCCTTGCACAGCTCGCGTTGCTCGCCGCGAAGGATTTTCCATGCGTCTGTCCGTGCAAGCACGGCAGCCGCCTGCGAAAATCCTTCGCTTCTTAAGCTTATCGCGCAAAAAGAAAACCCCGTCCTTTGTAAAGGACGAGGTCTGATACCCGTGTTACCACCTTTTTTCCCGCAGCACTCACATCCTGCGGCTCATGCAGTACGGCGTCCGTCATGATACCCACAGCTGCCGGAAACTCAGAAATTACGTTTCTGGCTGTCTGTATCCGCTTAGCGATACTGTCCTGCGATAACGGTCAGCTTCCGTTATGGCCTACTAGAACCCGCCGGCTCCTCGCCCGCCGATCCATTCTGCCATAAAGCTCCGGGATGTATTCGCAATAAGCTTTCCGCGCGCCTCTCATCAGCCGGCTGCTTTCTGTGCGTTTCCCTTACGGCTACTTGTTCCCTTCAACACTTTTGCTATTTGATATGTCTGCATTATAGACATTCTGCACAGAAATGTCAACACCCGAAAAATATACTCTTGCTTTTTCAAGTGCCGCCCATTGTCATGGATGAATTTTTAGAAGACTCCATTTGACGCCGCGCTCTTTTGCTTCATCTCCTGCTTGCACGCATACATCCGCTCATCCGCCAGTTTATAAAGCTGCCTTGCGCTCTTTTCCGGCTCCTTCTCATGCTCGCCAATCCCGTAAGCCGTGCTCAGATTCCAATGAAGATGCTCCCTGTTCTTTTTTTCGATCAGTTCCTCCATCTGTCTGATCAGCATATTGATTTTTTCAGTGGGGACATCATTCAGTATAACGAGAAATTCATCTCCGCCCGTCCTCCCGACAAGACCGTCCCCGGAAAAAACCTCTCTGAGAATGTCTCCGAACGATTTGATAAAGGCGTCGCCCTCTTCATGTCCGAGCCCGTCATTGACCTGCTTTAGGTTATTCAAATCAAACACAGCGACAGCATATTCTTTTTTCTGTGTATCAGCATCCAGCTCATCAAATGCATCCTCGCAGCTGCGCCTGTTTGCAAGCCCTGTCAACGCATCCGTATAAGCGAGCTTTTTCAATGCCTCTCCCTCTGCCGCGTCGTAGAGCGCACGGGTAACATTCCGGCTGAAATCAATCATCATTGACACGATAAAGATCATAACGCCGATACTGAATCCGCCGACGTACCGCCGTCCCGATGCCATACTGATATATTTTTCCACATTAAAGCGCACCAGGTCAGTCACGGCAAAAGATACCATGACAACGACCCCTGCAAAGAGGACGGCGTTTTTGAGCCGCTTATGCCGAATGTCGGAAACAAACATCCAGACAAGATAGATCACCATCATTCCCATAATGAGATGCTGCACCTTAAGAAGCTTCGGGAAGCGGCAAAGTCCCGTCATCTGCAGGATATATGCCGACAGCGTAAACAGAATCTGCAGTGCCAAAATGCCCCAATAAACGCCTTTTCTGACTCTGCCGCCCTCCCGCATCATATCTTCATAAAAATAGGCAAAGACAGAAATCGGCAGAAGATAAAGCAGACCAAATTCCGAAAGTACCTTTAAGCGAAGATCATCAAAAAATAAAAACGTCAAGTTATAACTGCAAATAGACCAAAGTCCAATATCGATGGAAAACAACGCCACCCATAGAAGCTTCAGCCACTGGGTACTCCGCGCACTGAAAGTAAAAACCAGCGCGACTCCTAACATACAAATGCCAAACACAACCAAAAACAGATTGATGATAAGCGGAATCCTGTTCTCCTTCAAATAATCCTTTACATACCAGTTCGCGTCATAAATTTGAGGCGTGTCAAACGATGAGAATGCCGCGTCTTCACAAACCGTCAGACGCACACACAGAGTCCTTCCCTCATAATCCTCCGGTAAATTAATGCACTGATACCCATAGCCTGTCAGCTTTCCTGCCTCATAAAACTCCTGACCATAGTGATAAATCTCCTCTCCATCCAGCTCTACGGTAATCGTGGAATGTACGCTGAAAAATACAAGGATCGGATTTGCAATGCTTCGATCAGGCAGAATCGTTTCCAGCTCGAATGTATCGCCTCGGTCCGCTAACGGAAAAACGAGGGTGTTCATCATGGTCCCGGGACAAACTTCCCCGTTCTTTGTGACAAGCCATCCCTCGTCCAATTCTTCATAATGCGACTGCATTTCCCCGTCATGGAACGCAGTCAATGCCACTACACCAAGCAATATCACGCTGACAAACAATAATATCAGCACACCCGGCAGCTCCCTACGGTTCTTCATTTGCAGTCATCCCCCTTTTTCCCGTTTATTTTATCATAACGGAGTGGGGAAGTACAATATGTCTTTAATAGGCGGAGCATATCCTGCTTTTTCCATGCTCCATTTCCCACACCTGATCGCACAGCTGATGGATATCCTCTGCGCTGTGACTCGCAACGAGGATCGTTTTTCCTCTTTCCTTTAACACAAGAAACAGTTCTCTCATATCCTTAACTCCCTCCTTATCCAGACCATTCATCGGTTCATCCAGGATCAAAATCTCCGGATCCTCCATGATTGCCTGTGCAATACCAAGCCGTTGTTTCATTCCCAAAGAATATTTCTGTACGTGCCGCTTCAGCTTTGGATCAAGGCCGGTAAACCTCATGGTATCCTCTATCTTCTGCCTGTCGATCTTCCGGTTCAGATCCGCAAGCATTTTTAAGTTTTTAATGCCGCTTTCATAAGGAATGAAGCCCGGATTTTCAATCAGGATTCCCATGTTTTCAGGGAAATCAACTTCTTTTCCAACCTTTTGTCCCTGCACCAGAATCTCACCGCTGGATAGCTTCACAAAACCACAGATACATTTCATCAACATGGTTTTTCCGGAACCGTTCCTCCCGATAAGCCCGTATATCTTTCCCTTCTCCATCTCCATACACACATCGTCCAATATAACGGCCTTATCCAAAATCAAGCTTACATTTCTGATGCATATCTCAATCATTTTCTGTTTCTCCATTCAGAATCCCCCGCTGCCGCAAAACAATGGCTTCTTCAACGTCTCTCTATCATTCCGAAATTATACCGCCCAGCCAAAATGATACTGACAAAGACAGTCCCCAGACTGAGTCCCATAAAATATACATAAGACTGTGCTAGAGAAACTGTCATAAACCGGAAAACTTCATCACAATGCTGCCACTCAATTGCATGGGACAACGGAAATATCCATTTCCATTTCCATTCCAGAATGCCGAACAGCCAGCCAAACCCAAGCAGGCAGCCACCCGCCGCAACTCCTGCAGTCGGCTTACCAAGCAGGAAAAACAGCAATTTAAGCATTGCGAGAAAAAACAACAGCCCAAACAACAGGCTCACGGAATATCCAAACGCCTGATACGGACTAAAGTGATTATACAGACGCTCCGTGATCATCCCGGACATGGATGAGCCTATATCTTCCGGAAAGAGTGTCTGGTATTTCGTCACTACGTCGCTCCATTGATTTACCGAAACGCATCTGCCCGCTCCCATCAGAACGCAGCCCGCAAGAAGCGCCCCCAAATAGGTCAGAATGCTGAACGCTGTAGTCAGTATCTGTCCCAGCAGCCAATGATATCTGCCCGCGCGATGCACATAAAGCAGCGTATTTCCGTCCCTTCTTGGGAAATCCCCGATCAACAGCAAATAGACGGCTGGAATCACCATGCATAGCTCCGTACTGTTCGCTGTCGCAATGAATATCTCGAACATTCCGAACGGTTTCCCCATTTTTTCGCTGCGGGCGATCATCCCCTCCGCCACATAGGTTTCAATAAAGATCATCATTCCCAAAAACAGGATCATCCTCGGATTACAGATCCACCGAGCATATTCATTCCGCACAACATGCCAAATGACGCCATGACGTCCCTGCGTCTTTTCTTTTTTACATTCCACAGTCAGTCCTCCGTTTCATGACTGCACCATGCAGCAGCACTATGAAAAAACCGATTACGCTGTAGATTTCCAACGTCTGGATCGTATATTTCAAATCAACAAACACATAGGTCGCTCCAAACATCCTGCTGTATAAGCGCAGGCCAAACCATTTCTCCATACTCTCCCATTGGATATTGGCGGCAATCCTCTGCAGAAACCAAAGCGCAATATAGGGAATGCCAACCAGCAGATATCTGTTTTTTACGAACACGGAAACAAGATACGTCCACATTGCGCTCATCATGCCAAATGTAAAAACACCGGCAGTCTTTTTCAGTACAAATACACTTGTTTTCATGACAGACCGCACTTCAGGAACTCCTGACAGCGCAGCCGAATGGATTCCCCAAATGACTGCAAACAGCAGATATCCCGCCGCCATCAGAAAGCCGCCGCAAAACGCGCATGCCAGAAATGTTCCGGCAACGCCTGCCTTTTTCCCGCTTCTGGCAAGCATCAACCGGTACACGCCGCTCTCCCTCTCCCCGCATAAGACAGGCAGAAGGCTTAAGCTTACGAGCATTGGCGTAAACATGACAAAATACCCGACGGTAATCCGGGAAATGACAGATGCGACCCTCAGAGATTCCTGCATCCTGAATTCCTCTTTGGTCATACTGAACAATGCGGACAGGCAATGGATCATTGTCCTGCCGTCATCCAGCATGACCGGTATGAGAAAGCACATGGCTGTCACGGTCAGGACCAACAGGACAAAAGAAAAATTTCCCATTATTTTTTCTGCCTGAACCCGAAATACATTCCATCCCTTTTTCATCGATTGTCCACATCTCCCCTCAGTCGAGCTGAATGTTTGTGACTTGGCCGGTCAACGCATCGACATAAAAATGGTATACCATGCCGTTTGTCTGATTGATCATAATAAATAACCATGCCGGTGTCATCTCCTCGATCCATTGACCGCCCACCGAAACTTCTTGCCCGACATACGACAATTCGATTTCCATAACCGTATAAACCGTATGATCGCCAATCTTTTGTGAAATATATTCCACCGCTTTCTTCGGCGATATCACCTCAGACAGCTCTCTGGTCTCCTCTACCTGATGATTGCAGGGCAGTCCCCAAAAGTTCAAAATGCGATGTTCCCCATTTAGCAGCGTGTCTGTCAGGTCATACACCGCTTCTCCGTTTCCCTCCCGACACCTGATGTCACCCTGAAAGGGAACGCCCCGATAGGACCTCCTTAATTGCACTTCAAAACCATACGTCCCGTCCGGCATCAGCATCAGAAACACCCGTGAGACCCGGTACTTCATGCTGCCCGTCAACGCAACCGGAAATTCCTGATTGAAATAGGTCTCCGCCTGTTGGATTGCCTGCTCCACGGACATTTCCCCGTCCGCCGTCCGGTAAATATCCTGAAGGCTTCCGTCTGCAGCGCCCGGATAATAGACCTTGTCCGGCAGGATATGATCTTCCGACGGTGTTCCCGTATCCATCATGATCGAATAGATCTCTGTGCCGATGATCTGCGCCCGATTCCCATCGCTTTCGTTCTCCTGATTTTCTAAATACAGGAACACATAATCAATGCCCGTATATTCTTCCTTTTGATTTCGGAGCTCCTCACGCAGTTCAGGAATCGAAAGGCTGTCAATCACACTGCTCATCGGAATTGCGGTGATCTTTTGCTCATCGAGCGGTTCCTCGAAAAATGCCTGCATGGTATCGCATACGTTCTGTAGCTTTTCTTCCGTGATAGGAAACGCTGTTGACGGTCCGGATACCCTGATCTGATAGACCCGGTCTTCCTCTGTGATCAGCGGACATTGTTCCAGAAACTGTAAATTACGGTAAGCTCCTCTTAATCCATCTTCGATCAGAGACACCGCCTCGGCTCTCGCCGTCTCAAGAGAAACAAACACCCTTTCTCCATTTTCCATGAGCTCCCCTTGGTTTTGCCCGCTCACTTCCTGCGGATCATGCGTCCCATCCTGTCCGCCTGCTCCCTCCCTTAAGATTTGTTCAATTTGCTGCTTTTCGACTTCATTTTGATATGTGATGACGATTCCTGCAATCGCAAGAATCATCATCATACAGGCTGTTATGATCAAAAGCCTTTTCTGCATCCCGTCTTCCCCCGCCTATTGCTGCACCGCCGTCTGATCTTTACATGCGCCGTCTGACTTCCTTCGCTTCCTCTCATATCTGGACTGGGAAATCCAACATTACCTTAAATAAGTCTCCGTCAATGACGATCTCCAGCGTACCATGCATCACATTCATCAGACTTTGCGCAATGGAAAGACCCAGCCCGTTCCCTTCGGTGCCGCGGGATAAGTCCCCCCGTACAAACCGCTCGGTCAGCTCCTCGGGCGGAATGTTCAGCGGATACTCGGAAATATTTTTTAACTCCATACGAAAAACCGGCGCAGGCGTACGATACATGCTTAAGTACACCCTTGTGTGCGGCATCGCATATTTGCAGACATTACTGAACAGATTAGAAAGTACGCGCCACACATAACGGCTGTCCCCGATAAAAGAATCCTCCGACGCTTCCTCCGGCAGGCTGAGTACAAGCGTCAGGTCCTTCTGCCTGAACTTTTCCTCATACTCTGCTGCAGCCTGCTGAACCAGTTCCTCCGCACTCAGACATACCAGTTCCGCCGAAACGTTTCCGCTCGTGATTCTGCTTGCCTCCACCAAATCCTCTGTCAGCTGTTTTAAGCGCGCCGATTTTTCGTCCAGAACCTGCAGATATTTCTGTGCGTTTTCCGACTCGATCGGTTCTTTTTTCAGCAAATCCACATAATTGATGATCGAAGTGAGCGGTGTTCTGATGTCATGGGATACATTCGCGATCAGTTCCGTCCGCATACGCTCATCCTTTACGGACTTTTCAACCGCTTTGGATATGCCAATATCCATGTCGTTGACAAGCTCTGCCGTACGTCTGTTCATTCCGTGAAAACGCTCTGCGAGAAGCGGCTCTCCGCTGTTTCCCTGAACCGTTTTCTCCATATGCTTTCTCAAAGCATCCTGCTCCTTAAAATATGCCAATACCGCCGCTCCGATCAATAGATCGGCAATTGCAAGCAGAACAATCAGGACAGCGTAACCGTCGTATCCGATCAACACCCCGATCAGGTTCACAAATAAAAACGCCAGATAACCGACTGCCCATTTGATCTTGCCATCCACAATCCTCATCAATATTTTTATTTTTTCTAAAATCCAGACACAGACCTTTTTCAAATAGCGGAGGATAAAGCGAAGCAGACTTTTTTGATAAAGCATCCTCTTTTTGATCCGGTTTACGATCTCCAGATAGAAATACAATCCAAGCGATGCCGCCACTCCCACTGTGACCGCAGCCAAAACAAACATTCCGGCAGCGCTTAAATAAATGCCGGGTTCATACCCGAGCTCATAATAATACCAGTACCCTTCTGCCAAAGTTTTCAGCAGACACCACGCACTGTAAACAATGAACATCAACGGTATCAGTACCGCAGGAAGAAGGAGTGTGAACCACCTGTCGATCAGCCGCGGCTTTTCCTCTTCTCTGCCCTCAAGCATCGTTCTTCTGATAAATGCGGTCAAAAACAGGCAGATACCCGCCACAAACGCCGCCAGCATCCCGGCGGTCAGGTTCTTGACCAGTCCATACCAGTTCTCCATGCGCCAAAGCAGGTCCTCTTTCGAAAAATCCGCATCCAGCGTAAGATAAAGCCGGTCTCCCTCATGCAGTCCGATGCATCTGCTGACAGCCTCTTCAAAAAGAGGAATATCTGTTTTCCCTGCCGAAATTGTGCCTGTGCCGAAGTGATACACCACATGATATTCTTTCTGTGTCACATAGTCATAAAGTGCACGGTTGACATCATCTGCATTACCGCCAAGCTGGACCCCGTCTCCGTCCATGCTGCTATATACCAGACCTACGGAGGGATTCACCACGGCGATGCCGAGATTGCCCTGCGTGCCGGACTGATCTGCATAATAGCTGTACATTCCTGCAACATACATCAGCAGCTCTCTCAGATAGGAAGTATACTCTGATAAAACGCTCAGATCGCCTGCATGGGTATATAAGCTTTTTCCATCCGTCGGGAGCGCGAGCTCATAATATACGCATTCTTTCTGCACCATAACATTAGGTACATTTGTCAAAATTGTGTTAAGCTCCTCACTCGAAGCAATTGCGTACGGGTCTTTTTGCTTCATCTCATAAACGGCATCAAACTGCTGCGGGATCAGCCACTTCGTCTGAAGCTCACTGCGCTTCCATTTGATCAGATCCCCGATCCGGTAAGTGACGCCCGTTGCCGGCGCCCCTTCATGCAGCATAGAAACATAGGCAAGATCAATCATCCTGTCTTCATCATATTTGCCGTCCGTCTCGAACAGTTCTCTTGCATGCGCCTGCACTGCCAATGTTCCGGCTTCCTCTAAAAATGCATCCTCATAAAGCTGCGAATCCGTATAACCGGACGTCAGCATAACATCGGAAAGAACGTCTACAATGCCATACGAATGAAAATCGCCGTCCATATCCATCACGCCGAACAACAGCAGCTCTCCCATTGCACTGAGCACGACCAGCAGCGCGCCGACAATACAAGCGATATTTTGAAATTTCCGGCTGTTCCAAAATCGATTTTTTCGTTTACCGCCAGCTCTTTCTTTCTTAGCTTTTTTGTTGTTTTTTTCTATTTTTTGCTCTGCCGGTATCATTTCTCTGCCGCTTTTCTCTATTTCCTTCCCCTCGGACATACTCTCCCTGATGCTTTCTTCTGTTCCCTGCTCTTTCATGCTTCTCCTCCCTTTTCTCCGCTTTGGATTTCATAGGTTTCAAGGGCTGACAGCATGCGCGTTCAAAGCTTCTCCAATTTATAGCCGACGCCCCATACAACTTTGATGTAGCGCGGCTCCCTCGGATTGATCTCAATTTTTTCGCGCAGGTGTCGGATGTGAACAGCTACCGTATTGTCAGAAGAAAACGCGTCCTCCTTCCAGACAGTCTCATAGATTCTCGACGCAGAAAATACGACGCCCGGATTCTCCATCAGCAGCTTTAAGATCAGAAATTCCATCGGTGTCAGACGCACTTCCTCACCATCTACAAACACCTGCTTTTTCTCATCGTCAAGCTCCAGTCCGCCGTTTTTAAGCCTCTTATCCGCGTTCTGAACGCCCCGTTCCCCTCCCAGCAGCGTATATCGCCTGATTTGGGAACGCACTCTGGCAAGAAGCTCCATCGGACTAAACGGTTTTGTCACATAATCGTCAGCGCCATGCGTTAATCCTGCAATCTTATCCACATCTTCTGATTTTGCAGAAAGCATCAGCACCGGGACCGCCGAAAATTCACGAATATGCTTCAGCGCTGCAATACCGTCCATAACCGGCATCATCACATCGAGAATAACCAGTTGAATATCCTCGTTCCCGCGCAGCAGCTTCAACGCTTCCATCCCATTTTCCGCACGAAGTGTCTCATATCCCTCCTGCGTCAGATAGATTTCAATCGCATCTACAATTGCTTTTTCATCGTCACAGATTAATACACGGCTCATCCTGTTCTCCCTTTTTACTCATTAAACAATAGTATTTTTAAGAAAAAAGGAGGAAAAAACGAAAGAATTTATGAAGAAAGAATACTATTTTATCATCATAAATGCGCCGAGATTCCCTCTTTGCCCCTTACTCGCCCGGTGAGAAAACAATACTTTCGGATTACAGCAGGTACAGACATCCGTCACAAAAATATGTTCCTTCGGTACGCCGGCATCCAACAGCAGCAATTCGTTCGCACGCCATAAATCAAGCTGATACTTTCCGCCCGGCTTACGGTAAAGAAGCAGCTGCTTCTCTGCTGCCTCCTCCTTTGATGCGGCAGCCGGCATTCCGAACACCTCCAAAAACACATCTGCGACGTCCCTGCTTACCTCATAACAGTCTCCACAAATGGACGGTCCGACCGCAGCAAGGCAGTCTCCCGGTCTTGTCCCATAGACATCATGCATGGTAGTAAGCGCAACCTGAGAAATAGAAGCCGCCGTCCCACGCCATCCCGAATGCACAAGCCCGATCGCGCGATGTACCGGATCTGCCAATAGAACCGGTACACAATCAGCAAAAAAAGCGCAGAGTACAATTCCCTGTATATTCGTAATCAACCCATCAATCTGCCCATAATCCCTGTTTTGAATAGCACCTTTCCCTCTGTCCTTCTCTGTAACCACACGGATATTGGCCGTATGCGTCTGATCTGTAAACACCATGTCCCGGACAGATGCACCCATGACTTTTGCGACACGTGAAAAGTTTTCGTCCACATTGGCCGGGTCATCTCCTCTTGCATAGGAGAGGTTCAGACTTTCCAATGCTCCGCTGCTGACGCCGCCAAGCCTTGTTGTGAACACATGCTTCATAAAATCAAGTTTCTCCAGATTAGGAAATGTGAGGTACGGAAAATCCGTACCTCCTAAATCCACATGATTGACATGCACCCCTGCATGTGTGCCTGCACTGCTCTTTTTTCTGATCAACTCCATGGTCTTTCTCCTTTGCTGTCTGACTTAAGTTGTGTACTTTGTGCCCTTTTCTATCTATGAATCCGTATTCAAAGATGCCGTAACGTCAATGGCAGTCTCCCTGATGTTCAAATGCATTTTGAATCCACCGAATCTGATTTCCAAGAATTGCCACCACATCATAGCGCACACCGCGCGGTGCCTGTAAAAGAATCTGTCCGTGCGTATAAAGATACCATTCCGCCACCCTGCAGATTGTGCGCTGCTTTGCACCTGTCACCGCTTCCTCCGGAAAACCGCAGTCTGCACTGGAACGGTACTTGACCTCGGCAAACATCAAATACCCATCATGAATGCCAATGAGGTCAATTTCCCCGCAGCGTGTACGGAAATTGCGCTCCACGATCATAACGCCTCTCTGTTCCAGATAAGCGCAGGCAGTGGCTTCCTGTTCTGCGCCCGTTTTTCTTTTATTCAAAGTATTCCCTTTCTTCATCTACACTTCCTGCCATCTAATATTTCCCTCTCCATTCACGCTCCCTGCCATTGAGTATTCCCTTTTCATTTACACTTCTGCCATCCGGCGTAAATCCAATCTCCCCTGAATGGGTTTACGATATTGGTTTCCCGCTCTTTTCCATCTTTGCCTTGATCTTATCCATTGCATCAACAAACACGAGAATCTCAGCCACGACTTCATAAAGCTCGGGCGGAATCATCTCACCAATCTCCAATTTGGACAGCGTATCCGCAAGCTTGGAATCCTCATGGATCGGTACATCCGCTTCTTTTGCCGTCTCGATGATCTTCTCCGCAACCCTTCCCTTGCCCGTTGCTATGATCTTCGGCGCTTCTTCCTCAGGATTATACTCTAAAGCAATTGCGGTTTTCTGCTTCTTTTTTTCCATTGCCATATATGCACGCTCCTTCTGCCGCCGCAGCACTCCGGCGTTTTGCTTTTTGCCCGGCATTTTTTCCTGACAATTTTGTCTGACAACTTTGTTTTGTATCTTTGCCCGCGCTTTACCAGCATCTTTTCCTGTGTATTTGCCTGACATTTTTGCCTGTATTCATACGGTCATCTGACTGAAAAACCTCTTAAGCCGGATATCAGAATCCGTCATAAGAGGCTTTCGTAAATAAGCGCACGGTCTGCCGCTTCGTAACAGTTCAGCCTTCGGCTGAACTGTTACGAAGCTTCACTCTTTTGACAGCAGACATCATTTCATTACAATATTAACGATCCTGCCCGGCACATAAATTTCCTTCACGACCGTACCGGTCAATTTGTCTGCCAGCGCCTCACGCGCTTTTCCGATTACATCATCTTTTGCTTCATCCTTCGCAATTGCAAGCGTCGCTTTGGTCTTTCCATTAATCTGAAGCGCGATCTCGACCGTGGATTCCTCGGTTTTTTTCTCATCATACTCGGGCCATGGCGCCTGATACAGCCTGCCGCCGTATCCTTTTCTTTCCCAAAGCTCTTCCGTAATATGAGGCGCAACCGGATTTAAGAGCGTCAGAAGCGTCTTGAACTCACCTTTGGTTACAGAGCCTTTCTTATAAAATTCATTGATCAATGCCATCATCGCGGCAATTGCCGTATTATATTTTAAGCTCTCGAAATCCATGCTGACTTTCTTGATCGTCTGATGCATTTTCGTCTCAAGGTCCGGAGAATATCCCTCCTGACCGTTTACGATATCCTGAAGCTTCCATACGCGTTCAAGAAATCTCCGGCAGCCTTTCACGCCGTCCTCCGACCAGCAGGCACTCAATTCAAACGCGCCGATGAACATTTCATACGTCCTCAGCGTATCCGCGCCGTAATCGCGCACAATATCATCCGGATTGACGACATTGCCGCGGGACTTACTCATCTTTTCACCGTTCTCTCCAAGAATCATGCCGTGCGAAGTTCTCTTTTTATAAGGCTCCTTGCAGGGAACAATTTTCTCATCATATAAAAACCGGTGCCAGAATCTGGAATAAAGCAGATGAAGCGTCGTGTGCTCCATGCCCCCGTTATACCAATCGACGGGAAGCCAGTACGCCATTGCTTCTTTGCTCGCAAGCGCCTTGTCGTTCTTTGGGTCGGTATAGCGGATAAAATACCATGATGAGCCCGCCCACTGAGGCATGGTGTCCGTCTCTCGTTTTGCAGGACCTCCACAGCATGGACATGTAGTATTGACCCAATCAGTCATTGCCGCAATCGGCGATTCGCCGTTATCAGTCGGCATATAACTGTCAACTTCCGGCAGCAGCAGCGGCAGCTCGCTCTCATCAAGCGGTACATAACCGCATTTTTCACAGTTCACAATCGGAATCGGCTCGCCCCAGTAACGCTGTCTGGAGAATACCCAGTCGCGCAGCTTATAATTCACTTTTGCGTTTCCGATTCCCTTTTCTTCCAAAAAGGCGATCATTTTTTCTTTCGCTTCGGAAACTTCCAACCCGTTCAGGAACCCGGAATTCACAAGCCGCCCTGTCGCAACATCCGTGAACACTTCCTCCTGCACATCTTTTCCGCCCGCGACAACTTCAATGATCGGAAGCCCGAATTTTTTTGCGAACTCCCAGTCACGTTCATCATGTGCCGGAACCGCCATGATCGCGCCGGTTCCATAGCTCATCAGCACATAATCAGAAATCCAGATCGGTATCTCAACCCCGTTTACAGGATTGACCGCCTTTAATCCCTGTATCTCCACACCCGTCTTTTCTTTTGCAAGCTCCGCACGCTCAAAATCGGACTTTCTCGCCGCTGCCTCACGATATGCGGCAATCTCGTCCCAGTTTGTCAATTCCTCTTTATATTTATCGATCAGCGGATGTTCGGGTGAGAGAACCATATAGGTCGCACCAAACAGCGTATCGCAGCGCGTTGTATAAATGCGCAGCTTATCTTCTTTTCCTTTTATGGAAAAATCCACTTCCGCACCAGTTGACCTGCCAATCCAGTTTTTCTGGGAAACTTTCACGCGCTCAATATAGTCCACATCATCAAGCCCGTCCAGAAGCTTCTGTGCATAATCGGTAATTTTTAACATCCACTGGCTCTGTGCCTTACGGACAACAGGCGCGCCGCAGCGCTCACAGACACCGTTGACAACTTCCTCGTTTGCAAGGCCTACCTTACAGGAGGTACACCAGTTGATCGGCATCTCTGTCTTATAGGCAAGTCCCTTTTTGAATAACTGCAAAAAAATCCACTGGGTCCAGTGATAATATGCAGGGTCGGTTGTATTAACTTCACGGTTCCAGTCAAACGAATAGCCGATCGCATGGAGCTGGCTCTTAAAACGCTCGACATTGTTCCGGGTCACGATCTTCGGATGAATCCGGTTTTTGATCGCATAGTTCTCAGTCGGCAGGCCAAATGCGTCCCATCCCATCGGAAACAGTACATTATAGCCCTGCATTCTTCTTTTGCGGGCAACAATGTCCATTGCCGTATACGGGCGCGGATGTCCGACATGCAGCCCCTGTCCTGACGGGTACGGAAACTCGACAAGCGCATAATACTTCGGCTTGGAGTAATCTTCCGTGGCTGCAAACGCCTGCTCGTCATCCCATATTTTCTGCCATTTCTTTTCCACTACTTTGTGATTATATAATTCTGCCATTTCTGCCTCCGACTTGTAAATATCTGTCAACATTTTACCATTCACGGTGAATTTGTCAACTGATGTATGCGGCATTTTTTATAACTGAAGCTAGTTCTCTTGTCCAGATAGCGTGCCTGCAGTTCCATGTAAAATTGAATAATCTCATCAAACAGTTTTTGATTGATCTGATAGCCTTGATCTATATTATTGATAAAACAGCTGTCCACATAAAGACCAAACCTCAGGATCGTTTGGTCTTTGAAGCGAACCTTAAACATCCATCTGCTTCCATAACCATTCATTTTTTGTCCCATTCCGTGAAGTCTGATTCGATTTGCATACTCGATGAAACGCTCTGCCTCCGCTTTTGTTATCACTACTTCTTTACCAAAATCCATCACTGAAATGGATTCGATTTCCTCGATATGCAGGTTTTTCAATATACGCCCTGCCCGATATTTTTCCGACAATTTTCCCGCAAAAACAGAACCGATCAGGGCCAAAAAAGCAAGGGCGGCAACTGCACTGACTTTCATGGATAAGGTCCACTTTTTCATAAAAGCCCTCCCTACCAACTATGACAGACTGCACGATCTAATGTTAATACACTCAGATTTGTAGGGTTTACATAGGCATATTTTCCATTTTGCATAGTTGCTGAAGTAAAACCGATCAATGGATCCATAATATAAATATATCCGCCTACCACATTGATTCCATAAATCACAGTTGAATGTCTGCTGCTCGCATTTACAATGAAACTCCCGTAAACAGGATAATCCTGTCTAAGATTATTACTGATAACATTATTAGACGGGGCCGCTTCCCGAAAGCTGTAGCTCAATCCATATTTTTCAAATACAGACGGAATAAATACATCCTTTAGTCCCGATGAACCAGTTCCATAATCCAAAACAACATCCGTTGCGGTCAAGCTTGATTTTGTCTTATAATTGACAATACAGGCAACTGCTGCAGCCCAACAAATATCTGTTCCCGGCTCCTGCTTTACATATGCAACATTACATCCAATATATGTCTCTGCCCTTTCAACTCTCCGATCATAATCTAAGGGCAATGCATTATTTTGTCTCAAAGTCTCTAATTCATTATTATCTGACACACCATCCTCTACATCTAAAATATCACGATTCTCTATAGGGACTTCCGATGTCATCAGCTTTGAAAAACTTCCTTCTATATACAAATAACAGGCATTTCGATCATAAACCAGACAAAAATCCATACCTCCAACAATATATTCGTTCAGCACATCAACCATTGCTGTTGTAATTTGAAAACCTCCACAATTCTCTAACGCAAAAAACACCGTTTCTCCTTTATACATAATAGGATATAGATTCACATCCTCTACAAATCGATTGTCTATGAAACAATATGTGTTGACCGGAGTGCAAATAAATAGCTGTGAAAAATCAACCTTCTCCAATCCAAGCAAATCTTTTTGTAACTCAACTCCAAAAAGCACCTCTGATAATTGTTCTTCTTTTTCTGTTGTCATTAACTGTGCTTGAGAAGCTCTCACTGGCAAACATTGAAGAAACAGTATTGCAAGTGTCATTATCAGTGTTATCCTGCGCTCCGTTTTTCTCATAGAAATCCCTCCTTTTGCTTCTTAAAATTCTGCTCCAATAAATTGATCTACAGGCTGTCCTACGTAAATAATTATAACATTTAGTGTAGTTTTGTCAAGACGCCTGTAAAACAAATTTATATATGCCTTTCCTCTTGACAATCCCCCCTGACGTGCTACACTCGCAAATGGGCGGCCGGCAGCCGCCCGCCACAGGAGGCGTAATCCAATGGAAAATCTGATTTTTTGTCTCAATGCAACCATCCCCGTATTCCTGCTGATGCTGCTTGGTCTTTTCTTCCGCACCATCGGTATTTTCAAAGAAGATTTCGTCGGCGCCATGAATGCGTTCGTTTTTAAGATTGCCCTGCCCGTGCTTTTGTTTCAGGAGCT
Source organism: Lachnospiraceae bacterium UBA7050 (assembly GCA_002493905.1). Classification (GTDB taxonomy): domain Bacteria; phylum Bacillota; class Clostridia; order Lachnospirales; family Lachnospiraceae; genus DLAJ01. The sequence continues at coordinate 3,744 of DLAJ01000017.1, read as the reverse complement.
GTCCACACAGGATTTTTCGGCAATCTGGGACGGGCACTTTGTCCTGTTCTGCTTTCTCGTCACGGTCATCTGCGTGATCTTCAGCGGTGCATGCTCGCTTTTCATAAAAAATAAAGAAGCCCGCGGCGAATTCACGCAGGCTTCTTTTCGCTCCAGTGCCGCACTTTTAGGCATCAGTTTTATTCAGAATATTTATGGCAGCGCCGGTATTGCGCCCATGATGATCATCGGTTCGGTTCCGCTCTATAATGTCATGGCTGTCGTCCTGCTTGAATGCACGCGTACGGACCGCCCTGCAAAGGGCGCGCGGAGCGCGCTCATCCGGCAGACATGCATCGGCATCCTGACAAATCCGATCATCCTCGGCATCCTTGCCGGTCTGGTCTGGTCGGCATGCCGCATCCCGCAGCCCGTCATCCTCTCCAAAACAGTCCGTTATCTTGCCAATCTTGCCACACCGCTCGGATTAATGGCAATGGGCGCAAGCTTCCACTTAAAACAGGCTGTCACCATGCTGAAACCAACCATTGCCGCCACGTTTTTTAAGCTCGTCCTGTTCTGTGCGCTATTCCTTCCTGCCGCCGTGCATCTGGGTTTCCGCGGCGACAGACTCATCTCGATTCTGGTCATGCTCGGCTCCCCGACTACCGTAAGCTGCTTTATCATGGCCAAAAGCATGGGGCACGACGGGACATTATCTTCCGGTGTCGTCATGATGACAACACTGCTCTCCGCCTTTACACTCACGGGATGGCTGTATCTGCTGAAGATGCTCGGACTTTTCTAAACGCCCGTCCTGTATCATCAGCACACATACGCTTTTCCTGTCACTGACCCTGCCCTGTCAGCCGGTTCCTATCATGACTACCGCAGATCCTGCTGTCTTTTTCTTGAAAAAACAAATATAGCTAACGCAAATACAACGACTGTATACACTCCGACAACCGCCATATGACCCGCGATTCCGTCCAGATTCCCTCTCACGGCTCCTCTCGCCGCCTCCACAATATGATAAAACGGAAGCACTTCGCAAATGTTTTTCAGTCCGCCGCTTAAAGCCCCGACATCCATCCAGATGCCGCCCAGAATCGCGGATAAGGAAATGATCACTGAGCATAATCCCGGAGCCGCTTTTTCGTTGAAAACCGTTCCAAACAACAAACCAAATCCAATAAATAGCAGGTCCGCCGGAATCAGCACCGCCATTGCCAGAAGCAGTCCGCTGATCTCAAACGAAATTCCGGTAACCGTGCCGATGACCACAGAGGCCGCATAAGTGATCACGCTCTGTAAAACAGCAATTACCAGAAGCGGCAGAATATAGCCGCCTATAAATTCTGACGCCTTCATCGGCGACGCGTACAGGCGCATCAAAAACGCGCTTCCTCTGTCCTTTGCAATCTGTAAACAGGTAAACAGCATCACGAACGTCAATCCGAACACGGCAATCCCGCTTGATAAGTAATCAATCCGAAAGATTACCATATTCGCCTGTGCCGGAATATTCTCATTCAGAACCGTCATGATCAGAAGCATAACTAACGGAAAGCCTAAACAAAACAGATAACTGATCGGATCACGCAGTAATTCTTTCGCATTCCTTCCTGAAAAAACAATCGTCCTCATCTTCTATCCTCCTCATTTCCTGACGTATCACTTCGTGCTTTTTACGCTTTCTCCGCAATTGTAATAAACGCTTCCTCCAGCGTATCGGTGCCCGTTTCTGCCTTTAATTCCCCGACGGTACCATATGCCGCGATCACGCCATTGATCATAACCGCCACGTGATCTGAAAGCGCCTCGGCTTCCTCCATATAATGAGTCGTCAGCACAATCGTTACGCTTTTCTTTAAGCTCTCGATCACCTTCCACAGTTCCCGTCTTGCAAGTACATCGAGTCCCAGCGTCGGCTCATCCAGATAAAGGACTTCGGGCTGTGTGATCAGCGCCATCGCAATACTCAGCCGCCGCTGCCAGCCCCCGGACAGCAGTTTCGCCTTTTTCCCTGCAACTTCCTCCATGCCGCACTGACCGATCAGCATATCCGCACGTTTCCATGCGTCCTTTTTTGATGCCCCATAAATCCGTGCGATCAAAATCAGATTTTCCCGCACAGTCAGATTCGGAGCAACCGCCGTCTCCTGCGGCGAAAGATTACTGACTTTTTTTACTTCAGAAAGTTCCTTTACAACACTGTGTCCCATGACGAAAGCATCCCCGCCCGTCGGTCTGCTGAGCCCCGACAACATACGGATCGTCGTGGTTTTGCCCGCGCCGTTTACGCCGAGCAGTGAAAACAGCTCACCCCTTTTTACCGTCAGGGAAATGTGATCCACCGCCCTTTTGGTACCGAAATCCTTGACAAATTCTTTCACTTCTATCGCATTTTCCATATTTGCGTCCCTCCTCCTTTTCCAATATCACAGATTTCCATACAATTATCTTTCTTTAGCCCCATGCAGTCAGACAGTGATAAAGACACCCTATGATCTAATCAATGGAAACCTTATCTCTCTGCATAAGCTGTGCGTTGATCCGTGCGACCTCCCTGCGGCAGATGATGATCTGGCATGTCCACACGACTGTATAGGTAAAAACCATGCTCAGAAAAACGCTGATAAACGAAATCAGATATCTGCCCAGTCCCCAACAGAAAATACTGACCGGGACCCATACACACGCCGTCAGCAGGAAATGCACAACCGCCTGCCTGACCATGCTCCACTTGGCAATTTCCATAATGACCGAACAGCAGCCGAACGCAAAGCCGATCAGACCGCAGAGGAGCGTCTGCACCATCAGCGCCATAAACGGGTTGTCAAAAAACGCCGCGTATTCCGGCACAAGCTCCGGCATTGCCTGCGCATCTCCCGTCATTTTTACCGTGCTCATTGTCTTTATCATTAAAACAAGGATATTTACCGTCACGCAGAGCGCAAAGCTGACAACTCCGCGGCTTACACTTTTTTTCCACATGAAATCCGTCTTCTCCTTCCTTCATCCGCCCGTCACATCCGCGGCTTGCACAATCCATGATCTGATGATCTCGTCAGTAAACTTCTTTTTTCATCAAGCTGTCCCTGATCCTGCTGACATAACGTCTGGATACATACGTCTCAATATCCGCATGCAGGTACATATGAATCGTTCCCGAAATACTCGTATCCATCCGGCGTATTTTTTTTACATTGACAATTTCAGAGTTAGAAATCCTGACGAATTGTTTTTTCAAACTTTCTTCCAGTTCATAGAGCCTTGCATGCACGAGATACGTCTTATCCTTCGTCTGCGCATACACGCGCTGCTTTCCTGTGTAGAAACGGATGATCTCACTGAGCGTGATTCTTACTGCATCCCGCTCATCAAAAACCGTAATCTTCTCATCAACAGCGTCAGAGATCGTCTGCCTCAATTCTTCAAGTTCCTTCGTCTTCTGCGCACTGCATATGACAATTTCCGGTTCCTCGTATTTTTCATGAATCCAAAAAGATATTTTCATCGCACTTCCCCTATGTTCAAAAGCATATCACAAAAACAGCGTATTGTATTTTTTGCAGCGATAAACGGTCGTTTTACACAGATAACTGGTCGCTGCGCCAGAGACCCGATACGATTGATCCTACTCATTGCCCGCATACCGGCATGTACACTTTTGCAGAAAATGAGTATAACACAATGAACAAAATCTGAACAGTCCGATAAAAAAAAGACCGCTGCGCGCAGGAGTTTGACACTTCCTCTTAA
>DLAJ01000036.1:33095-33332 GCA_002493905.1 Lachnospiraceae bacterium UBA7050 | reverse complement strand
ATTCCCTTTTGTGCTTTTATTGTAACAGATTCCCCTGCGTCTGTCAAACGCTGCGGGGCGTTCCGCTGAAATCATTTTATGCCGGATTCCGCATAAAAGCAAAGGTTTTTTGTCGAATCCCGTTTGTCGAATGTCGAATTGGGTGGGGTAAATGGGGTAAAGAGGGGTAAAAGTTATCAAACTCTAACAGCGGCACAGGCGGCAATAAAAAAATAATGCCATAGGATTTTGGGTACT
>DLAJ01000036.1:0-32739 GCA_002493905.1 Lachnospiraceae bacterium UBA7050 | reverse complement strand
ATGGCTTAAAATCAAGGGTTTTTAAGCGTAGAGGGGTTCACCACGGTGGGTGGTGGGCCCCGCTTTTTTGATTTTTGAACGCCGCTGATAGAGGGGCGATTGGGCAGTATTTTATACTATCACGGAAAGTCCATACTATCACGCAAAAGTCGGTAGTTTCCGTGATAGTATAAAATGGGAGTGTCAAAGTGGAGGGGATATTGGGGATTTTGGTTGAAAGGCGCATTTATTGACGGAAAACGCTGTTGGAAAATGGGAGGATATGACAAAAACATGGAAACTGCTTGTATTATCACGGAAAGTAGCTGAGAGTTTTCGTGATAGTTTGCAAAATTTGTAATTTGTGGTATCTTATATGTGGAATATGAATAATCGAAATGATATTGATTTTCTATTACTTAAATGTTTTCATTGCCATGTGATGAAAAAAATACATAGGAGGGTTAAAGAATGGTGGGTGAAAAAAAGATAGCATTGGCATTTTTTGACATATTAGGAACTTCAAAAAGATTGAATGAGAATGAACTTCAAAAAGTATATGAATACTATGAATGTATGGTTAAATTGTGTTCGGATGATACGGTTCCTATCATAATTGAGAATACACTATATGGAAAAAGTGAACTTACCGAATACATAGGAGAGCAAAGACCATTTGTCCTTTTGCAAACAGAATTAAAAAACGCTTTTTTCAGTGACACATTTATTGTGTGGGTTGAAATGGATGGTTTGTTTAATGAGTTATTGGGAGGTTTTTTTGAGAAGTGTTCCATAATTTTTTGTGAAGCGTTAAAACGTAAAATTCCTTTACGAGGAACAATCTCTGTGGGGGATTCTATTATGGATGAAGAAAAAAAGATTTTTTTAGGCAAACCACTTGTTGAAGCGGCGAAAGGAGAAACATGTCAAAACTGGTTAGGGATTGGCTTGGGAAAATCGTTTAGAGCAATCCACACTATGGATACTCGATATATTCTTCCATATACTGATCATATCAAGAAAGATAAAGAAGGGAGCTGCGAGATATTAAATAATTATGCATTGGATTGGCCAAGGTGGTGGAGAGAAAATGATTGTGGAGAAGGTTATGGAGATATCAACTCTATTATAGCTGATATGAACACAGATGTAAAATTCGCAAAGTATTATGAGGAATGTAGCCGATTTTATGAATATTCAAAAGATGGAGATAGTATATGGGAAAAGAAAACGGGTATACATGGGGTAACTAAACAAATATTATCAGACCTTATTGAACATCCAATTGTCATGGATTGTTGATTTTATATAAGAGTGGGATAAGTCAACAGATGGTTTTGAAGATAGCTTAGAGTTCTGCCTGTTTATATGCAAATGCTGTTAAAACATGGGCGATATTATCATATTTTGTCAAGGTGTCTTAGTTTCCGATGGATAATTAGTGAAACCTCAATAATGTCCAAAACATGGAAATTTTGGCACGACATAGGTTTGGGCGGTGCATTATTTCTATGTGTTTTAACAGCATTCTTGTAATCGATAGGAGATGGGCTTATGCTCTAGGGGCACTTTTGTCCAAAAATATAACCTTTTGATGAAAGTCATCCAAGATTATACCCTTTGAACAATTTCCCTGAACACGCTATGATAGAAATCCGATGAAAGGCTTTTTACCGTTAGATTTTTGAACTGCGAAGGTTCAAGTTTTGCGCACTTAATGGCGCGAAGCCGAATCACAATGGCTCAGGGCTTCGCGCTGTTTTTATGCGCTTTAGCGTATCCGGGTTTCTGCCATGCAGGGATGGTGCATGACTGACTGCTGGTCCCACGTATTTATTTGAAATATTTATCAAGAAAAGGATAAAAAACGATACATAATCCCATGGGCAGTCCGAACAGCACGCCGCCGATTAAAATTCCGATGATCAATTGGGATACGGAAAAGAAATCCGACATGCCATAAACTCTTAACCCTAAAACGGAGTTTATAAGAAAAAGGGTTCCGGTTATCAACCCCGGAGATATTTTTCTGTCTTTAAGCGTGTAGAAAAAATGATCTCCGAAATTGATGATTCCCCAGATCAGAACCGCCACGCCGAAACAGGCAAGCTTGTTATGGAATACAAATAAAAAGACGGACAGAAGGAGCGGCGGGTAGTAAAGGAACAGATTGTTTGCCATCCAGTGTCCATGTGTCATGTGGTGGGGCAGCCATTTATGTTCATACATCCATTTTGGAAAATCACCGACGCCTTCCTCGAATAAATGGAATGGCAGATAAATCACCAGATTGAAAAAAATAAAATAGATCATACTTCTGATTCTCCTTCCTCTTTTTTCAGTTCTCTTTCAAAGTCAGCTTCCCATTTTTCCAAAGCTTCCAGCAGCATAAACTGCTGCTCCAGTATCGTACGTCCAAACAACGGAATATCCTTATGCGTGGGAAGCTGTTCTGAAATCTGCATTTTCGTATGCTGGATACTGTTTCTGATATTTCTGATGCATTCTTTTGCAAAGGGTTCGCCAGTCAATCCCAGATTCACAATCACGGCATTAAAATCCAAAAAGACTCTTGTTTCAGCCATAGAAAATTTGACCATCCATTCTTTGAACATTTCGGCTCCCTTTGGTGTTATCGTGTACACTGTTTTTTCAGGCATATTGCCGTTTCTGACCGTTTCGCTGACAACATATCCTTTTGCTTCATATTGAACCACTTTCTTGTAAACCGTGAAGGAACCGATTTTTACCCATCTTGACAGATTTCTGGCATCAATCTGCTTTTGCAGATCATAGGCACTTTTTGGACTTTGATATAATGATCCTAAAAGAATCAAATCAATGGTAGACATGCTTTCTCCCTTCTCAGCGCTGTATAAGACAGCACTGGATACGAAATAATGTAATATACAATACTGTATTATACAGTATAATGGAAGATTTGTAAAGGATTCAAAAAATTGATAATACAATTCAATTTGTGACTGTTGTAGACTTTTTTCTGATAAAATTGACCATGTTAAGCGTGGTCTGCCGCAGTCTGATAGAAAGAATAAAACATGCGGTCCGCGGTTCTTGATAGAAAGAATAAAGCAGTCGTCTCGCGATTCTTGATAGAAAGAATAAAACATGCGCCCCGCGGTTCCTGATAACGGACCCCAAAAAGGAAAGGAAGACAAAATGCCTTCAAAAATTCTGGTCGTTGATGACGAAGATTCTATATGCAATATGGTAAAGCTGCATTTGCAGACGGAAGGGTATCTTGTTTACGCGGCTTCAGATTCAGATGAGGCTGCTGCGGCACTTTCCAACCAACCGGCTTTGATTTTATTAGACATCAATATGCCGGAGGTTGACGGGCTGGAGCTTTGCAGGAAGATACGAAATCATGTTGACTGTCCGATTGTTTTTTTGACATCCCGCGTCACAGAGCAGGACAAAATTATTGGTTTCCGTGCCGGCGGTGATGATTATATCACAAAGCCGTTCAGTCTTGCGGAACTGACTGCGCGTGTGGAAGCCCATCTTCGGAGGGAGAACCGCGCACGGCATAGCGGCAATACAAGAATGTTTGGCAGCCTGTTCATTGATTATGCGGGGCGCTGTGTGTACTGCAGCGAGCAGATCATCCCATTTTCAAAAAAGGAATTTGACATCATCGAATTTCTCTCGCTCAACGCCGGACAGGTCTTTGACCGGGAACGGATTTATGAGAGACTTTGGGGATATGACGCGGAGGGGAACAGCGACATCCCGAAAGAGCATATCCGCCGGATTCGCCTGAAACTGGCGCAGGTGACGGATAAGAATTATATTGAAACTGTCTGGGGGTGCGGCTATAAATGGATAAGCTGAAAAACATGACGCTCAAAAGAGCATTCTGCCTGATCGTTTTTGCCGCGGCAATGCTGGTTATTGTTCTTTCCACAGTAACCGTAAGGTTCTGTTCCAAAAAACATGATGAAATCACATTGTCGCATGCGTTCATCACAAACGGCACGCTTATTTATCACGAAGACGGGAGGCTTATCATGGAGGCTGGAGATGATACGCCGGATGATGTCATAGAATATACCGGAACAGAATTATGGCTGTGCAGGGTGATGGAAATTTTGATCGTGCTTCTGCCTGTTTTATTTTCTGTTTCAGGGATTGGCGGCGCGGCAGCGCTCTTTTATCACATAAAACTGAAAGAGCCGCTGAAAGCATTGCAGCAGGGAATCAGCCATATTTCCGCCAATGATCTGGATTTTACCATAGATTACCAGAAGCAGGATGAGTTAGGCAGACTATGCGGTGCGTTTGAATCTATGAGGCAGGAACTGGTTGAGAATAACCGCCGTATGTGGAATCTGCTGGATGAAAGGAAAAAAATCAATGCTTGCATATCCCATGATCTGCGGACGCCGATAACCGTCATGAAAGGATACAGCGAATATCTCGGTAAGAATGCGGGAACGGGAAATCTGACAGAGGAGGGCGTACGGGAAATTGCGGCGTATATCCATCAGGCGGCAGGCAGGCTGGAGGAATATGCCGATTCCGTCCGTGAGATTCAGGCGCTGGAGGATATGCGCTTAGACTATCAGGAAATACCGCTTCATGAGTTTGAGAAGGAAATGACTAGCTGGCTTTCTGTCATGGCGGAACAGAACGCAAAAGAAATTCAGGTGTTATCGGAGCTTCCAAAGCAAAGTGCGTTTTTTTCCACTGCCGCAGTATTTCGTATCACAGAAAATATCATTGCCAATGCCCTGCGGTACTGTAATACAAAAATCGAAGTGGAAATGAGTTTTTCCAAGCCGTTTCTCCAAATGACCATAACCGATGACGGAAAAGGATTTTCAAAGAAAGATATGACGGAAGTGACAGATTATTTTTATAAAGGAAAAGCGTCTAAAGGTCATTCGGGTATCGGGCTGTCCATCTGTAAAACGCTTGCGGAAAAGCATGGCGGTTTTGTCCGGCTTGATAATGCGCCGGGAAAAGGTGCAAGAGTGACCGTAAAAATAAAAACAGATTCTTGTCCGGTATTGTGACGGAATGTAGACCTATCCCTGCTAAACTCTCCTTATCAAAGGTGTTCGTAAACGCCTGGATGATGAAAGGAGAGTTTTTTTATGGAAATCGTTATCACGGATCTGACAAAGCAGTATCGGGAGAACGTAGTCCTGAATCATGTTTCCCTCACGATCGGAAATGGCATGTACGGGCTGCTCGGGCGGAACGGTGCCGGAAAAACAACGCTTATGCGGATTCTGTCTACGCTGCTAAAGCCATCCGGCGGCAGAATCACATTTGACGGCGTTCCTTTGGAGGAGACAAAACAAATCCGGTCTTTGATCGGTTATCTGCCGCAGGAATTTTCGTTATATCCGGATATGTCGGTCTGGGAGACCATGCGCTATCTGGCGGCTATGTCAGACATTCCGGCTGGAATACAGAAGGAGCGCATACCTGATCTTTTGGAAGGGGTTCATTTATGGGAGATCAGGAAACGGAAAGTCCGGAAGCTGTCCGGGGGAATGAAGCGGCGGCTTGGAATTGCGCAGGCACTGCTGAATGACCCGCAGGTGCTGATCGTCGATGAGCCGACCGTCGGACTGGACCCGGAGGAGAGACTTCGTTTCTACAATCTGCTGGGTGAACTTTCAGGCAGCCGTGTTGTGATTGTGTCATCCCATATTGTGGCTGATATGGAATCCGTATGTGAGTATGCGGCCATTTTGGATTCCGGGCGCCTTCTGTATGCGGGCGCGATAGACCGGCTTGCCGGGACAGCAGAGGGAAAAGTGTTTGAGCTGACTGTTCCCAGAACAGAATTAGAGTCCGTCAAAAGAAAGTTTTGCGTCTTATCCAGTCAGGGGCATTCATCCGGGTTAAAGGTACGGGTATTGAGCGACTGCGTTCCGGATACCGGCCATCCGGTTTCCTGTACGCCGACGGTGGAAGACGGCTATATGCAGCTGCTGCGTCAGATGTAAAGGAGGAAGGAAACGATGAAAAGCTTATGGATGATGGAATGCAGAAAAATCACACGAAGCATTCTGTATTGGCTGTATGTGGCAGTCTTATTTGTAACCGTCATGCAAAATTATGAAACGGCTGTTGAGAGTGAGCTTCGCCGGACGGACAATCCGGCTTCCGTGTTTTATATTGCGAAAGACGGTGTCTATGCGGACAGTCCGGACGAAATAGACGAAGACGCCCAGCATGCCATGATGATCAATGCGACAAAACGGCTGATGGACAATTACCGGAACAACAGCTATGAATATTATCCGTTTGGATATGTAAAAAGGAAAAAACTGTCCGAAAAGGAGCAGACAGCGGTTCTTCAGTATCTGAAGGAGCTGACGGGTCTTGACGAGCCGTCTATGAACGGGACAGAAGAGAATAAAGATTCAGAGGATATTCAGATTTCCGGAGGCGGTGCTTTTGTCTTGGAACCGGGGCAGGGCACATTCGAGAACGGAAAGTTTATTGCAGAGCCGGAGGACTGGGGATATGTAGAAAATCATTCCGGGCTGTCACAATCTTCGGGGAATCCGGAAAATGCATTTGAGATGCAGGTCACATTCGACCGCTTCAAGGAAATCATGGAGCGCGTGAATCATCTGATCGGGTGCAATTCGTATTATAGCTGGACGATGCTGTCCATGTACTATTGCACAAATGATATGCAGGATACTCCGGTCACGGAGCAGCAGCACCGGGAGTTTTATGAAAAGGATCATGTGACAGGCGCATTTGCCCGCTATTATTGCGACAATATTTCTCTGATTGTATTATGCCTGCCTGCGTTTGTCATGACTGGGCTTGCGGGAAAGGACAAACGTTGTAACATGAGGGCGCTGATTTATCCGCGGACACGAAATTCTGCAAAGATCATTTTAGCACGTTTTGCAGCGGCAGTCTTTATGATCATGCTTCCGATACTGATTCTGCCCGTGAAATCTTTGGTTACGCTGGCTGGGTATTGCCGTAACCTTGGCGTTCATGCAGATCTGTCCGCATTTGTGGCTTATATTTTTGCATGGATATTCCCGACAGTCCTGCTGGTCGTATCAATTGCCCTGTTCATAACGGTGCTGACCGAAAATGATTCTGCCATTCTTCTGACAGGGCTCATCTGGCTGTTTGGCAGACCGTCCGTTGATAAAATAGCCGGTGGAAATTATGGGCTTTTTGACCTGATTATCCGCCACAATACGTTGAAAGGATATGGACGCATGATGGAAAATATTCAAATGCTGATTTGGAACAGAGCGCTTGTTTGTGCTGCCGCTTTTCTGCTTGTGGGACTAGCCGTCATTGTTTATGATGTAAAACGGAAAGGGGGAAATTTCTTTGAAAGCCGAAAATCTGTTGGTCATCGCGGCCGCGAATGTCCGCATGAATGTTAAGCATACGCTTTTACCGGCGATTGTGTTACTGTTTGTGATTCCATTTCTCTACGGGACTGGGAATCTGGACCGCCTGCAGTCCGCCGACTGCCTGGAACGAATGGTGATATTGACCGGCATCCCGATGTTTACCGCCCTTACAAGAAACGAACATCCAAGGAGTGTGTATGAGACGGCTGCGATCCGTCCGACCTCATTGCGGGTGATTGTTTCAATGCGTATGGGGTTTTCTATAATTGGCACATGCCTGCTCATTTCTGCGTTTGAGATTTATATGAAACGCTGCGGCTGCTCGTTTCCGTTCTTTTTATATATGGTTCGGACATTGGCCGGATGCATGGCGCTGGGGTTTACAGGGCTGCTTCTTGCCTGTGCGGCACGGAACACGGCCGTTGGCTATCTGGGTGCATTCTGTTTTTATTTTATGATACAGGGCGGAATTCTGGGAAGAATGTGTAAGCCTGTCACAAATGGAGTTTCCTGCATGCTGCTCTTGTTTTTGGCGGGCGCGGGTCTGGGGGTTTACGCTTTTGTCTCCCGGAGAACGATTGCGTGAAAAAAGCGGCGCCTTGCCTTAGCGGGGATTGATTGAAAATTTTACACGGTATCTTGATCTCAAAAATATCAAAAAATAATAGGATTTCTTTGACAATTACATATAATCTGCTATAATGTACTTAACAAGAGAACCGAAAGCTAGATACGACCTAGCCGCCGGAAGTAAAAACCTAAAAAGCAGCGCCTTACTTTACTGGAGCGAGGGCGCTACTTTTTGCGTTTGCAGATATTGATAACAAGAGTTATAACAGCGCAAAGCATAATTACAAATGCGAAAAGTCCTTCATATGTAACCATTGGCACCAGCCCCTTTCGTAAAACTCGGCGGCTGACGTATCGCCCCTTCGGTTCTCCGGTTAAGTACATTATTCAATTGAAATGGAGGGTATGCGCAGCAGCTTTATCATAGTTCCATGAAATAAGGGTAACAGTTCAGCCATGCCATTCATAAATTGCCGGATTATACATTTTACGAACATCGAAAGCCTATTGCCGGCAATTTATTCCCGCGAGCAACGAGCCAAGTGACTGCTTGCAGGCATTTGGCGACTGCCGCGAGGGTCAAATACCCGCCCCTTGGGGCGTTTCAATCTTGATGCCCTGCTGCTTGCGGCGGGGTATTTGACTTCATGTCGGGTGTCCGCCCTATAGAATTGATTGTGCAATTTGCCCTTAGTGAGCAGGCACCCGCGTGTAAATTGTACAGTCAATTCCGCATGGCGGAACTGTTACAAATAAAGGGCTGTGGATAACATGCAGATAAAAAGATTGCGAATCGGCATTCCTGCCGAAAGAAAAGCGCAGACTTTTAAGAAAAAATCTGACCGTATTCTTATTATAACCGTTAGCGGACAAAATGCAAGTCAGAAATAGAAACGTTCGGCAGCGGATCTTGAGCGAAAAACATGCGAGAAACATGCGAAACTCTAAGAAAATATGGATTGTTATCTCAAATCAAGTGTGTTATCATAGTTCGAAAAAGGTTTATAGATATGGGGGAACATTATTCTTAAGAAAGAGAGGGGTATTATTATGCCAAACTATGCTGATGCGTCCACTTTTTCCCATGCATCCGGGGAGAATTTGGATTATGTTGTTCTGCAGGTTACATTGAAAGAAAAGTTTTTTGGAACTGGTTCCGGAAATTTGACTGAATTGGAAGCAGCCATAAACGCACAAGCTGCGAAAGGTTATCGTCTGCATACGATTACTACATCCAATGGTGGGAGCAAGGGATTTGGTGGTGGTGACCGGATTCAGGCGACTATGGTATTTGAAAGAATCCGATGATCATTGACTCGGGAGCTCGGATTTGACCGGATATTTATAGTGTTTTGCTATAAAAAGCGGCGTGAAAACGAATTGCAATGGCTTGCATTTTACGCCGCTTTTTGCATACTTAACAAGAAAATCAGATAAGAATGGAGCGGGGATATGGGAGATTCAATTGCAGTATGCGGTCTGGACTGTTCGGAATGTGAGGGAAAAGAAAACTGCGAGGGCTGCGGGGTGCTCGGCAAAAACTGCATGATTGCCGCCTGCTGTAAGAGCAAAGGGCAGGAGCGGTGCGAAGATTTTTTTAAGACCGGCGGCACATGCAGCTTAAAAGAGAAGCTTCTTTTGGAGATTCGTGATCTGGGAATTGAAGATATGGAGGAAGTCACGACGCTTTACGCGCTGAAGGGTTCTTTTGTGAATCTGGAATATCTACTGCCGGGCGGACAGAAAATCAGATTCTGGGAAGAGGATAAGATTTATCTCGGCAATCAGGTTGGAAAAAAGGGAAGCGCAAGGTGCTACGGGCTGACTGCGGATGAAAACTATCTGCTGGTCTGCGAATACGGAGAAAATGGTTCAGACCCGGAAATTGTGGTATTCAGGCGGAGAAAATGACCGATTGACAGGGGGATGTTCAGGGTGGAAGACTTTGGTTTTTTGGAAATGCAGCGCATGCAGACCGAACTTCAGGAGCACTATAAGGGACAGTGGGAATCTATGTGTCCGCAGACGGGCAGAAACAAGCTGCTGTGGCTGATGTCAGAATTAGGGGAAGTGATCGACATTGTCAAGAAGGACGGAGATGCCCAAATCGCCGGCGACCCGAAAGTGCGGACTCATTTTGTTGAGGAGCTGGCAGACGTCATGATGTATTTTAATGACATTCTGCTCTGCTACGGAATTACCGTTGATGAATTAAAGACGGTTTATCGGGAAAAGCATCATAAGAATATGAGAAGATGGACGTAAAGCAGGAGGAAGGAGCATGACGGCTGCCGTGGCGGGAGATAGAACCGGCTATACAAAAAGAAAAAAGCGCATGAAAATTCTGCCGGCTGTCGGGCTGCTTTTGGGAATGCTGTGTATGGCAGCAGGCTGTGCGAAGGAGGTCCCGGCGGAAAACGGCGTGCAGGATATTGTACCTGAGAATGGAGTCGGTCCGGATGGGACAGTTGGCAGCGAACCATTTGGCAGTTCTGATATCGTCAGTACGCAGGGCGGCGCATCGGGAAACGGAGAAGGCGGCGGTACGTCGGGAAACAGGGAGGCAGGCACGCAGAAGACCGCGCAGGCTGGAAGGCTTACGATCACGCTTCCAGCAGGCTATGTTGAATCGACGACAAGCGGACTGTACCTGAACCAGAATTATCCGGACGACCAGTCTAATGTTTATATTTATACAACAGAAAAAACAAATGATTTTGAACAGACGATGGCGGGGGGACAGGAACAGTTTATCCAGTATCTGGCAGATGCGTATGAGGAGCAGTACGGGGAGCGTCCGGATATTGCACTGACGCGTTACGAGGCGGTATCGGTCTGGAACCAGCCTGCCTATGTGGTGGAGCTTTCCTATCATCTAAGGGGTGTTCATTACGAGCAGCTCGAATATATCGTGGATGCGGATCAGACCTATTATGTTGCGTTTTCTCAGGTGGGAAGCGTTTCGTGGATGGAAGCGTTTCACGGCAGTGCGGAAACTATGTTCTTTTCGGAGGCGGAGTAAGGATGGCGGGAGCCGGAACCCTTACTGCCGGGACAAGGATGGCGGGAGCCGGAGTCCTTACCGCCGGTAACAGTGTTCAGTCGAAGAACTTGTGCAGAGGTAACAGTGCAGAGGAAGAATCTGGCATTTTGTGAGGAAGAATCTGGCATTTTATGCTTGTGCCGGCAATGCCGATTTGATATAATGAGAGCGATGTGGGCATACTGGCATCAAAGGTTCAGTATGTTTAGAGAAAAATAAAACAAATCATAAGGAGAGGTCAAAATGAAGGGTAATATTGTTGTTGGACAGTCCGGCGGACCCACCGCCGTCATCAATTCTTCCATCGCGGGCGTGTACGTGCAGGCAAAGAAGCTTGGCGTGAACAAAGTTTACGGTATGGTACACGGAATCGAAGGATTTTTGGAGGACAAGCTCTGCGATATGGACGAATATTTCTCCGATCCGGTCAATGTGGAGATTTTGAAGAGGACGCCTTCTGCGTTTTTGGGTTCCTGCCGTTTCAAAATGCCGAAGATCGAGGGGCATGAGGATGTTTATGAGAAGGTATTTGAGATCATGGAGAAGCATGATATCGAGTGCTTATTCTATGCGGGCGGTAATGATTCCATGGATACCGTAAAGATGCTTTCCGATTATGCGGCGGCGCATGGAAAGAGCCAGCGCTTCATGGGCGTACCGAAAACGATTGATAACGACCTTCCGATCACGGACCACTGCCCGGGCTACGGTTCCGCGGCAAAATATATTGCGACATCCTTAAAGGAAGTCATTCGCGACAACGAGTCCTTCGGCGCGAAGAAACCGACCGTATGTATCGTTGAGATCATGGGAAGAAATGCAGGATGGCTGACAGCGGCAGCGGCGCTCGCAAAGGGAAGCGACTGCTCCGGTGCGGATGCAATTTATCTGCCGGAGAAAGTATTTGATATGGATGCTTTCATGGCAAAAGTAAAAGAACTTGGCGCGACAAAGAGCTCCGTTGTCATTGCGGTATCCGAGGGCGTTCATATTGCCGACGGGCGTTATGTGTGCGAGCTTGCCAATGAAAATGTGGCTGTTGATGCGTTCGGTCATAAGCAGATGTCCGGCACGGCGGCATACCTTGCGCAGCTTGTTGCGGCAGAGACCGGCTTAAAGACCCGTGCGATTGAGTTTTCCACACTTCAGAGAGCGGCGACTCATTTAGCTTCCTTAACGGATATCAACGAGGCGTTCCAGGCGGGCGCGGATGCGATGAAGGCAGCCGCAAACGGCGAGACGGGCAAGATGATCATCTTTACAAGAGACGGAGAGGACCCGTATGAGTGCGGTACGAGCTCCTATGATATTCATGAGATCGCAAACGTCGAGAGACATGTTCCCGACGAGTGGTTCACAGAGGATGGCACGAACTTAAACGAGAAGTATATCGCATATGCGCGTCCGCTCATCATGGGCGAGCTCACGCCAGTTTATGTGGACGGTCTTCCGCGCCATATCGTGATGAAAGAGCTGTTTGAGAAATAAAGATGACGAACAAGGGAGCCGGATCATCCAGCGATGGTCCGGTTCTTTTTTTAGCTGTTAGGAAATTCCTCAATCCCGGAAGAACGTGTGACAGAGCTGTCAGCTTTAAGTTTCTCATTTAGTATGATCAATCGGATATTGCAACATAGATCAAAACGGATTGCCCGATTCTATGTTATCCTGTTTTTGACAAGGAGGAAGACATTTGTTTGAGTGGAATGAGACCGTGCAAAAAATGATAGACTGGATCGAAGCGCATCTGACAGAAGCTCCGACTCTGCTAGAAATGTCCAATCAGATTGGATATTCGCCCTATTATTGTTCCAGTCGTTTTCACGAGATTACGGGAATGACGTTGAAGCGCTATATCGCCGGCAGACGGCTTGCCATGGCTGCTTTGGAAATTCGGGATACCAATGTCCGGATCCTCGATATCGCGATGAAATATGGATTTTCCTCACAGGAGGCTCTGACGAGAGCTTTTATGAATGCGTTCGGATGTACACCGGCCGCATATCGGAAAAATCCCGTTCCGATCGCTCTTTCCAACTTAAAAGTCGTTTTCTTCCCTGAACATTATAGGAAAAAAGGAGGATCTACGATGAATCAGACATTATTGACGGAAGCGCATGTGCGCGTAGAGCATATTCCGGCGCACAAATATATCGGTATCTGGGATTTGGAGGCGGCTGATTATATGAGTTTCTGGGGCAGGCATGACTGTGACAGCGTCTGCGGGATCATAGACAGCATGAGTCATGTTTCGCATCCGATTGTGACCTGTCACACGGCCGGCTGGTTTTACGAAAATGGGAGGAAAGGTTATTTTTATGGATTTGGCGTACCGGAAGATTATCAGGGCGTGATTCCGGAGGGATTTGAAATGAGGGAGCTGCCTGCCAGCGATTATCTTGTTTTCTTTCACCCGCCTTTCGATTATCTAAAGGACTGCGGTGAGGTCATGGAAAAAGTGGAAAAGCTGGCATGGAATTATGACCCCAAAACAAACGGCTACGAATGGAACGAGGAGGATTGCAACGATTACCAGCGCCATTATCCGGAAGTGATCGGCTACGAAATACTGCGTCCGGTACGAAAAATCAAAAAGTAAGTTTGGGAAATCGCGATATAAAAATTTCTTGCCAAGGTATTAAAATCATTCTATAATAAGGAAAACGATTTCCATATAAGGCTGTGTGCGGTATCATGAACGTATGGTATTAGGAACCTGTGCTGTCATGATACCGCGGCGGCGCCCAGCATAGAACAGGAGCGGAAAAATGGTTTCCATCAAAGATGTGGCAAAGCAGGCAGGCGTAGCAATTTCAACAGTGTCCAAGGTATTAAACGGTTATCCGAATGTGAGTGAGGAGACAAAGCGGAAGGTCAACGAGGCGATTGAAGAACTCAATTTTGTGCCGAACGCGGTTGCATCCGCTTTGTCCTCCAAGCAGTCGGCGCGCGTGGCGCTGATCATCAATCTGAATCAGCAGACACAGGCGATCGACGAAATTGACATGCAGTATCTTTCAGGAGCTATCCGTCAGGCGAGAGAATTGAGTCTTGATGTGCAGACGGTGTTTTTCAGCATGATACAGGATAAAACATTGGAGGAAATCACACGCTATCTGCGGTCACAGAATATCGGCGGCGTGATCATTTATGGATTGTCAAAGGATGATAAGGTGCTGCACCGGCTTATACAAAGCCAGTACTTCAAAACGGTGGTCATTGATTATCCGCTGGCGAATCCGAATACCTCTTCCATTTGGATCGATCAGGAGCGCGCGCAGTATGAGGTTGCGAAAGTGACGATAGAGTCCAACCCAACAAACGTGGAGAACGTGCTGTATCTCGCGGGAAAAAGAAACGGATATGTGACGGAAGAACGCACAAAGGGAATCCGCAGACTGGCGGAGGAAAAAGGATTTAAGCTGACGGTTCATTACGGGGAGTTCAGCGAGCTCAGGGCGCGTGAGCTGACATTCCGGTATGGGAAAAATACAGACGCGATTGTCTGTGCTTCCGATCTGATGGCGATCGGTGCGATGAAAGCGCTGACCGAGATGAACGTGTATCATCCGGTCTGCGGCTTTGACGGCATTACGCTCATGGGATATGTCGGCAAGCAGATGTATACGGTCAGACAGGATTTCAGCCATGTATCCGAGGAGGCAGTCAAGGAAGTTGCGCAGTTGTTAAACGGCATGGAGGGGCGAAATGTCGTGCTTGATTATCAGATCGTGCGGCTGGAATATCTGGATATTATCTGTTAAGGCAGAGCTTTTTGCATTCGCCACGGTAAAAAGCAACAGAAAACAGCATGGCAATGGTCCAGCCTATCGGCCATGCACACCATATGCCCGTCGCTGACTTTGTGAGGTCTGAGAGAAGAAAGGCCAGTGCCACACGGAGTATCAGGTCGATAAAGGTAGCTGTCATAAACTGGCGCATGGCGCTGATTCCACGCAGTATGCCGTCTGCAGCCAGCTTTGCAGATACTACAAAATAAAAAGGGGAAAGAATCCATAAAAACTGTCTGCCGGTCAGCATTGCCGCGCCGGATTCCCCTTTCATAAACAGCAGAAGCAGAGGCTTTCCAAAGAACAGGTATAAAATGCAGAAAGGGACGCACAGGCACCATACCATTTTAATTCCCGCACGAAAACCTTCCCTGATCCGGCCGTATTGGTGCGCGCCGAGATTCTGCGCTGAAAAATTGGAGATACCATTTCCAATCGTAGTAAAAGAGGTAATGACCAGATTATTCAGCTTTACTGCGGCGGAATAACCTGCCATAACAGAGGCGCCGAATCCGTTAATGACGCTCTGGATCAGAAGATTTCCAACTGAAATAAAGCTCTGCTGCAGGATGCTCGGAACGGCAATGATCATGATTTTTTTTAGAAGACCTCCGTCAAATAACGGCGGATTTTCCGGTACCTGAATCTTTTTTAACCGGACATACACGGTAAGAACCGCGAGGACGCAGCTGATTCCCTGACATAAAAAGGTAGCCCACGCAACGCCCGCCACTCCCATGTTAAACGCCTTTACAAATAAAATGTCCACTGCAATATTCGACGTGGAGGATACCGCCAAAAAATAAAAAGGCGTTTTGGAATCCCCTAATGCCGAAAAAATGCCGGTTGCAATATTATAGAAAAAGACAAAGGGCAGGCCCCACAGATAAATATCCAGATATAACTTTGAGTCTGAAAATACTTCATCGGGTGTCCGGATGAGACGGAGTAAGGGGCTGCATCCCAAGATGCCGGAAAGCATTAATACGGCACACAAAAAGGCGCTGAATATGCAGGCGGTTGATACCGCTGTTTTTAATCTGCCGTAATCTTTTGCGCCATATAATTGAGAGACGATCACGGAACATCCCATATTACAGCCGAACGCAAATGCAATAAAGATTAATGTGATCTCATAGCTGTTACCAACAGCCGCCAGCGCGTTTTCCCCGATCAGCTTACCTGCGACCAGACTGTCTGCAATGTTGTAAAGCTGCTGAAAGATAATGCTTCCAAACAGGGGAAGGCAGAATCTCCATAATACGGTCTGAGGGTTCCCTGTGGTTAAGTCCTTATTCATCCATTCATATCCTTTCTGAAATTTGTTCCTGATGTTCTGCATCCGTTCAGATTTCGGCTTACTGTCATGATTTACTTTCTTCTGAAATTGCATTATAATATCGTTTGATAAATATGAAAAATACATATAATACATGACAGGAATATAAAAAATATATGGATATCAATTTTGAATATTATAAGATTTTTTATTATGTCGCAAAATACAGGAACATGACGAAGGCTGCTACAGCGTTAGGGAGTAACCAGCCGAATGTGACGCGGATTATGAAACTGCTCGAATCACAGCTTCACTGCAGGCTTTTTGTCAGGGAGGCAAGGGGAATTTCCCTGACGGAAGAAGGAGAGCGGCTTTATTCTCATGTGGAGATCGCATACAGACATTTACTGAACGCGCAGGAGGAATTGTGCAGGCAGGATTCACGGATCTGTGGTACGGTAGAGATTGGCGCGACAGAAACGGCGCTCCACCTTTATCTGCTGGATGTCCTGCATGATTTTAAGATGGAATATCCTGAAATCAAAATCAAAATTCATAACCACTCAACGTATGAAACAATCAAATACCTCGCTGGCGGGAGTCTGGATTTTGCTGTGATCACAACGCCGTTTCCGGTATCATCCAATATGCTGTGTGAAAAAGCTTTTGATTTTGAAGAAATACTGGCAGGAGGGACACAATATCAGCGTTTGTGTGATCTGCCATTAGAGTTGAAAGAACTTTCCGGGTTTCCATGGATCGGATTAGGAAGGGGAAGCGCGACGTACGACCTATATCGGAATTTTTTTATTGAACAGGGCATTGATATGGAGCTTGATATGGAAGTCGCGACCTCTGATCTCATGCTTCCGCTGATCATAAACAATCTGGGGATCGGCTTTGTCCCGGAAAAGCTGGCAAAGCCCTTATTGAAACAAAAAAGGCTGGTGCAGATACCGATAAGCTGCGCTCCTCCAAGACGGTCCATCCAGATTGTATCGGATAAGGGACGGGGAAAAAGCTTTGCGGCGGAAACGTTTTACCAATATTTGAAGGGCAGACGCGGGCAAAGAATTTGAAAAAAATGGAAAATACCCCTTGCGGAAAACGTTTTCTTGTGCTATTCTAGGGGAGACAGAAAGAAAAACGGATAAAAAACAGAAAGAATCAGATGATAAGGAAGAAAGCAGAGATCATTCATCCCGGACAGAACAAAACGGATGAAATGGAGAAGTTCAAAGAACTGAAAAAATTGTAAAGAACTAAAAAATTTAGAAACGCAAGGGGCAGCAAAAAGCAACCACACCAAAAGAAAGGTGTCAAAACAGGAGGGAAAACGGCAATGACATTATTACCAAACATGCAGCGTGAAGTATTGGAGTTAAAATTGGAACAGCAGCTGGAGGATTTTGCGAAAGACATGTTCGGCAAGACCATCAGCGAGTGTACCGATGAGGAGACGTATTACTGCGTGCTTCAGATGTCCAAATGTCTGATGGAGGCGACGGACGAGATTAACGGCGAGAAGAAGATTTATTATATTTCCGCTGAATTCCTGATCGGGAAGCTTTTATCCAACAACCTGATCAATCTTGGCGTTTATGACAAGGTTGAGGAAATTTTGAAGAAAAAAGGAAAAGAGTTAAGCCGTATTGAGGAAGTGGAGCCGGAACCGTCTTTAGGAAACGGCGGACTTGGAAGACTGGCTGCCTGCTTTATGGATTCCATTGCGACGCTCGGGCTGCCGGGTGAGGGTATCGGCTTAAATTATCATTTCGGGCTGTTCAAGCAGGTATTTGAGGAACGGCTTCAGAAGGCGGAGAAGAATGACTGGATCGAGAAACAGTCCTGGCTGAATAAGACGGATATCTCATTCCAGATCGAATTTGGTGACCGAAAGGTGAAGTCCCGTCTGTATGATATTGATGTGGTCGGTTATGACAACGGCATTAATAAGCTGCGCCTGTTTGATATTGAGTCCGTGGACGAGTCCATTGTGAAGGACGGTATTAATTTTGACAAAGAGGATATTGAGAAAAACCTGACGCTGTTCCTGTATCCGGATGATTCCGATGAGGCGGGCAATCTGCTGCGCATTTATCAGCAGTATTTTATGGTCAGCAACGCCGCACAGCTCATTTTACAGGAGATGAAGGAGCATAAATATGATCTGCGCAAGATGAATGAGCATGCGGTCATCCAGATTAACGATACGCATCCGACGATGATTATCCCTGAATTGATCCGCATTCTGGTCAACGACAAGGCGTTCACGATGGATGAGGCGATTGACGTGGTCAGCAAGACCTGCGCGTACACAAACCACACGATTCTTGCGGAGGCTCTTGAAAAATGGCCGCTTGCATACCTTGAGAAGGTTGTTCCGCAGCTCGTGCCGATCATTAAGGAGCTTGACAAGCGCGTGCGCGCAAAATATAAAGACAAGGCTGTCCAGATCATTGATAAGGATAAGCGCGTGCATATGGCGCACATTGATATTCACTATGGTTTCAGCGTAAACGGCGTGGCTGCTATCCACACGGAGATCTTAAAGGATACCGAGCTGCACGCATTTTATAAGCTGTATCCTGAGAAGTTTAACAATAAGACAAACGGCATTACCTTCCGCCGCTGGCTGTTATCCTGCAACAGAGAGCTTGCTGCATTCCTTGAGGAGACGATCGGAAAAGGCTACAAGAAGGATGCTGCAGAGCTTGAGAAGCTGCTTGCGCATAAGGATGATGAAGCGGTACTCGACAGGCTTGCGGAGATCAAACATCATAATAAAGAGAAACTGGCAGCATACCTGAAAGAGCATGAAGGTGTTGAGGTGTCGCCGGATTCTATTTTCGATATTCAGGTAAAGAGACTGCATGAGTATAAGCGTCAGCAGATGAACGCGCTTTATATCATTCACAAATATCTGGAGATCAAGGCGGGCAAAAAGCCGGTAAGACCGCTTACCTTTATCTTTGGCGCAAAGGCGGCTCCGGCGTATGTGATCGCACAGGACATTATTCACCTGCTGCTCGTATTACAGGAGATCATCAACCACGATCCGGATGTCAGCCCGTATATGAGTCTTGTCATGGTGGAGAACTACAATGTCAGCTACGCGGAAAAACTCATTCCGGCATGCGATGTTTCCGAGCAGATATCTCTTGCGAGCAAGGAGGCGTCCGGCACGGGCAACATGAAATTCATGTTAAACGGCGCGGTGACACTTGGAACGAGCGATGGCGCGAACGTAGAGATTCACGAGCTTGTCGGCGACGATAACATTTATATTTTCGGTGAAAACAGCGAGCAGGTCATCAAGCATTACGAAAAGGCAGACTATGTAGCGAAGGATTATTATGATAAGAGTCCGGTCATTCAAGAAGCGGTTGACTTTATTGTCAGCAAGCCGGTGCTGAAGGTCGGCAAAAAAGAGAATCTTGAGAGACTGCATAAGGAGCTCTTAAATAAGGACTGGTTTATGACGCTGCTTGATCTCGAAGATTATATTGAAAAGAAGGATGCGATTTTCGCCGCATATGAGGACCGTGCAAAGTGGAAACGCATGATGCTTGTGAACATTGCAAAGGCAGGATTCTTCTCATCCGACCGTACGATCGAAGAGTACAACCGGGATATCTGGAAACTGGAAGAGTCGAAATAAAGCGGAAGAATACCAATAGGGTGGATTGACCGCTAGAGGCGGCATAAGGGAGGTTCCGATGAGAAGGAGCGGCATACTCATGCCTGTGTCGGCGATTCCGTCCAAATACGGGATCGGCGGATTTTCAAAACAGGCGTATGAATTTGTGGATATGTGTAAAAAAGCGGGGCAGACTTACTGGCAGATTCTGCCCTTAGGACCGACTGGTTACGGGGATTCCCCGTACCAGTCTTTCTCCACGTTTGCGGGAAATCCGTATTATATTGATTTGGAGACGCTGATTGGAGAAGGGCTTCTGACAAAAGAAGAATGCGGGAAGGCCGACTACGGCAGCAACGAGGCGAAGGTAGATTATGAAAAGATTTACCGTTCCCGATTCGCTATTTTGAAAAAAGCATTTGAGCGAAGCAGCATCGGGGATGATCCGGAGTTTCGGAACTTCTGTGCGGAAAACGCGTATTGGCTGGATGATTACGCGCTTTATATGGCGGTCAAAAATTCATTTGACGGAAAAAGCTGGAGCGAGTGGGACGATGATATCCGCCTGCGCAAAGAGAGCGCATTAAAGAGTTACCGTCAGAAGTTCGCTGAGGAAATCTGCTTTTATCAGTTCCAGCAGTATGAATTTGCGAAACAGTGGAAGGCACTTAAAACGTATGCCAACAAAAACGGGGTCGAGATCATCGGCGATATTCCGATCTATGTGGCGTTCGACAGCGCCGATACATGGGCGAATCCAAAATTGTTCCAGCTTGACAAGGACTGTGTCCCGCTTGCGGTTGCGGGCTGCCCGCCCGATGCGTTTGCCGCGACGGGCCAGCTTTGGGGAAATCCGCTTTATAACTGGGAGTATCATGCGGGGACGCATTACGAGTGGTGGATGAAGCGGATTGCGTACTGCTTTACACTCTATGATGTGGTGCGCATCGATCATTTCAGGGGCTTTGACGAGTATTATTCGATTCCGTACGGCGATCCGACCGCGGAGTTCGGGCATTGGGAAAAAGGACCGGGTTATGATCTGTTCCGCGAGATGAAGAATCAGCTTGGTAAGCGCAGAGTCATTGCCGAAGACCTTGGCTTCTTAACTGATTCCGTATTTAAGCTTGTGAAAAAAACAGGCTTTCCGGGTATGAAGATCGTGCAGTTTGCGTTTGACTCCAAGGGTGCGGACAGCAGCTATCTGCCGCATAATTACACGCAGAACTGCATTGTGTATACCGGAACGCATGACAACGATACGACGTTAAGCTGGTATGACGGATTGTCCGTAAAAGACAGACGGTATGCGAATGCTTATCTGGACGTTCACAGCAGGAAAAAAGTGCCGTGGTGCTTTATCCGTGCGGCGCTTGCATCGACGGCGGACACTTGCATCATTCCGATGCAGGATTACTTAGAACTTGGCGGAGAGGCACGCTTTAATTTCCCGTCCACGCTTGGCGGAAACTGGGAATGGCGGATGCTGGACGGTCAGTTCACGGAGGAATTGGCGGAAAGAATCTATGCAATGACAAAGCTTTATGCGAGATGTTGAATAAAGGGAAATAGGAAAAAAGAGAAGCGAAGGCTTCTCTTTTTTTTGCAGTGCGCCTTGCGGCGCACGTTAGTTGAAAAGAGTATGAGCAATGATAATTAGGCGTCGAAAGTTACTTCTTTTTCAATCAGTGGAAAGTTGGATGCAGACGTGCTAAAATAAAAGTATGAGAAGAAACTGAAAATGAATAAAAGAGGTTACTATGAAGATATCATCTGCTACTGCAAAAGAGATCGTAAATCAGATTTCAGAAGTACTTGGTCAGAAGATAAACATTATGGATACGGATGGAGTCATCATCGCGAGTTCGACTGCGGAAAGAGAAGGAAGTATACACGGTGGTGCAAAGAAGATCATAGAAGAGAATCTTAACCAGCTGATTGTAGAGAATAATTTGCAGTACGAGGGAAGCCAGAACGGTGTAAATCTGCCCATTATTTTTCAAAGAGAGATCGTAGGTATTATTGGCATAACCGGTAAAGTGGAAGATGTACTTAAGTATGGCCAGATCATCAAGAGAATGACTGAAATTTTGTTGCTGGATGGGCGGATTAAAGAGCAGGAGATCATTGAGCAGAAGGCAAGAGACCGGTTTCTTGACGAATGGATATTGGGCGGATATGAATCAAAGAATCCACAGGAATTTTACCGGATGGCAGAGGCTTTTGCGGTGGATGTGAGTAAACCCAAGAGAATTGCAGTCTTGCAGATTCTATCTGAAAATAAAGTAGAGGACAGCATACAGACAGAAATATCCAGGTATATAAGGAAAGCAGTTCATGAACATTTTGGCGGAAACGTGTTTCGAACTGCAACGAAGATCGTTTGCGTATTGGATGAAATGGATGAAAAATCTTTGATTAACGGTCTTCGGGCAATCTTAGATCAGATTCGAAATCTTTTTGATTGCAGATTAGCTGCAGGCGTAGATAGCAAAGCAGAAGTATTGCACCTATATAATAATTTTAAGAAGGCAGTTAAGGCATTAGAATTATCTGTTAAATGTGCCTCAGAATTGACCTGTTATGACGAACTTGACATTCGTTTTGTGCTTGGAAATGTACCAAAAGAAGTCTGTATGCAATATATACGGAGACTTTTCGGAGATATTGAAATAGAAGAAATTCAAAAGTATTTGGATTTTGCAAATAGTTACTTGGAAGCAAACGGCTCCCTGACTGAAATAAGTGAACGGCTTTTTCTTCATAAAAATACAGTCAAATACAGGATAAAAAAACTAGAGCAGATTACGGGAGTAGATATCAGAACATCAAACGGGATCTATACATACACCTTAGCATTAAAACTATGGGAAAATGTTAGATAGGACAAAAAATAGAAAAAATCTATGTCTTATAAGACATAGATTTTTTTCGTGTGTTTTTGTATGATAGAAGTAGAATAAAGAACGAAACGGAGGGATAGTTTGGGCGGGAGCATTATTATCATTCCGGATAGCTTCAAGGGAAGTATGTCTTCCGGGGAAGCAGCTGATATTATCGAAACTGAAGCAAAACGATTTACAAATTGTGATTGTATAAAAATACCGATTGCAGACGGTGGAGAAGGAAGCGTTGACTGCATATTGGCTCTGCTTGGTGGACACAAGGAATATGTACAGGTAAAGTCACCTGAAAATCTGGATATTGTGGCGTGTTATGGTATTGCTAAGGATAAGACGGCAATTATTGAAATTGCAGAAAGCAGTGGAATTACAAAGCAGACAACATTTCAGGCGCTGGAAGCGACAACCTATGGATTTGGCCAGCTGATCATGGATGCCTTCGGCAAGGGGTGCAGAAAATTTTTATTATGTCTGGGTGGAAGCGCTACGACGGATGGCGGATGCGGAATGGCAGCGGCATTAGGGGGCCGCTTCATAGATGCCGAAGGATATGAGTTTATCCCTGTGGGGAGTACCTTATCACGAATAGCAAGAATCGATCTTAGTAGTATTGATGTACGCGTTTCAGAATCGGTATTCACAATTATGTGTGATGTTGAAAATCCTTTGTATGGTAAACAAGGAGCCGCTTATGTGTTTGGACCTCAAAAAGGCGCATTAGAAAAGGATATTGAAATATTGGACAAAGGACTTAGAAATTTATGTGAAGTATTGAAAAAGTTGACCGGGAAGGACTATTCGATGTTAAAGGGAGGAGGGGCTGCGGGTGGTGCCGGATGTGGATGCTGCGCATTTTTAGGGGCCAAAATACGAAGCGGAATTGAAGTTATGCTTGAAATAAGCCGTTTTGACGAGAAGAAAAAGGACAGTAAATTGATTATTACCGGAGAGGGAAAGCTGGATCGTCAGAGTTTGATGGGAAAGGTGTTAAGTGGTATCAAGCGTCATGCGGGAGATATTCCAATCGTTGTTTTTTGCGGAAGTTGTGAAATACCATCAAAAGAGCTTGAACGCATTGGAATCAATGTTGTTGAGATAGGGCGTGGAATTCCGTTAGAGGAAGCGATAACAAACGGAAGTAAATACCTGAAAGACAAGGCAGGTATTTATTTCAAATCAAGTGGAGGTGATTTGGCATGAGTAAGAAAACAAAGAAGGCGACAGCCGCATTGGCGATGTGTCTGGTAATTGCTACATTGTGTATGATATTTGCCAATATGATACAGACGGACTTTGGAAATGTGGATATCGTAACATCTTCCTTCGTTGTGGAAGCGGAAGATGATGTAGATTACCGTATTACATATAAGATGTATATTCCCAAAGAGGCAAGCGAAAGCAATCCGTTACCGGCTGTGTTATGCCTGCATGGATACCAAAATGATAGCGAAACCTCTGCAGCATACGCAATTGAGCTTGCCAGAAGAGGAATTGTAGCGGTCTGCATTGATGAATTTGGACATGGATATAACGAACGTTCCTTACGTTTCCGCGGAAGTACTACATATAAGATTCAGGGACAGTCTGAAGACGGAAGCGAAACAGTAGTAAAGGTTGGACTTAGCGGACCGGAAAGATTTTTAACCATGATGAATTTTTCCACACTTTCTTTTTTTGAGGGAGAGGCAGATGCAGTAAATGGGGAAGCAATTGAGATTGATGCAGATGCTGACGGACTATATGACAGTTCCATGGGCGGAATTGATGCGTTTAAGTGGTTACAAAGTCAGCCGTTTATACAACCGGATCATATCGGTATTACCGGTCATTCCATGGGAACATGGGCGGGCTGGTCGGTCGCAGCAGCCTGTAAAGAGCATGCAGCGGTAGTTCTGCAGTGTGGAGAAGTGTTTGGAGAGAATCTATTTGATGAAGAGAATATAGAATTTCACAATGTATTAATGCTTCAGGCAAAATATGATGAATTTAACTATTTTCGGGATTACAGGCAGGAAACGGTATCGGATAACATGTTAGACAGTACAATCCGGCAGCAGTTTTTTACAGCAAACGGAAGAACAGAGGCAAAAACAGATTACACATGGAATACAACTTATGGCAGTTTTGGAGATAACACGGCAAGACGTGTAGAATTATTAAAAACCAATCACAGATTGACTACCCATGACAGACAGGGGATTGCGGCAGCAGTCGACTGGTTTACAAAAGCATTAAATGTAAATACGGATATTGCATCGGATGATCAGGTTTATTTATACAAGGAAGTATTAGTTTTGATAGCAATGCTGGCTGTTATGGCATCGCTATGCCCGGGATTTATACTGTTAAGCAATGTTCCGTTTCTTAAGACGATCATTGTGGACCGGGCAAGTACGAAACGTGCGCCAATGCTCATGACAAGGAAGCAGTGGTGGAGAAATGCAGTCATTGCGGTATTGATAAGTGCAGGAAGCTATCCGTTTATGACACAGTTAGGACATGGTTTATTACCGCTTCCGGAGAATGTGTTCCGAATGACAATAGGAAATGGATTTATGACGTGGTATATGACTCTGGCAATTATTTCTATCCTTACAATGGCAATATCGAGAGCAGTAAGCAGGAAAAAGGGAAAAGAAATTCCTGATTATTATGATCTTGGATTATCAAGAGAGAGTCATTGCAAAAAGCTGGATTGGGGACTCCTTGGAAAGAGTTTTCTTACTGCGGCAGTATTAATGCTGGCAATGTATGCCGTTGTTGTAGTATTCCAGAGTATATTTAGTCTGGATCTGCGGTTCATTTGGCCGTTCTTTAAGAAATTTACCGGTGAAAGATTTGTTCAGTTTTTGGTATATCTTCCGTTCTTTGCGTTATTCTTTGTGATAAACGTTGGGTGTAAGCTGTTTGGGCAGATGCGTCAAAAGGTAACCTACGGTAATTCGGCAGGTAATTTTGTAAAATGCTGGATGGGAAATGTATTTGTTTTGTTGGGCGGTTTATTTATAATTTTGCTGCTGGAATATATACCATTCTTCATGGGATATGGGCCCGGAGCTGATTTATTGTTTGGAACAACATTTGGCGGACCGTTTATGTCGGCTTTGATTTTACTGGTACCTCAATTTGTAGTATTTACATTCTTAAGTACATGGTTTGAACGTAAGAGCGGCAATGTATATGTAGGTGCATTCTTATCTGCGATGCTTGCGACATGGATTGTTACAGGAGGTTCTTCCATATTCTAAGATATAAGTAATGATATTGTAAGTTTTAACCGGAAGGCATGGAATCCCGTTTACTGCCTCCGAATATCCGTTGTAAAATAAGCAGTAAAAGCCTCCAAGTCAGTATGGATTTGGAGGCTTTCCTGACTTCTCTTTTTTGATGTCGGTCTTTTCAGTTGAACTGTCCGTCCCAGACCGGAAAATCGGACAGGTATTCGCCGCTGACGGCAGGTACATAATAAGCGCCGTAGCATCTAAGGCCGTCCGCCATATCTGCATTGTAATCAGTCAGCTCCACATAAAACCGGTAATAGGGCATGAACAGCTCTTCGGTACTGCCGGTGCGGTAAACAAGCTCCGTTCTGGCAATCTGCGATTCCGTAATTGTGCCGCCTCCGAGATATTCCGATGGGACGGTCGTGATATAGCTGCCGTTTAGGAGGAGCTGACGGGCAGTTTCCACGCTGATCAAAGGATAATCCCCCACTTTTTCTGTCCCGGTCAGCAGATTTCCGAACCAGATGATGAACAGCTTTCCATCATCATCGGGAGAAAAAGAAATATTGTTAAAGTGATAGTTCAGAATCTGCTGCGTGAGATCGCCGCTCTTGTCGTACGCCTGATAGAAACGGGTGCGTTCGCCGCTGTAGGTATAGTCGCCGCCAGTGCAGAATGTGGTCTGACTAAATGCACAGAGGTCCTGATAACGTCCGGTCAGATAGCGGAGCACATCGGCAGCCTCCGCATCCGTTGTGTGGGAGTAGGTAAAACGGTATTCATCGGGAAGCGTCACCGGTTCCGAAAAGAAAACCCTGACCTGACCGTTACCGTAAACCGTGATTTCCCCGAGCGCTGTTTTCGCACACAGGCTGTAAGCTTCCGTGCCGTTTTGCCCGGCGGGGGGCTGTTCGGTAATATCGCTGATACGCTGGCAGGTTGTTTCTTCCACTAACGTATCAAGAGCGGCCGCAGTCCGTTCAGCTAGTTCGAGCATTTCTTCCTCACTTAAAAATACGCTGATTCCGCCCATATCTGTCGTATAGGCAAGATTTCGATAGACAGGCAGGAAATTCAAACTCTGTTCCTCCGTCCACGGGTTTCCGTTTTCTGCTTCGGAAATGTCATAATACATCATGCCCTCAAATCCCATGCCGGTTTCGGTGTCGAAGCGGGAAGAAAGGAGGGGAAGACCGGCGTCGGGCGTGGGACTGTCTGACGCTCCGGCATTGTCCGGTGTACCGGCAGGACCCGTTGCAGGCGGGAGATTGACGGACGGGTCAGTGAAGCCGTCCGTGCCCGGAGTATTGATTTCGGGGGAATTTGTTCCGGCAGGCAGGAAACGGATGCAGGCAAACAGGGCGGCAGCGGCGATCACGGCGGCCGCGGGAAAGCGGATATTTTTGCGGGTATCTTTGCGGGTGCGTTTGCACGGCAAAATCTCCGCGGCTTCTTCGATATAGGAATCGTCAATTTCGCCTAATATATTCAGAATGCGTTCTTCTTTCATAACGTAACACCTTCCTTCTCTAAGTATTGTTTCAGCCTGCCGCGTGAGCGCAGCAGGGACATTTTTACTTTGCTTTCACTGACACCTAAAGCGGCGGCGATTTCCTTAACTGTATCGAAGTACCAATAGCGCCTGAGAAACATGACTCTTGCCGGAGCGGAAAGACCGGCTAAAAAGCGGTTCAGAACTTCTTTCAGCGCCATGTCGTCTATGGCTTTGGCGGTATAGTCCGGAGCAGGAATACAATTTTGAAGTTCCTCCAGCACCAGAGCGGTTCTGCCCGCGCCGCGCTTGTCTGCATGGTATTTTTCGTAAATGTGCAGGGACAGGTTTCTTGTCAGCTTCCCCAAAAATGTGCGCAGCTTTTCCGGGTGTCTGGGTGGAATGCTGTCCCATGCGTTCATATAAGTATCATTGACACATTCCTCACTGTCCTCCTCGTTCTGCAGGATACGATATGCAATTGTATGACAGTATCTGCCGTATTTTTTTGCGGTTTCGGTTATCGCATCTTCCGAGCGGGAAAAATAAAGCGCAATGATTTTTTCATCCTCCATAGGGGGTTTCCTTTCTCCTCATGTGCCGTCTCTTACCTGATACTATCATACACCGGAAAAGGATCGTGTACGTCACATATTTTACAATTATTTGGGCGTTCCCAATTAACTGATTCAGGAGAATGATTAAAAGGAGGATTCAAGGATGCAGGATAGACGCAGGATATATCATTGTGATTCAGCCGGGCGTGTGCTATAATTTCAATGTTTTGATAGCAGCGAATCGGGATTTGATTGAACATTATTTTGTATTGAACATGTTCCATAATTTTGTGTTTTACATTGCTGGGAGGTTTATCGCATGTTTGAAAAAATATCATTTCCTGAACATGAATATGAGTCGATTCAGAATTATTTGAATAAGCTGGGGTATTGTTATACCACGAGGGTATATAAAGAGGTTGGGAAATATAAAGTCGGAGAATCATATACTGCCCCATGGGGTGATTTATTGAAAATAGACGAAGTGAAAACATACTGGAAAGTATCAGACCGCCCTTTCTATGACGAAATGAGTGATGAAGAAAAGATAGAAATCCGTAAATATTCTGAAGAGATCGGACTGCCATATGAATTTATCAAATTTTCTAGAAGTACAGTAGGATGATTTTTTAACAGCGGCAGCTTCCCATCTGCCGGAAAGCTGCAGAGAGTGTAAAATCAGTGGTTTGTTTTGGTTGGTTTGGGACACCGTTTCTTTGTATTGACTCCTATTTTTTTATAAAAATATGTAAGGTGGAATGTGATAGGAAGGGATGTTATTCTAAACCGTAGAAATGGAAGGGTTTCATGATACGTCGGACATTACCAGCCAGAATAGGAGACTGATACTATGAATTACAGCCAAAAAATAGCGGAACGCTTGTGGAATATGCCGGATAAAGGAGAACTTGAAAGCCATCGTGAGGAAACCTTTATTGATGACATTATTCAAAAAAGTCATATTGAAAAGGAACTGCTCGCTCATTTAGATGGGATAAAAACCGTGTTTGACGGTGGCGCAGGCTGTGGCAGATTTTCTATCCTTCTTGCCAAACACGGCTGTGAAGTCACACATTTTGATATTTCACAGCCTATGATCAATAAAGCAAAAGAATTGGCGGAGAAAGAAGGGGTTCTTGACAGAATAACCTTTGTGAAAGGGGCATTAGAGAACCTGAGTGATTTCAAAGATAAATCATTTGATATGGTGATTTCCTTTGACGCCCCTGTTTCATATACCTACCCCAATCAGGAACAGGTTATCGGAGAACTCATACGCATATGCCGCAAACGTATTATGATCAGTGTGTCGAGCCGGTTAGGATACCTGCCGTATTTGGCAAATCCGATACAGAAAAACCAATTTATATTAGATGCAGATTGTGATGATCCGTTTGTGAAATGGTGTATGGATCATAAGGAAAATGCAGTCGAAACATTTTATTTCAGCAAAGATGCCGCCATGAAGTTGTGGAAGGAAGGGCTAATGGGCGGTGATGATGAAATTGCCGAGTATGAAAACGGGGGTGTACCTTGGTGTATCACATATACCTTTATGCCTGATGAATTGAAACACATCTTAAAACGTCATGGCGTAAAAAATATCCAATTGGCAGGTCCCGGTGCATATGCAAGAACCCTTCCCAATGAATTACTTGTGAAAATCATGAAGGATTCAAGGCAGCGGTCTGATTTTTTGGATTTTTGTCACTGCTATGATTCCAATCCGTTTGTATGTGGTATGGGAAAAGATAACTTGTTAGCGCAAGGTGTTCTTTAATTCTTTACAGCTTCGTATCAAAGTGTCAATGCCAATGGTAGATTGAGACAGGCGTCTTATACGGAAGGGGGCTAAAATAGGGCATGGATGCAAAAATAAACGGAAGAATGCAATTCGCGGACAGGGAAGCATTCAGGAACTGGCTTTCGGAGCATTGTATGTCGGAGGAGGGAGTCTGGCTTTTGTTTGGCAAGGCTGGAGGGCCCACAACAATCAAGGCCGGAGAAGCGCTTGAAGAAGCGCTCTGCTTTGGATGGATAGACGGACAGATGCAGAGCATCGACGATCAGACCTATATCAAATATTTTTCGATGCGCAGAGAGAAAAGCAAATGGTCAAAGAAAAATAAGGAACTGGCGCAAAGCTTGGAAGAGCGGGGGCTTATGACTGATTATGGCAGGGAAAAAATAGAGGAGGCCAAAAAAAATGGACAGTGGGACGCCCCGAAACCGCAGGAGATCACGGAGGACCAGATTGCGCAGGTTTTGGAAATATTAAAACCCTACGAGCCGGCCTGCACAAATTTTCAGGCAATGTCCCCGTCGGTGAAGAAGACGTATACGCGGGCCTATTTGGATGCAAAGACGGATGCAGGACGGGAAAAGCGGATTGCATGGATGGTCGAGCGTCTCAATCAGAACTTAAAACCGATGTAGCAGCTTTATACGTCTGATTTCAGTTTATGCTGGACGATCTGAGAGAAAAGGGGTTTACAAGGGCAACGCTTGGTGTGGAGCCCGCAGAAGAAATAAACAAAAAAATCTATGCGCATTACGGATTTACCGAATATGTGAAGCGGGCGGAAGAGACCTATCCGGACGGGACGGTGATTACCGTGGACTATTTTGCAAAAAGGTTAGGGTGAAAAAGAGACACCTGCTTTGCGATATTGTGCCTGCGGCTCAAAGTTCGCAGGCTGTGAGAAAGGCATGGTTATTAAAGTGGATGACAGAAAAATGACGATACGCAGGGCGCAGGCAGAGGACCTTTTGCTGATACAGGAGCTGATCAAAGGTCTGGCGTCTTATGAGAAAAGACCGCAGGACGTGACCGGAACAAAGGAGCAGCTGCATTTCTGGCTTTTTGAGAAAAAGATCGCGGCGGTATGGCTTGCCGAATATGAGAAAGAGACGGCAGGATATGCGCTGTATTATCCGGTATTCGGTTCGTTTGCGGCGGCGGGATCTGTGTATCTGGAGGATTTCTTTTTGAAAGAGGAATTTCGCGGACGCGGGCTCGGCAGATGCTTTTTTTCCAAAATTGCAGAGGCGGTGCTGGCGGAAGGCTATACGGGCATGGAGTGGAGCTGCCTTGACTGGAACCGGACAGCGATTGATTTTTACCGGAGACAGGAAGCTTGGCAGGAAACGGGAAGGGTCTATTTCGGGTTAGACCATCAGGGGCTTCGGCGCGTTGCAGGGACTTAATCTTTTTGTGCCGTTTTGTTTTCAACTGCGAGACAGCAGGAAAATATGATTTCGTTTACAAACATGAAAGCGGCGACGGCTGAGGAGGGACAATTCAGTCCCAGGACGAATACGCTGACCGTCACGATCAACGAGAAAACATAATAGACCTTCGAGCAGTACAGCCAGCCGTACGGGAGCAGATGCGCCCCAAAAATCATGGCATAGACCATCAGCATTTTATCCGGGACAGCGGCATAAATCCACATCGCGATCAGGATATAGAGTATCTGATTGAGTGTAAAGAGCATGCCCAAGCCCGTGAGCGGGTTTGATTTACCCTGAAAGTCAATTCCGAGCCGTCTGGAGATGAGATATGCCAGTGGGATAAGCGGCGCGGAACAACAAAATGTGTATAAATTCTTTTGCAGTACCGGCAGGGAGGATGCATGAATTAAAAGGATGAGCGCCCATATGATGACGGAAGCGCTGATGATGTGAATCCCGCGTTTTTGTTCCTGTGCAATGTCTGTTCTCATCTGCCGCAGTGCGGAGTCAGTAAATTCTTTCTGATCCATCTTCCTATTCTCCTTCATTTTTTTATTTTCCCAATAGATCCGTATGATCCTGCTGATACTGCCGTAATGCCTGTGTGTAAATGCTGCCCTGTTTTTTGCTGTAGGACTGATAGATTGCAATGCTTGCCAGATAGAGGATAAAAACGATGGCAGCAAATATCAGCCACCGCCCGATCGTTCCCTCTCCGGCAGACAGATTAAAAGAGCAGACACCGAAACATTCATAGAAACTGACCGCGCCCATAAAAAGGGTCAACCTTTTGGTGAATCCCCACCTGCGTATCACAAGACGCGTAAAACAAAGATCAAAAATGAGAACGCCGCCGCTTAGCCAGAGTAGAAAGTAGATCAGGCGCTTTGTGGAAATCGTCTGAATCTTCAAAAAATAATGGTGAGCCAGCAGGAGAATCAGGAACCATGTGACACAAAACGCAGTGCCGTTTCTAAACCATATCATAAATTGAATAAAATCCTGTTTCCGTTTTTTCATATCCTTCACCCCGTATGATAAAGAGAATATTAGTCGTTTGCGAAACGTCTATAAAGAGAATATTAGTCGTTTGCGAAACGCTATAAAGAGAATATTAGTCGTTTGCGGAACGCCTATAAAGATAATATTGCACGAACCGACGGCACATATTTTCTGGATATGCTGAGCTGCTCCCCGTTGCATAAGGTTGCCAGAATAGTCCGGTTCAGTTCCGGTTTTAAGGTACTGATTTTATGGAGATTGACGATCTGTGATTTGGAAATGCGGACAAAGTCCCTGTCTGAAAAAATCAGTTCCAGTTCATACAGACGCTGCTTGATTTCGAATACCTGCTCCTGTGTGTATAAAAAGGTCCGGTCGTCCACGGATTCAAAATACAATACGTCGGACGATGGGATAAAGCAGTTTTCCTCTTCTTTTTTTGCGATCAGCTTCCGGTCAAATAATTGGATATACTTTTTCAGGCGCAAGACTTCGGCATCTATTTTCCTGCACGAAATGACCACCTGTAAATCGTCTGCCTGTTCCGTGATTGTGACATTCATACCGCACCTCCGGGTCAAGTATAAGCGTTTGCGTCTTTTTTCTCAAGCGCGTTTTGGCAAGAGGTGAAATGAAAAGGTAACTTCCA
>DLAJ01000026.1:124122-152365 GCA_002493905.1 Lachnospiraceae bacterium UBA7050 | reverse complement strand
TAAGAGGAAGTGTCAAACTCCTGAGCAGATGGACCGATTTTGAAAAACTCTGTATCAATTTTCTTTACAGATAAACTTTGTTCATAGATTTATGGTATAATCAGTTTAAGCGCTTGAATAAAGGAGGTCCATAAACTGGAGGCGGAATTTAAACAATGCCGGAAGCTGCTGAACGCTATCGGGGATGAGAACCGCCAGTACCTTATATGCGTCATGATGAATATGCCGATTGATGGCGGCCTTGTATTGGAGATTGTCGAGCAGACGCATCATCCGGGCTGCCATTCCTTGATATGAAAAAGATTACAAGGGAGTCACTTAAGAAGGCCGAAAAACCTTCAATACGGTGACAGAACACAAAACCACGGGCAATACAAAAACCCATATACAAAGATTTGAACTAATCAGGCCAGGACAGTTTTATTTTGATTCCTGCTACAACCCGTCCAAGACCGCATTCCTGAAAAATGCTGAGAAGAAGGGCTGCAAAATCCTGAATGGTCTTGGTATGTCCAGTTCCAGAGGGCTGCTCAGATCGAATTATGGACCGGACAGAAGGCTCCACTGGATGTGATGCGAAAAGAATTAAAGGAGATTATCCGGGAAGAAAATGAGAAGGCGCAGACGGAATGATTCTGTAATTCCGTCACTTCATGGGAGATAAATGTTATAGTGAATAGAGAAACGCGATAGCGTAGTAAGCAATAATTTCAGATGATCCAGGTTTGATCAGAGAGGAGAAGAATATGAACAACTATTGTATGATCCAGAACTCCAAAACGTTTGCATTTTCCGCAGAGAATCCAACCGGTGTACGCGCAGGTGGTTCCCGGGGCGGTGACTGCACCAAGCTTCGTCCGACCGTGACGATTCCTGCAGGGGAAACCGTAACTCTGGTAGATGCTGCAGGACCGGGTGTGATCCAGCATATGTGGTTTACCGGATATGTCGGGCACCATTTTATCATTCGCATGTATTGGGATGATCAGGAATATCCGTCTGTGGAAGCTCCGCTCTCTGCATTCTTCGGATGTGCCTATGATGAAAATTTCGTGGACCGGGATGGCAAATATCCGGTGTTGAATTCTGCCATGATGCTGGTAGCTCCTGGTCGCGGCTATAACAGCTATTTTGAGATGCCGTTCCATAAGAGAGCTCGGATCACGATGGAAAACCGTGGTGACAAGGATGAAAATCTCTATTA
The DNA here is from genome assembly GCA_002493905.1 of Lachnospiraceae bacterium UBA7050. Taxonomy (GTDB): domain Bacteria; phylum Bacillota; class Clostridia; order Lachnospirales; family Lachnospiraceae; genus DLAJ01. Next base: position 151,161 of record DLAJ01000026.1, on the reverse strand, counting down.
TATTATCACCGGAGCTTATCAGGAGATTCCGGCGGAGGCTGGTTATTTCCATGCCACCTATCGCCAAGAGCACCCGGTTCAGAAGGGTCGTACCTACACAATCGTTGACGGAATCGAAGGCAGGGGACAATTTGTTGGTGTGACTCTGGCAACTGGTATGAATGGCAACAATACCTGTTGGGTAGAAGGCGAAGCCCGCATGTATCTGGACGATGATCCGTATCCGTCTATCCACTATACCGGAACTGAAGACTACTTCGGCGGTTCCTATGGATTTGGAAATGACATCATCATCAAGAGCTATCAGACCTTCAGCGGCTTATATACCGGCATGTATGCAATCTATGGAGACAACCGGGAATTCTATAACGGACAGCAGAGATTCCTGCTGTATCATTTCCATATTGCAGACCCGATCCGTTTTGAGAATAAGTTTCGTATGACACTCGACAACATGGGCTGGACCGGACCGCGTTACGATGATTACACCAGTGTTGCTTATTGGTATCAGACCCTGCCGTCCGCACCGCTGATGCCACTGCCGACAGATGCAGAGATGTGTATGAGATAATAGAACCAGATTGGAGATGTCAGATAGATTGGTTTTAACCTTGCGACACGTCGCATCGGTTATATCGGACTGACATCAGAGATTTGCCGGAAAGGATAGAGGTATTATGTTACTGGAAGAGAAGTTTTTGGAATTTCATCGTTATGCCAGCAGCCACAATCTGCCGCTGGAAGCTATCAGTGTCGGAGATGAGAACAAGGTACTCTGTGAGATGCACTACGCAGCAAATGCACCGAGAAATATTTATTCACATACCAAGAGTTTTACGGTAACAGCAGTTGGACTCGCAATGGAAGAGGGAAAACTAAGCCTGGAAGATCATGTGGCGGAAGTGTTTAAAGATAAACTTCCTTCAAATCCGGATCCAAATTTGGAGAAGATTCAGTTGAAACATCTGCTCTGCATGTCCAGTGGCTTTGGTAAGGCACTTCTGATGAATGCGGACAGACGTCCGGGCGTCGGCGCACCGGATTATGAGAAATATATGATGGCACAGCCGGTTCCTGTGGAGCCAGGCAGTGCATTCTGCTATTCCTCTGCCGACAGTATTCTGGCTGCTCATATGGTAGAACGGGCCGTTGGCAAGCGGATGGGAGAGTATCTGTATGAGAAGGTATTCCAGCCCCTTGATATGGGATGGCCGCTCTGGGAGCATGATCCACAGGGACATCCGAATGGCGGCGGAGGTATGTATCTGACTTGTACCGAGATGATGAAACTGGGACAGCTCTATCTGGCTGAGGGTAACTGGAAGGGCGAGCAGATTGTCAGCAGGGACTGGGTGCAGGAGGTGTCCACCCCGAAATTTACCTTCGAGCCATCTGCAGATCTTTGGCATGTAGGATATGGCTATCAGTTCTGGATCAGTCCATATCCAGGATCCTATCGTGCTGATGGCGCATTCGGACAGATTACAACGATTCTCCCAGAGAAGGGATTGGTTGTTTCCATCCAATGTCCGGAGCGAGGTAATTTCGATCAGGTGAAACGTGCGCTGCATGAACATTTTCTGATGGAATTGTAAGAATAGACTTGCAACAATATGCTATAATACCTAAGTGAAGTATCATATTCAGGGCAGAAAGAAAGAGCAACCTTCTACAAAAGATAAAGCTGCCCTGAATGTGATTCTTCACGATTGTACCAGGACACGGGGCTTTAGCCGGTATATGGGGATTGTATCACCTGTGGTGCTGATCGAGCAGCGGCTGGATTTCTCCCGGTATGTGGAGGAGGGTTTCGGCACCGGCGACTGCGTGATCATTGCAGACGGGACGCTGTATATCATCGACTACAAGCACGGCAAGGGTGTGGAGGTTTCCGCAGAGGGCAACCCGCAGATGATGCTGTATGCCCTGGGCGCACTGGAACTGTTTGACGGCATCTATGACATTGACGCCGTCCGCATGGCAATCTACCAGCCGCGCCGGGAGAATGTCAGCGTGTATATCAAGGTTTACGAAAACGGCAATATAAGCGTTCATTTCAAGTTCGCGGACGAGTCCGCAAGATTGCTGAGTACATTGAAATCAACACCACCGATACCGCCGAGGTGGGTTGACCCCCGCCAAAGCATGAAAAGCCCTTAAAACCGTGTTTTCCTAATAGGAGCTGATCATATGGCAGCTGCAATCATTAGCATTCTCTACTCCTACCTTTTTTATAAGAAAAAGCTGGCAACCGGAGAAGGCTTAAAAATTCAGTATAATACAAAAAAAAGTGTGATATATCTGATCATCGCAATTTCCGCTATTGTGTTTACTATATGGACTTTGTTTTGGGGAAGCATTCAGATTCGTTGTAATGATCGTGATTTTAACATTGAAGCAAAAGGATGGAATGATTATACAGGGGAGTATTCGCAAATTGACAGCATTTCTTATGAAGAAAATGTATTGCAGAACGATAATGATTACAGAACTAATGGTTTTGGAAACCTGAAGTATGCTATGGGAAACTTCAAAAACGATATCTTCGGAGATTATATCCGCTACACTCATGCCTCCTGCCATTCATATGTTGTCGTGAACATAGATGGAAAAATATTAGTTGTAAATGGGGAAAATGACGCAGAGACAAAGGAAATCTATCAGAGAATAAGTGAGAAGGTGTCAAAGGAAAGAAAATAGTTGTCGGAAACGCTGAGAAGAAATTATTCTCAGTCAAATAACAAATTATTCTATTTTTCTCATTTAGCAAATCTGTTTTAATAGCGTTGACAAATGTGTAAAATGGAACGCTACATTGAATGCTGTGCAAAAGTCACCTCGAAAATCGTTCCCCCAGTCTTGCCTGATTTGATACAAATACTGCCATCATGTACTCTAACGATTTCACGGACAAAAGCAAGACCTAGCCCTACGCCACCCAGCTCCCGGCTTCTGGATTTATCCACACGGAAGAATGGCTCAAACACTCTCTCCCTAAGCTCCTTTGGTATTCCGCTTCCCGTATCTTCTACAGACAGATAAACATGCTTGTTTCTCTGATATGCGGTTACTGTAACCTGTCCGAGCGGATGATTATATTTGATGGCATTCTCAACCAGATTGTATACAAGCCTGTAAATAAGGATATCACTGCCTATCATAGTGGAATCCTCACATTTTCCAATCAGCTTTATATTCTTTTCCACGGCAAGAGGCTCAAGGTCTGCCAAAACCTCTTCAACAATAGCATCCAATATAATTTTATCATCCCTTCCCAACGTCTGAAGCTCACTCATGTCAAGAAGAGTCTTTACCATCCTGTTTAATTTATCATTTTGTTCCGTAACCATTTTTATGGTCTGCAAAGTGTCTGCATCATTTCCCAGGTGAGAGGCAGAATTATATAAATCAAGCTGTACCTGCATTAACGCTAATGGAGTACGCAGCTCATGTGCTGCATTTGCAGTAAACTGTCTCTGTATCTCAAATGCTTCCGACAGACGCTCAAGCATCTTATTATAAGAAATACCCAGCTGGTTCAGTTCCTTAACATTGTTTTCCTCTATTCTTGAATCAGACAGATTCTGAGCCTGTACCTCTTCAATTTTATCTGAAAACTCCCTGATTGGTCTGAGTGCATGCCCGCTTATAAAATAAGTGACGACACCTCCCAAAAGCGCCAGCAAAACCGTGATTATCAGACTGTTTCTTTTATAGTCGGCCTTATTATTGTACACCTGAAACGAAAATTCATCCGCAAACTCATCCCACTTATCGTCCGGTATGCTGATATATATTTCATCTGATTTGTTTCCTTTTTCATCCCCCTGTGACTCTACCGCATCCTGCAGAGAATCGATGTAATGCACACCATTTTTATAGACAAACATAGTCAGGCAGCCACATATAATAGCAATACACAATGTAGTAATGCACGTAAGTCTCCACTGCAGCGACATTCTTTTCATCTGTCAGACTCCTCCCGTATTTTATAGCCTTCACCTACCTTGTTCTGAATGGGATCATATCCCAGCTTCGCCTTAAGCTTTTTTCTAAGTGAAGACATATGTACCCTGATTGCTCCGCTAAAGCTGTCTGCCGTGGCATCCCACACATGCTCTATCAGCTCCTCCTGACTCACCGGTCTGCTTATATTGATAAGTAAATATTCCAAAATACCCTTCTCTTTTCTTGTCAGTGGAACCGGCTCTTCCTTTGCATATGCCTCGCGTTTAATCGTATCAAACTTTATTTCTCCGCATTTAAGACATATATCATTCTGTACAAATTTCCTTCTTGTCAGGCTTCTGATACGTGCCTCAAGCTCCTGCAGATGGAATGGTTTTTCCATGTAATCATTTGCTCCTGCATCCAGTCCCTCTACCTTATCAGCAATCTGACCTCTTGCAGATAATATCAAAACCTTAGTTTCATCATTGTATTTTCTAAGCTCCTTAAGAAGCTCCATGCCATCCATCCCCGGCAGATTCAAATCCAAAACTATCAGATCATAATTCTCCGACAGTATACATTCAAGAGCCTCTTTCCCATCATAACAGGTATCCACCTCATAACCGGCAGCATACAGACTCTTTGCAACCATATCACATATTTGTTTCTCATCCTCAACAATTAATAATCTCAAAATGTTCTCCTGCTTCTTAACAATAATTTTACAACCTATATTGTATAATACCAAAGTCAGCTGGTCAACAATACAACAATACAACAAAAAGGAGCAACATTATGTTGAAATACCAAAAAACATGTCAAATCATTCTGCTTATCCTTGGTGTATCCATGATAAGCTATGGTGCAGTCAGAGGTGAGGCGGCTACAGTGCTTGGTAAAGCAATAAAACTATGTCTGGAGTGTGTCGGAATTGGATAAGGAAAAGAAATTACTATCAAGAAAACTGGCAAAAATACGTGGCTGGATACAGGCCGCAGCAACGCTGCTGACCAATATTCATATTCCAAATTTATTTAAGGGTAAAATATATCAGGGCAATGCAAAAACAGTATGCGTACCCGGATTAAACTGCTACTCCTGCCCTGCCGCGACAGGAGCCTGTCCAATAGGGGCATTTCAGGCAGTTGTCGGATCATCAAAATTTAAGTTTTCATACTACATAACCGGATTTTTTATTTTACTCGGTGTAACTCTCGGCAGATTTATATGTGGTTTTTTGTGCCCATTTGGATGGTTTCAGGATTTACTTCATAAAATCCCCGGAAAGAAATTATCCACAGCCAAACTAAAGCCTCTTAGGTACCTAAAATATGTCATTCTTATTGTTTTCGTTATACTTCTTCCGATGCTTGTAACGAACTCTATAGGAATGGGAGACCCGTTCTTCTGCAAATATATCTGTCCTCAGGGTGTTTTAGAGGGTGCTATACCGTTATCTATTGGAAATGCTGCTATCCGTTCTGCGCTGGGAAAGCTTTTTTCTTTCAAGTGTATGATTTTAATTGCAGTGATTGTACTAAGTATCTTATTTTACAGGCCCTTCTGTAAATGGATTTGTCCGCTTGGAGCAATCTACTCATTATTTAATAAGGTCAGCCTGCTCAAAATCACCGTTGATAGCAGTAAATGTGTCGGATGCGGTCAATGCTCAAAGGCATGTAAGATGGATGTGGATGTGTGTAAGACACCGGATCACCCCGAGTGCATACGCTGCGGTGCCTGCATAAAGGCCTGTCCGAAGGACGCCATCTGCTACCGGTTTATGGGAAAATCATGTCAAAAAAATGACAACAGATAGCTATTAAACATTTTACTATTATTTTAAAGGAGAAATTACTCATGAAAAACAAATTATCATTTATTTCTATTTTTACACTCTGCATAGCATTATCACTTACAGCATGTGGCGTAAAGCAAGCTTCCACAACAGATTCTAAGAACACTCAGACTGAAGCCGGCTCAGAAGCATCCGACAAATCAGATTCCAGGCTTGATGATTTATATCAGCAGGAAAATCAGCTTTTTGCAGATCACGCTGATGTGTGGAACAAGGTATTTGGCATGATGAACAAAAGTGACGCCGATCCAAACGGAAATTATGCTGATTATCTTGCCAGTACCGTAGAATCAAACAAGAATTCATTCACAGACGATGAGCTTAAAACACTTAATGAGGATATTGAAACCATACGAAAAATCGAGGAACAGATAGCAGAGCTTGAAAACAAAAATACATCATCAGACGATAACAAGAAGGACAGCTCTAAAGCCTCATCTGTATTCAGTGATTTTTCCGGTGAGGATTTTGATGGCAATAAGGTTGATGACAGCCTGTTTTCCGGTAATGCAGTAACAGTCATCAATTTCTGGTTTACCGGCTGCAAACCATGTGTCGCTGAATTATCCAAGCTTAACGAATTAAATGATGCTATCAAATCAATGGGCGGAGAAGTTGTTGGCATCAACACTGAGACCTTCGATGGCAATAAAACAGCTATCGAAGAGGCTGCCTCTGTTCTTGAAAGCCAGGGTGTCAAATATCGTAATCTGTCAATTGACTCCTCTAGTGCTGCCGGTAAATATGCCTCAGAAATCATGGCCTTTCCAACAACTATACTTGTTGACAGAAATGGCAATATTGTAGGCGAACCAATGCTCGGCGGAATTGATAACAAGGACAACTATGATGCCCTTATGAAGCAGATTCAGTCTGTAATTGATGCAGACAGCACAAATAAATAGAGGTCTACATATAAAAAGCTCCTGTGCATTGCACAGAGAGCTTTTTTTGAACATTACTATAATGTCAAGGAATCTTCTGCATCTGCCCACATCTGTAAATTCCCATCAAGATACAGTCTTGCATATTCTAGTGGTTCATCAATGGCAAGTGTGTTTAATGCACAATCTGATCCGGGTGTGGTTCTCAAATTCTTTTCTGCTTCCCAGCAGTCAATGCGAAGCATATAGTCTGCACTGGTATAAACATCAATGCTGTTTCGTCCGGGATTATATTCTGCAAATATTGTCCTCATCGTATCTTATCTCCTTATCGTTCAATCAATTATTTGCTACAAAAATCAGAAGCATTTCAATCAGTTCACCATGTCACTTTTATTTTGTGTTATACTGTTTTATATAATTTTTTTGCCCTTGTATTTTCCCTTATCAGAGTTCGTAAACACTGGTGGGACGATATAACACAAGGGAAACAATAAGGGAAAGCTCACCTGCGACAAATCCAGTGTTTTCAATGGTTTGCGGAGAATTTAATAACAAAATATAACAGTTATTAAATTTCTTAAAACAGGTGAAATCTCAATCGGGATTTGCAGATGAATGATAAATAAGAAAATAGGTTGTTTTCTAGCTAGAATTTACATATAATATAGGTGGAAGTGAGGTGTATATAAAATGACAATAGATACAAACACAATAATTTCAATTACGGAAGCAAATCAGAATTTTTCAAAAGTAGCCAAAGTAGTTGACGAACATGGAACGGCGGTTATTCTGAAAAATAATGTACCTAGATATTTGGTCATTGATTTCAGTAAAGCGGAAAAAGAAAAAGTAGCTGATAGCGAAGATGTTTTTTCAATATCTGAACGGTTAATAAAACAGAATATGGAAGCATATGAGGCTCTTGCGAAATGATTATATTAAGCAAAGAGCAGGTGCTAAAACTTCATGCAAATTGCAATTTTTTTGATATACATGGCAATCATGCAGCATTTGAACAATGTGTTAAATATGCGTTAACAAACAATATTAACAGGTTTATTTTTCTGGATGATTATTTAGTGTCTGCTTAATCAGCAGACACTACTTATTTTTCCATGAGGGAAATATGATTCAGGGTGCTCATTTGCGGCGGTCTTTAGGAACATGGAAGGAAATAGAAATCATCAAAAAATAAAAAGGAAAAAATCCATAAAAAAGGAATGCGCCATTCGTATCCATAATGAAGGCGCGGGAAGGAGGAGCTGTGACAGAGCAGGAATTTGAACAGGCGGTCGTTCGGATCCGGGATGGCGATAAGGACGGTCTGAAAGAGATTTATCTTGCCTATGTCAGGTTCATCTACGCCGTGATTTATGAAATCTTACAAAATAAGGAAAACACGGAAGATGTGACAAGCGAATTTTTTATTAAGCTGTGGGACGTGGCGGAACGCTATGAGCCGGGACGCGGGCACCGCGGTTATCTTGCGACGATCGCGCGCAATATGGCGATTGATTTTATCAGAAAGCGCCGCAGGGAGGTGCTGGACGCGGAGCCGGACTTAGTCAGCACAAAGGGCGGAGGCACCGGTATCTTCGCGGAACAGGACGCTGGCGAAGGCGTGCGGGATGACGGTTTTGGCGTGCAGGATGGCAGTGAAGACGTGCGGGGCGGCGGTTTTGGTGTGCGGGATGGCAGCGAAGGCTTGCAGGACGGCATTTCGGAAGTGCAGGACGGCGGCTCAGGCGTGCAGGATGACGGTTCTGACGCGCGGGTAAGGACGGGTGCGGAAGGCACGCATGCCCGTGGGAGAACAGCAGGCAGAATGCCCGGCCCCTGCGCATCAGAAAATCCCGTGGAGGAGGAAGTCATCGGGAATATCGCGCTGCAGGAGGTGCTTGCTTTATTGAAAGACGGGGAGCGCCAGATCATCAATATGAAGGTTCTCGGTGATATGACATTTCAGGAAATATCGGATACATTACATATGCCGATGGGGACGGTCACTTGGAAGTACCGCAATGCCATTGGCAAGTTAAGGAGGTGCGGCTATGAGCAGGGATTTGAAAAATGAATATGAAGCAATGCTCGATCAGGAAATCCCCGATCTTTGGAGCCGCATCGAACCGAGGCTTGCAGAGAAGATGGGGAAGGGCATGACAGCACAGGCGATGATGCATGCGGAAGTAGTACAGGAAGTGCAAAAAGTACAGGGAGTACAAAACAGGCAGCAGACGGCGGGCATGCAGGAATTAAGGCAGGAAGCTGGCATACAGGGCGCAGGTGGGCAGACAGCGCAGCAGGAAAAAAAGACGCGCAGACACTTAAGACGCAGTACGATTGCCGTATGGACGTCTCTTGCGGCAGCATGCGTCTGTCTGGCACTTATTCTTCCGGCATGGACGGGAGGAAATAAAGGAGAAGACCGGACCAATCAGATTGCGGCGGATACTTCATCTGCCACGGATAATGGGGCATTTATGGAATCAGAAGGAATGCCGGAGAGCGGGACGACGAACGGGTATGAGCCGGAGTATTCCGACGCGGAAGTCTGTGAGAACAACACGGCCTCAGATGATGGCGCGACGCTGTTTGAAAATGCCGATGCAGCTGCGTCACCACAGGAGTTTCCGACCGCGGAGGATGCGGCCTTACAGGAATCAGACGGGGACGGACAGAGGCAGGACGGCTTTCAGGGGGATATGAGCGCTCCGGCAGAGGAGGAGACGGACGAATACGGTACAGAAGAGTCAAAGCAGCATTCCCAGTACGCGTTTTATGGCGAGATTATTGATATGTGGGAGACAAAGGAAGGCTTCTTCTACCACATGGAGCTTAAGGAGAATGCCGGCGACGATATGCCTGCCGGGTCGGAAATCGTGATTATCCAGAAAAAGGGTCTTCTGGCGGGACTGCATGGGACGCAGGAGCTGGCGGTGGGAAACTGTTATCGTGTTGACGCGGAAATCGAGGTTGTGGACGGGGAGACGCGGTATGTGCTTCTTAGCTGTGAAGAAGTTTGCGCAGAGTAAAAGAGAACGGGAGCCTGCAGGGTGCAGGCTCCTTCGTTATTTGGTAAGCCTGTTGAAGCATGCTTTGTATCGTTCTGCGGTCTGGAGCAGGATGCTCTCCGGCACCCTGTCAAATGGGTATGCGCCGCCGCATTTATGCTCCGACAGCCAGTTCCTTAAGTGTTGTTTGTCAAAGGAATCCGGCATCTGACCGGGAACATAGCGCTCCGCATCCCAATAACGGCTGGAATCGGGAGTAAAGAGTTCATCGCCCAGAGTCAGTTCACCGGAGTCTGTCTGCCCAAATTCAAATTTCGCGTCAGCAATGATCAGTCCCTTGGAAAGTGCATATCTGCTGCATGTTTCATACAATGTAAGGCAGATTTCTTCAATCTGGCGGGCGGTCCCGGCGCCTAGGCGGGATACCACATCTTTTCTGCTTACATATTCGTCATGTCCGGTGTCATGCTTGACGGCAGGCGTGAGAATGGGCTGCTCCAGCTTCTGTGCCAGCTGATAAGAACCGTGCAGTCTGATTCCACAGAAATCTTTTCCATTCTGGCAGGCTTCCCACATACTGCCGAACAGATAGCCGCGTACGATAAATTCGAAAGGGAGCATGTTAAGCTTCTTTACCATGACGGTGCGTCCTTTGAAATCATCAGTCTGAAAAAAGGAAGGCATATGTTCCACACATTCATCCAGAATATGATTCGGCACGATTCCGCGGGTCATACGGAACCAGAAGTTGGACAGTTGATTTAAGATGACGCCCTTTCCTTTGACGGGGACGGGCAGTATGCTGTCAAACGCGGAAATCCGGTCCGTTGTCACAATGATGAGGTGCTTGTCTGAAAGATCATAGAGTTCTCTTACTTTTCCACGATAAGCTGGTTTCCATTCCATGAGGTTCTCCTTTGTCTGTTTCCATTTTATGCGCTGTCAGCGGTGCCGGTATCTGCAGTTTTGGGGGAGCGCTGACCGATTGTGCCGATGGCGGCGCTTCGTATTTGCAGTTTTGGCAAAGTACTTGTTTTGGTCTATAGAGGCGCAGTGATTTTTTGAGCGATCAGCGTATCCATGCAGTGTTTGTGCGGCGTGCCGCCGCTGTTACAGTCAAAGACCTCTTCTTTGCAGACGGAAAACAGCCAGTCGTGGTAATAACCGAACAATTCGCCGGAGCGCCAAGGGTGCCGTTTGTCCTCATCCCGCGTACGGTCGGGGGCGCGGGAGATAAACGGTTTTTTGACAAATACGTTCAGCGCGTTTAAGCCGCCGTCCGAAGTGTGCGATTTCAGGCTGTCACAAAATTCGCCGCGGACGGAGGGTGTCAGAAAATGAAGCACACCGCTGCTGAAAATGACGTCATACTCCGTATCGGGGCGGTAGTCAAACATATCCGCCTTAAAAAAAGTAACGTCAGTCCGATTGTGTTCGGCGAGACGCTTTGCTTTTTCGATTCCCTGTTCGGAAATATCAAACGCGGTCACGTGATAGCCGCATTTGGAAAAAAACACTGCGTCTTTTCCTTCACCGCAGCCGATATCCAGCACGCGGTATGGTTTGATTGGCGGAAGCAGCTTCATAATATCATAGCAGATGCGGTTCGGAGTAAGCCCCCAGTAATAACCTTCTGCGTGATACCGGCGGTCATAGTCCGTGACAACGCTGCTGTAACCGAGCAGTGCATCGACTGTTGTGTGTAAGGCTGCCGCCAGCTTCGGGAGCGTTTCAATATCGGGATATGCGGTTCCGTTTTCCCATTTTGACACCGACTGGAATGAGATGTGGAGGGATTTCGCAAGCTGATTCTGGGTAAGCCCTAATTCTTTCCGACGTTTATTGATGACCTCTCCTGTTTTCAGATGATCCATGCAGGCTCCTTTCCGCGCTGATTGGCAGTGGAACGTTTCTCAATCGCTCATGAATGAGGATGTGTGATGACTGGCTTTGCTGTTTTGCACTTATCTTAATATGTTTGAAATCCTATTTCAATAACGCGGCAGGAGAATCCGGTTTGGAAATTCACCCGGCGGTTGAAAAAACATTTGGTTAAAATATATTGATTAAACATTTTGCATAATATTTTTATAATGTATTTTCATAGCTAACATTTTAGCTAACATGTTTTATATTGTAACCGATTGGCATTTCCGATATAATAATTCTGCACCCTGTTTACCGGGTGCAGAGCGGTACGGGGGAGAAATCTGCGCATGGGACAAAAGGATTCCTTATTTCAATCGACAAAAAATACGCGTGTGCTGCCGACCGGCAGCATGCGGTATATCAGGAGCGACGTTCCGCTCAGCCTGACGGAACCGGAAATCCAATGGCTGCGCGGGCATCATGTCGTCACGCTTGTGGACCTGCGGTCGGAGGAAGAGGTGAGGGAAAAGCCGTGCTGTCTGAAAGGGCGGGACGGTTTTCGGTATCATCATCTTCCGGTTACGGGCGGCGGTGATACGCCAAAATCGATGGAACATCTGCATACGGTATACCGTCAGATGGTGGATGAGCAGATGGAGAAGATTCTTCATACAATCATGAATGCCGAAACGAACGTGCTCTATTTCTGCACGGCGGGGAAGGACCGCACGGGCGTCGTATCGGCGTTGCTCCTGAAACGCCTTGGATTCAGTGAGGAAATTATCATAGAAGATTATATGAAGTCGAAAGACAATTTAATGGAAATGCTCGCGGCATATGTGGATGCGCATCCAGAGGTGGACCTTGAGATCATCACGCCGCACAGGGAAACGATCGAGCGGCTGCTGCGTCAGCTTGATTGATTAAAAGGAAGTTGTCGGATTTGACAACCGGAGGAAGTGACTCATGTATGTGGAGTACGGAGAAAAAGAAACCGAATACCTAAAAAGCAGGGATAAACGTCTCGGAGAAGCGATTGACCGAATAGGTCATGTCAACCGGACCGTGGATGCGGACTTGTTTGCCGCGGTTGTTCATCAGATCATGGCGCAGCAGATTTCCACTGCGGCGCAGGAGACGTTGTGGAACCGTCTGACCGGGCGGATTGGCATCGTGAATGCAGACAGCATCCTTTCGCTTGGCAGGGAGGAACTGCAGGGCGTCGGCATGAGCTACCGGAAAGTTGAGTATATCAGGGATTTTGCAGAAAAGGTAAAGAGCGGCGAATTTGAGCCCCAGGCGCTCTGGCAGATGAGCGATGAGGAGGTCATTCGGGCGTTATCTTCATTAAAAGGAATCGGCGTCTGGACGGCAGAAATGCTGATGATATTCTGTATGCAGAGACCGGATGTCGTGAGCTATGGAGATCTGGCGATCCTGCGCGGCATGCGGATGCTGTACCGGCATCGAAACATCGACCGTGCCAAATTTGAAAAGTATCGCAGGCGCTATTCACCGTACGGCACTGCAGCGAGTCTGTATCTGTGGGCAATCGCAGGCGGAGCCATTCCGGAGCTGACCGACCCGGCACCGAAAGCAGACAAAAAATAAATGTGATAAAAATTTCCAAAACCCCATAAATCCCTCCCGATTTGTGCGTATCTGTTATAGATGACAGGAAATGCACAAAAGGGAGGGATTTGTTATGAGGAAGAAAAAGTTAGCGGTATTGGGATTGGGACTCTGCCTGATGGCAGGGATGCTTGACGGCTGCGGGAAGAGCAAAGAGTCGGACACTGCAAATACAGGTGACGGCAGAGAGACGCAGGGGCTCCTGCCGTCGGAAAACGGAAATGCCGATGCGGCGCAGATGACGGCGCCGGACACATCCATGACACAGAATGGAGGAAGCACGGAAGGTTCGGGCGGGACGGAAGGCGCAGATTCGGGATCGGACAATCTGACAGCTCCGGCTGAAGACGGCGGTTATACGGACGGCATGCTTTATAACACCGACATGTCCTGCGATGAGGCGGAATCTGATTCTTACGGTTATATATCGGAACCGCCCTATGTGGAAGGCGGACAGCAATATGGAGAAGAATATACCGAGATCACGGAAAATGCGTTTGTCAGTGTGCGGGAGGAGCCTCTTTCCACATTTTCGGCGGACGTCGATACGGCTTCTTACAGTAACCTGCGCCGGATGATCATGTCGTCATGGACATCATGGGATATTCCGGCGGACAGTGTCCGTATTGAAGAGATGCTGAATTATTTTCACTATGATTATCACGGACCACGCGCAGGGGAGCCGTTCGGCGTCAATACGGAAATCGCAGCCTGTCCATGGAACGAGGACAGTTATCTGCTGCAGATCGGGCTTCAGACCGAGGCAATTGATTTTTCCGATGCGGCGCCCTCGAATCTTGTTTTCCTGATCGATGTTTCCGGTTCGATGTATGACGCGGATAAGCTGCCGCTGCTTCAGCAGTCCTTTGCGATGCTGGCATCCAGCTTAACGTCGAAGGACCGCGTTTCGATCGTGACGTATGCGGGCGAGGATGAGGTTGTGCTGACGGGCGCAAAGGGAAATGAAACGGACAGGATCATCGACGCCCTGAATGCATTAGAGGCAAGCGGCTCAACGAACGGCAGTGCAGGAATCGTGACCGCCTACTCCATTGCGCGGGATTACTTTATTGAAGGCGGCAACAACCGGATTATTCTGGCGACGGATGGAGACTTAAATGTCGGATTAACATCCGTACAGGAGCTGGAGCATCTTGTGGAGACAGAAAGGCAGAGCGGCATCTTTTTATCCGTACTTGGCTTCGGAACCGGAAATATCAAAGATAACCGGATGGAGACGCTTGCGGATAAGGGAAACGGAAATTATGCCTATATTGACTCCTTAAGTGAGGCGCGCAAGGTACTCGTCGAAGAGCTGGGCGCGACAATCGTCACGGTGGCAAAGGATGTGAAACTTCAGGTGGAATTTAACAGCGATATTGTGAGCGAGTACCGCCTGATCGGATATGAGAACCGGGCGCTTGCGGCGGAAGATTTCACGGACGATACGAAGGATGCGGGAGAGGTCGGAGCCGGTCACAGCGTGACGGCACTCTATGAGATCCGTCTTGTGCGTGGAGATATGCGGTCCGCACTGGAGCATGGAAATGTCGGAACGCTTCACATCCGTTGTAAAAAGCCGGACGGCGATGTGAGCGTGCCGTTTGACTATGAGATCGGGCGTGAGAGCTATTCAAGAGTGCCGTCGGAGAATATTCGCTTTGCATCCTGTGTCGCGGCGTTCGGCATGGTGCTTAGAGAGAGCGAATATTGTGGGAATATGCAGATCGCGGATGTGATTGAATTGGCCGGAGACATCAATCTGGGCGGCGACGAGTACAAAGAAGAGTTTATAGAGATGATGGAAATATTGGAGATGAATGATGATGCAGCGAGGGAATGGCGTGATATGGACACAGACGGCGGCTGGGGCTGGTAAATCATTCCTATGCCCGGGATGTACCGCATCGTAAAAGAGAAAATGAATTTCAGCGGTACGGGGGATTATGACGAAAACGAGTATTATGCGGACTTTACCTTGTAAAGGACAGGCGTCGAAAGTCTGAATCAGTGTTTATCAGAAAACGATTCGGGAACGGATCAGAAAAGCATTGACAACCGGGAAAAATGTTTTATAATACATGTTATATAACAAATGTTACAATCGCGTGATGAAATCGGGGAGGGAGAACCGACATGCCGCCGAAAGCGAAAATCACAAAGCAGATGATCGTGGATGCAGGGTTTGAACTGGCGAGGGAAGGCGGGATGGAGCATGTGAACGCCCGTGCCGTTGCGGAAAAGCTGGGGTGCTCCACGCAGCCTGTTATGTATCACTTTCAGACGATTGAAGAACTGAAGACGGCAGTGTACCAAAAAGCGGACGCATACCACACTGCATACCTTATGGATACGCAGGGTGCAGAACCAATGCTTCAGATGGGGCTTTCTTATGTTCGTTTTGCGCAGCAGGAGAAGCAGCTTTTTCGTCTGCTCTTTCAATCCGGCGGTTTTTCGGGACAGAATCTGAATGACCTGATCAATGCGGCAGAACTGCGACCGATCCTTACCGTACTGGAAGAGGAAGCCTCGGTTGGCGAAGAGCAGGCAAAAACGATCTTCCGTCTGCTCTTTCTTCTTGTTCACGGTTACGCGGGGATGCTTGCAAACAACGCCATGGAATATGATGAACATGCAGTCGCGGAGGACCTTACGCGCGCGTTTGAGGGAATCTGCCACAGCATGAAGGAGGACTGATGATGACCCGGCTATATCAAAAAAATGAACTTACTTTTTCCATTGTCTGGATCGTTTTGTACGTGGTTCTGCTCAGCGCAGCAGACCAGATTTCCGATACACTTGGGACCGCAAAGGCCGTCACGGCGCCACTCACGGTTGTAATGACGGTTTTTCTTTTCGTATGGATCGGAAAAAACAATCTGAAAGAAAAATATGGGCTTGCCAGAGTGTCCATAGAATACAAAAAATATCTGTATTTTCTGCCGCTTATTCTGATCGCGTCCACAAATCTGTGGCGCGGAGCTGCCCTGAAAATGTCCGTTTTGGAGACGGTGCTTTATGTAATCAGCATGCTGTGCGTGGGATTTCTGGAGGAAGTTATTTTCCGCGGCTTTTTGTTTCAGGCGCTATGCAAAGATAACGTGAAACAGGCAGTTGTCATTTCGAGCATCACGTTTGGAATCGGTCATATTGTCAATCTCTTAAACGGGGCGGAAATAGGTCCGACCCTGCTGCAGATTTGTTACGCGGTGGCGCTTGGTTTTCTTTTTACAATTATTTTTTACCGCTCGAAGAGCCTGATTCCTTGTATTGTGACGCACAGCGTCATCAATTCCCTCAGCGCGTTTGCCGTCGGGGGCTCTAAAATATATGGTATTGCTGGAGCGGCGGCGCTTACGATTGTTTCGCTTTTATATGCAGTATGGATAGAAAAAAGAACCGAATGTTTTTGACTTTGTTTTTTGTTGCTTTTATATGTCGTATCCTGTAAAATAAGAGTATCGTTATTTGACAAAGGCGCGGATGCCCCTGTCAGACGGCGGTATGATCACGCAGTGCCGGGATTGCAATGAATTGCCATGGCAGCAAGCTGTAATGCAGTAAGCTGTAATACCGGAATGCGGCAGGGGGCGGGGTATGGATGTGAAGCGAAACAGCGGGCAGGGAAGTCTGCCGGCGGAAGAAGTTTTGGATAAAGAATTATTAAAACGCATGCAGGAGAGATTTTGCAGTGTTGCAAATGTTTATTCCATGGTTATGGATGAAAGAGGACGCATGCTGACGGAGATGACAGGCGACGAGGATGATGTGCGCCTGTTATATGAGAAACTCGGTCAGGATGCGTTTTTTCGTGTCTATGACAGAGTGGTGGGCAAGTCGCTCGAAGAGCAGGTCGTGGAGCGTACCGCCTATGAGAATGTGAAGCTTGCGGCGTTTAGGGTGCGTGTCCGCGAGGATTTTGTGCTGTACTGGGTCGTGTGCGCCGTAACGGATGTGCCGGGGGCGGACATGCAGCACGGAGGGGCAGATGCTTTTGTGCGAGAGGCGCGGCAGGATACCGGGGCAGACGCTTTCTTGCGAGAGGCGCGGCAGGACACTGGGGCAGACGCTTTCTTGCGAGAGGCGCGGCACGACACCGGAGAAACTGACGGACGCTGCGTGAAGCTTCTGACCGGCGTGAAACGCCGTACGGATGAGCAGCGTTTTTTTGATACGCTCGACATCATGCGCCTGACGGCGAAGAGCATGCTTTCCGTAAAAAATACGCTTGCCGATACGGAAGCGCAGCGTTTAAGGACGGAGACGGACAATGAGAATATGAGCAGTCTCTTAAAGCGCGCGGAGGCAATGACGGCAATCGTGCAGCTTCTGGGAAGCGATAACAGAGTGGAACTTGTGCTGGAGCAGCTTTTAGGGATTGTCGGAGAATATCTCGGCATCAGCAGCGCGCAGGTCTTTTTGGTACATGCGGATAAAGAGACGGCGGATGTGCTTGCCGAGTGGTGCGGAAACGGTATCTTTTCTATTTTCGAAAAAACAAAAAATATTAAACGGCCGCTGCTTCTTCAGGGGGAGCGGACAAACGTGATCTCCTCAAATACGGTATGCAGTCCGGAAGAGCGGCGGCTGATGGAGGAAGCGCACATCCGCGCGATGGTGACATTCCCGCTTGTCGTGGACGGGCAGACCGACATGTATGCGGCGTTTCAGGAATGCCGGCGCGAGCGTGTCTGGAGTCTTGAGGAAATCCGCTTTATGAACGACGCAGTGCAGGTCATACACAGCATGCTTGTGAAGCGGATGCAGGAAAACTCTCTTGTCAGTTCGCACAATTCCTTAGAGGTGATTCTTGACCATGTCGGATGCGCGATCAGCGTGCGTGGGACGGAGAGCGGCCGGATGCTCTTTGTCAATCAAATATGGAAAGCGACGTTTGACCGGGATGCGGGCAGCAGCATCCGGAATACCGTGGAGAACGCGCAGCCGCAGGACAAGCTTGAATTTTACAACGAGGCGGACGGGAAGCACTATGATCTTTATACAACGCAGATCATGTGGGTGGACGGGGCGAGAGCGTCGCTTACTGCCGCCTATGATATTACAGAGAAGAAGAGGTATCAGAAAAAGATCGAGCAGCTTGCCTACACGGATTATCTGACAGGACTTTATAACAGGCTGTGCTGCGAGCGTGATCTTGCGGTAGAGGTTGATAATGCGCGCGGCGCGAAAAAGAGGGGCGCCCTTCTGTATTTAGACCTTGATGATTTTAAGCATATCAATGACGGGCTTGGCCATCAATACGGAGACGAACTGCTAAAGGAGATTGCCCGCAGCCTGCAGCGGCTTGAAGAACTGAGGGAAAACTGCTACAGGATGGGCGGAGATGAGTTTGTCGTCATTGTGACGGCGGACAAATATCCGCGGCTCAACATGATCATAGAAGACATTCAACATATTTTTTCAAGGTCATGGCACTTAAAGAACAGTGATTATTACTGTACAATGAGCATGGGTGTCATCACCTACCCGGATGGCGGGGAAGACGTGGACGATCTGATCAGCAAGGCTGATATGGCGATGTATGAGGCGAAGCGCGGCGGCAAAAACCGTGTCGTGGAATACACGGAGGACATTGAGTCCGGTTCCGGCAGGCGTCTGAATATGGAAAAGAACATGCGCGACGCTGCGATGCACGGCTGTACGGATTTTGAAATCTATTATCAGCCGATTGTGGATATCAGCTTAAAGGGGCATCCCTGCACGGGTGCGGAGGCACTGGTACGCTGGAACTCTCCGGAGCTTGGATTCATCCCGCCTTCTGATTTCATTCCGCTTGCGGAGTATTTAGGACTGATCAATCCGATTGGAAACCATGTGCTGACCGAAGCATGCCGGACGCTGAAAGAATGGAACGATCACGGTTATCCCAAATATAAAATGAACGTGAATCTTTCCGTTGTGCAGCTTTTACAGAACGATATTGTGGAATCCGTTGAGCGCGTTGTGTCGGAATCCGGCATCAATCCGCACAACCTGACACTGGAAGTGACCGAAAGCCTTGCGATCAACGATATGGAACGCATGAAAAAAATATTGGGACGGATTAAGGATTTGGGGATACGCATTGCTCTGGACGATTTCGGAACAGGGTATTCTTCACTGAACCATATGAAGGAGATGCCGCTCGACGTCATCAAGGTCGATCAGACCTTTGTGCGTGACCTCGACAGGGATTCCTATGCGCAGTCGTTTATCAAAATGGTGTCCGAGCTTGCCGTTTCGCTTGGACTCTCGGTCTGCGTGGAGGGGATTGAGCGGAAAGAACAGCTCGATCTGCTGGAAGGAATGAAAGTGCGCATGATTCAGGGATATTATTTCGGGAAACCGATGCCAAAGGATGCGTTTATGAAACAGTTTGCGCCGAAAACAGAGAAGGGCAAGGACTGACATACGTCAGTCTGCGCCGAAGACAGAGAAGGACAAGGACTGATATACGGTAGTCTGCGCCGAAAACAGAGAAGGACAAGGACTGATATATGGTAGTCTGCGCCGAAAACGGGGGGAGAGCATGGTCACATTACAACAGTTAGAACAGTACGAGCCGATCACGATTCAGTGTCATGACAATCCGGACGGTGATGCGATTGCATCGGGATTTGGGCTGTATACTTATTTTAAGGAAAAAGGAAAGAACGTAAAACTGGTTTACAGCGGCAGAAACCGTATACGCAAGGCAAATCTGACTTTGATGCTTTCGCTTCTGGATATTCCGATCAGCTATATGGAACCACAGGAAGAGAAACTGCCCGGACTGCTCATAACGGTGGACTGCCAGTATGGGGCGGGAAATGTGACAAAACTTCCCGCGGAAACGGTCGCAATGATCGATCATCATCAGGTGGAGATCACCGACGTGGCGATGAGCAGGATTGAGCCTGCGCTGGGGAGCTGTTCGACACTTGTCTGGAAAATGTTTCAGGAGGCGGGTTATGCAGTGACAAGCGTCCGGCTCGGTACGGCGCTTTATTACGGATTGTATACGGATACGAGCCAGCTTACCGAAATTTTTAATCCGAATGATATGGATATGCGGGATGAGATCGTCTTTGATGCGGAACAGATCAGGCACTTAAAGCAGACGAATCTTTCGCTTGAGGAGATGGAGATCGCGGGGCTTGCCCTGCTGCGCAGCATCTACAATGCGGACTATCATTACGCCGTTATTAAGACCAAGCCCTGCGATCCGAACCTGCTTGGACTGATCAGTGACTTTCTGATACAGGTTGCAGAGATCAACTCCTGCGTTGTCTACAATGAACAGGATGACGGCTATAAGCTTTCTGTCAGAAGCTGCAGCAAGGAGGTCCATGCGAATGATCTTGTTGCTTATGTGACGGAGGGAATCGGGTCGGGCGGCGGCCATATTGACAAGGCGGGCGGTTTCATTAACCGGAAGCTTTATGAAGAGCAGTATCCGACGCTGCATACGCAGGCGTTCATGGGAAGCAGGATGTCGGAATTTTTTGATAATAATCAGACAATTTATGCGGCGGACGGCGATCTGGATACGTCTGATATGCGTGAGTACCGCCGGAAAGCTGTGGCGCTCGGCTATGTCAATCCGATTGATATTTTTCCGCTTGGCACGCCTGTAACGCTTCGTTCGATGGCGGGCGACCAAAAGACCGTGATTGACGGCGAACATTATATTATGGTGGGTATGCGCGGAGAAATCTACCTGACCTGCAAAGAGCAGTTCCTTAATCAGAACCACATGGTGCGCGGGCGCTTTAAGCTGCCGAAGGGACTGGAATATCATCCCATTATCCGCAACGATAACGACGGCAGCGTGCGCGGGCTGCTCGATTACACCGGAAGCTGCGTAACGATCGGGGATGTGCATGTCTATGCCAAGAAACTGAAAAAGACAGTAAAGGTTTATCCTGCGGATGACGAAGGGCATGTATTATTTGGTAAGCCCGGAGATTATCTCTGTGTGCGGAAAGACCATCCACAGGATGTCTTTGTCGTCGAAAAAGAACAGTTTACGCTTTTATACCGCAGGGGAGGCGGTTGATTATTTCCAAGATCTGTGCTATGATGCTACAAGGAAGCGTGCTTTGGTGAAGAAACGGCAGGGAGTTATGCTTCGCGTGGAGGATGCCTGCGGCGGACGGATGGAAGGAAGCGCGCCGCAGAGTTCGGAAAGGCATGGTTATCGGCATGGATGAGGCTAGAGAAACGGGCAGCAGAAATTTTATCGAGACAGAGATTGACAAGGATTTGTCGGAGGGCGTATATGATTCGGTGCATACGCGGTTTCCGCCGGAACCGAATGGTTTTCTGCATATCGGACACGCAAAGAGTATTCTCTTAAATTATGGTCTTGCACAAAAATATCATGGCAAATTTAATCTCCGCTTCGACGATACAAATCCGACCAAGGAAAAAACGGAATTTGTAGAGTCTATTAAGCAGGATGTCGCATGGCTTGGTGCGGACTGGGAAGACCGCCTTTTCTTTGCGTCCGACTATTTTGAGCAGATGTACGAGGCGGCTGTCAAGCTGATCCGCAAAGGAAAAGCATATGTGTCCGACTTGACGGCGGAAGAGATGCGGGAATACCGCGGTACGCTGACGGAGCCGGGGAAGGATGACCCCAACCGGGAACGGAGCGTGGAGGAAAACCTTACGCTGTTTGAGGAGATGAAAAACGGCAGCTTTGCGGACGGTGAGAAGACGCTGCGTGCAAAGATTGATATGGCTTCGCCGAACATCAACATGCGTGATCCGATCATTTACAGGGTGGCGCATATGACGCATCATAATACAGGGGACCGCTGGTGCATTTACCCAATGTATGATTTTGCGCATCCGATCGAGGATGCGATTGAGGGAATCACGCATTCGATCTGTACGCTGGAGTTCGAGGATCACAGACCGCTTTATGACTGGGTTGTACGGGAGCTGGAGTATCAGGCACCGCCGCGCCAGATTGAGTTTGCAAAGATGTATCTGACCAATGTTGTGACAGGAAAGCGCTATATTAAGAAATTGGTCGAAGAAGGGATTGTGGACGGCTGGGATGACCCGCGTCTTGTATCGATTGCGGCGCTCCGCAGAAGAGGCTTTACCCCTGAGTCGATCCGCAGATTTGTAGAACTGTGCGGCGTATCCAAAAGTCAGTCTTCCGTTGACTATGCGATGTTAGAATACTGCATCCGGGAAGACTTAAAGTGCAGCCGTCCGCGTATGATGGCGGCGCTTGACCCGATACGGCTTGTGATCGACAATTATCCGGAGGGTCAGACAGAGGAAATCGAAATCCCCAACAATCTGGAAAACGAAGCGCTCGGTAAGCGAAGAGTTCCGTTTGCGAGGGAGGTCTATATCGACCGGGAGGATTTCATGGAAGAGCCTCCGAAAAAATACTTCCGCCTGTTTCCGGGAAATGAAGTGCGTCTGATGAATGCGTACTTTGTGAAATGTACGGGATTTGAGAAGGATGCGGACGGGAATGTAACGGTTGTGCATGCCGAGTACGACCCGGCGTCGAGGGGCGGAAACAGCCCCGACGGCAGGAAGGTAAAGGGTACGATTCACTGGGTGCCCTGCCATGCGGCGGTTCCGGTTACGGTACGCCTGTATGAGAATATTGTAGATGAGGAAAAGGGTGTATATAATGAGGAGGACGGAAGTCTGAATCTGAACCCGAATTCTTTAACGGTTCTTGAACATGCCTATGTGGAGCCGGCACTAAAAGACGCAAAGGCATATGAGAGCTTTCAGTTTGTCAGACAGGGTTATTTTTGTGTGGACTACAAAGACTCCAAAGAAGGGGCGCTTGTCTTTAACCGGATTGTATCGCTGAAGAGCTCCTTTGTACTGCCAAAATAGTGGGAGAGTGCAGCAGTATTTTCAAAGCGGTAAGACGCAGGCGGAAACGTGTCATTGCGGTAAAACGCTTCTGACAAGAATGATGGGATTAAAAAGCGGAATGGAGATTCATATAAAAGTAAAGTGGAGGTAGCGCAGTGGGATTATTAGACGGATTGGGATCGTTTGGCTTAGGCGGTCTCGAAGGCATGAATATTTACGAGACACAGGCAGGTGCAAAGGGGCAGGAGGCAGCGCAGGAAGCGCCGAAGGCTCCGCAGGAACAGGACTTTTTGTTTGACAAGTCGTTTCAGTGTCCGCTCTGCGATCATGAATTTAAGGCGAAAACGGTCAAGATCGGTAAGGCGAAGCTGATCGGTACGGACCCCGATCTGCGTCCGAAATATGAAAATATTGATATGCTGAAATATGACGTGATCCTTTGTCCGAACTGCGGTTATGCGTCACTCAGCCGGTACTTTAAGTTCCTGACGGCAGTTCAGGCGACCAAGATCAAGGAGTCGATCTCGCGTTCCTTTAAGCCGCAGAAGGAAACGAAAGATATCTATACTTACGACGAGGCGCTCGAGCGTTATAAGCTGACGCTTGCCAATGCGATTGTTAAAATGGCGAAGCCGAGCGAGAAGGCATACATATGCTTAAAGACTGCATGGCTTCTTCGCGGGCAGGCGGAGCATCTGGATGCTTCCGAAGCGGATTATGCGAAGAAAAAAGAAGCGATCAATGCGGAGGAAGACGAATTTTTGAGAAACGCGCTGGAGGGCTTTTTGGCAGCAAGACAGACCGAAGGCTATCCGATGTGCGGTATGGATGAAGCAACGGTGGACTACCTGATCGCCGTAACGGCGATGCGCTTTGAACAGTTTGATGTTTCGAGCAAGCTCGTATCGGGCATCATTGTTTCACCCGGAGCGAACCCGCGTATGAAGGAAAAGGCAAGGGATTTAAGGGAAACGCTGATGGCAAAGATCAAAGAACAGCAGAAAAAGCGATGAAGGAATTGACATTATTTTTAGAGCCGGGCAGTAAGCGAAAGCTCTACGAACAGATTTATGATTATATGGTGACAGAGATCAGGACAGGGAGGCTTCTCGTTGGAGAGAGGCTTCCCTCAACGCGTTCTTTGGCGGAGTTTTTATCTATCTCCAGAAGCACGGTGGACCTGGCTTATGACCAGCTTCAGGCGGAGGGATATATTGAGGCGCGTCCGTACCGCGGATATTTTGTCTGTCACGTGGAGGGGCTTGTCCGTATTGAACCGGAAAAAGAATGGGAAGCGCAGCCGGAGCCTGCGCCCAGGGAACAGTTTCAGATCGACTATTCGCCGAACGGTGTGGATATGTCGCAGTTTCCGTTTGACACATGGCGCAGAATCACGCGCAACACCTTAAACGACGACAGGCTGGAGCTTTTCTCACCGGGGCAGCCGCAGGGTGACTACAGCCTGAGGTCTACGATCGCACGTTATCTTCACAGCGCGAGAGGCGTTTTATGTGAGCCTTCGCAGATTATTATCGGAGCAGGAAACGATTATCTGCTCATGCTGCTGCGCTATATCATCGGCGAGGGGCGTTCGGCGGCGATGGAAAATCCGACCTATCAGCGTGCGTACCGCCTGTTTTCGGCAATGGGCTTTCGGATGTGCATGGTCGGGATGGACGCACAGGGCATGCGCATAGACGAACTCGAGGCATCCGGTGCAGACCTTGCCTATGTGATGCCGTCCCATCAATACCCGACGGGGGTCATTATGCCGATCGGACGCCGTCATGAGCTGCTTCGCTGGGCGGAAGCCAAGGAGGGTCGTTATCTGATTGAGGATGATTATGATGGTGAATTCCGCTATCGCGGCAAACCGATTCCGTCCATGCAGGCATCTGACCGCAGCGGGCGCGTGATTTATATCGGAACGTTTTCGAAGGCGATCGCGCCTGCGATCCGCATCAGCTATATGGTTCTGCCGGAACCGCTTATGGAGCGGTTTCATTCACAATGTGGTTTTTTGTCTTCCACAGTATCACGCATTGATCAGGCAACCTTAAACGAATTTATCAGGGATGGCTATTTTGAACGGTATCTGAATAAAATGCGCAAATATTACAGACAGAAGCACGATCTGATGCTCAGCGTCATCAGGCGCTGGGCGCCGGATTTTACGGTTTCCGGGGCGCATGCGGGCATGCATCTGCTGGTGACGGCGAATCATGGATTAAGCGCCAGTGAGATGAAGCTGCGCGCCGCGGCGATGGGAATCCGGGTTTATACGCTGAAGGAGCTGACAATCCGGGAGGAGCGCCTGGGGCTTCCGCCTCATCTTGCCGCCGACCGGACGGTTGTCTTAGGGTTCGGAGGACTAAAAATAGATGAGCTCCGCGCAGGACTCCGTATTCTGCGCAGCTGCTGGAGATATGCATAAGTTCCTTTTGTATATGGATGCTGACATGCCAATGTCTGAGATTGGCAATCGGCATCTATATTATTTTGGTATACTTTTTATTCTAATGTGTCAAAGCGATATCTGCTTTTAGCTTATTTTCTATTTATGCCATCCTTTTATCTGATACTAATATTATAAGTCAAAACTTAACAAACAAGCGTAGTGTATAGTACAATAAATAAAAAACAATGCTATTTTTAGAGAATATAGATCATACGTATTGTTTTGAGGAGATTGCCAATGGATGACTCATTTTGAAATATATAGCAAAACGGGTATTTGAAATCCAAGAGCATTTGTGACTTAGGAGGGGGACTGAAATGAAAAAAGCAGAGAAAGCAGTTGCTATTATAGTAGCAGTTGGCTTGACATTGTGTTCAGTTATTGTGGCTTATGCAGCTGATCCTTATATTGCTAATGGATCAGAAACAGGAAACATTACTGTTAAAAATTATTCGAGCGATAATAATTATGCATGGGTACGGATTATTGACGATGGGATTGCAGCATGGAATGATTCGGGCGCAAATGTTTCTATTACAACGTCTTCTTCAAGTAATAATACTATTGAGCCTGCGAGGTATAACGACACATGGTATGGATTAACTACACAAACATGTTCTGCAACAACGGGCTATACGATAAAGTTCATAATATAAATAAATGCAAGGACAATCGCTGATGATGCGACAGATATTTTTAATTTTTCTACAAGTACAGTGGCGCATGAGCTTGGGCATGTGTTTTGGTTATGCGATAATCCTAATACGACAAAGCCATCGCTTATGAAACATAGCCGTGACAGAAATACAATGACGACACCATAGCAGTTTGATATAGATAATGTAAATGCAAAATATTAGGGGGAGAATCAGGATGAGGAAGAGTTTCAGCATAGTTGTGCTGGTGATTGCGATTTGCGTTTTAGGAGCATGCGGAAAAGATGTGACTGAACCTGAAGACGAAACAATGATTACGATCATTCATGCGGAGTATCCATCCTATGATACAGCGCAGGAATTGGTTGATGAGGCGGATCTGGTTTTTAGCGGCACCGTAGAAAGTGTATCTTATGAAATGCTGGATGTAAGAGCAGAGAGCGGAAAAGATTCTGCGACAGGTTTGGATCAGTCTCATTGTATTCCTTATACAATTTATCAGGTCAAAGTCGACATTTTATATAAGGGAAGTTCGGATGAAGATTTCATTTATATAAAATGTCCGGGTGGAGAAGCGGATGAAAATCAGTATGTTGTAGAGGGTGCTGTAACTTTGCAGGAAGCAGGGGCATATTTATTTTTAGCAAAAACGTTTGAGAACACTTATCCAAGCCTTTTGAATGCTGCGCAGTCGGCATATAGTATGAATGAACCTAATGCTTTGAACGAAGACGAGGGCGGGATTACGTTGTCCGACATACTGGATATTTTGCAATAGATAGTTAGGATGCCATCGTGAAACGAATGGATTTGTATGATCTGTGTATCATTGATTTGCAGACTTAGAGTGGAGAAAAAGCAAACATGGGAGAAAAGC